>NZ_JACAQY010000017.1:0-291469 GCF_013386835.1 Pseudomonas sp. IPO3774
CTGTAAGAGCGGAACCAATACCAGCCATCACCCAAATAACGGATATACACCCAAAACACGCCCAATCTCACCAAAGACAACACCCAGTGACCACTGAGGCAACCTGTCACGCGGCAAAAGACCACGCCTTGCTCTCGCGAAAATGGGACTACTCTTTCAGCAATGCTTGACCCAGATCAAAACCTTCGCCGGGATTGCTCTGGCGGCCGCAAGGCCAGAATCCCTGCGTGGTTGGTCATAAAAAGAAACGAATTTGAATTCGCCACACTCCATATCCGTGGGGGCAGTGGGTGCAGGCCTCCAGCCAGCATTCGGTATTACCTGACAGAGGAAGACTTATGTTCGGTTTGGAGGCGCTAGATCTCGCCCGAATTCAATTCGCGTTCACCATCTCATTCCATATCCTGTTCCCGGCCATCACCATCGGCCTGGCCAGTTACCTTGCGGTGCTGGAAGGCCTGTGGCTCAAGACCCACAACGACACCTACCGTGACCTCTACCATTTCTGGTCGAAGATCTTTGCCGTCAACTTCGGCATGGGCGTGGTCTCCGGTCTGGTCATGGCCTATCAGTTCGGCACCAACTGGAGCCGCTTCTCGGACTTCGCCGGTGCCGTCACCGGGCCGTTGCTGACTTATGAGGTGCTCACGGCGTTCTTCCTCGAAGCCGGCTTCCTTGGGGTCATGCTGTTCGGCTGGAACAAGGTCGGGCGCAAGCTGCACTTCTTTGCCACGGTGATGGTGGCCGTCGGCACGCTGATCTCGACTTTCTGGATTCTTGCCTCCAACAGCTGGATGCAGACGCCACAGGGCTTTGAAATCATTGATGGCCGGGTGATTCCAACCGACTGGCTGGCCGTGATCTTCAACCCGTCGTTCCCCTACCGCCTGATGCACATGGCCACGGCCGCGTTCGTCGCTACCGCGTTCTTCGTCGGCTCCTCGGCGGCCTGGCACTTGCTGCGCGGCAAGGACAACCCGGCGATCCGCACCATGCTGTCGATGGCAATGTGGATGGCGCTGATCGTTGCGCCGATCCAGGCGGTCATCGGTGACTTCCACGGCCTGAATACCCTCAAGCATCAACCGGCGAAGATCGCCGCGATTGAAGGCCACTGGGAAAATATCGGCAACGAGCCCACGCCGCTGATCCTGTTCGGCTGGCCGGACATGAAGGCTGAAAAAACCAAGTTCGCAGTAGAAATTCCGTACCTGGGCAGCCTGATCCTGACCCACTCCCTGGACAAGCAGGTGCCGGCCCTCAAGGAGTTCCCGCCTGAGGATCGTCCGAATTCGACCATCGTGTTCTGGTCGTTCCGGGTCATGGTGGGCCTGGGCTTCCTGATGATCTTCACCGGCCTGTTCAGCCTCTGGCTGCGCCGTGGCGACAAGATGTACACGTCCAAGCCGTTCCTGTACCTGGCGCTGTGGATGGGCCCGTCCGGCCTGATCGCGATTCTCGCCGGCTGGTTCACCACCGAGATCGGCCGTCAGCCGTGGGTGGTCTACGGGCTGATGCGCACGGCGGACGCCTCGTCCAACCACAGTTTTGCGCAGATGAGCATTACGTTGGTGTTGTTTGTGGTGGTGTACTTCGCGCTGTTCGGCGCGGGCCTGGGCTACATGATGCGCCTGGTGCGCAAAGGGCCTGTGACCCACGAAAGCACCGAGCCCACCCACGGTGGCCCTGGGCAGAAACGCACACCGGCGCGTCCGTTGTCGGCGGCTGATGACAGTGCCGATGCCGATCACGGCGACACCTTGAACAAGGGGAACTGAGCCATGGGTATTGATCTTCCGCTGATCTGGGCCGTGATCATCATCTTCGGCATCATGATGTACGTGGTCATGGACGGCTTCGACCTGGGGATCGGCATTCTCTTCCCGTTCATCCCGGGCAAGACCGACCGTGACGTGATGATGAACACCGTCGCCCCCGTGTGGGACGGCAACGAAACCTGGCTGGTACTCGGCGGCGCGGCGTTGTTTGGCGCGTTCCCGCTGGCCTATTCGGTGGTGCTCTCGGCGCTGTACCTGCCACTGATGCTGATGCTGATCGGGCTGATCTTTCGTGGCGTGGCGTTTGAATTCCGCTTCAAGGCCAAGGACGACAAGCGTCACTTGTGGGACAAGGCCTTCATCGGCGGCTCGCTGGCAGCGACGTTCTTCCAGGGCGTGGCGCTGGGGGCGTTCATTGATGGCATCCCGGTGGTCGACCGGCAGTTTGCCGGTGGCTCCCTGGACTGGCTGACGCCGTTCACGATGTTCTGCGGCGTGGCCCTGATCGTGGCGTATGCGCTGCTGGGCTGCACCTGGCTGATCATGAAGACCGAAGGCAGCTTGCAGGAGAAGATGCACAACCTGGCCCGGCCCCTGGCATTCGTGGTGCTGGCGGTGATCGGTATCGTCAGCCTCTGGACGCCGCTGGCCCACCCGGAAATCGCCTCGCGCTGGTTCACCCTGCCGAACCTGTTCTGGTTCCTGCCGGTGCCGATCCTGGTGCTGGTGACCATGTACGGCCTGATTCGCGCCGTGGCCCGCAATGCGCACTACACGCCGTTCCTGCTGACGCTGGTGCTGATCTTCCTTGGCTACAGTGGCTTGGGGATCAGCCTGTGGCCGAACATCATCCCGCCGTCAGTCTCGATCTGGGACGCCGCCGCACCGCCGCAAAGCCAGGGCTTCATGCTGGTGGGCACCTTGTTCATCATTCCGTTCATCCTGGGCTACACCTTCTGGAGCTACTACGTGTTCCGCGGCAAGGTCACCCACGAAGACGGTTATCACTAGGAGGATTGACTCATGTCCGGCAAACCTTCGTTGCACGACATCGAACAGGCCGAGAAAAAGCCGCTCTGGCAGCGCCTGGGCTGGCTGGCGATGATTTGGACCGGCAGCGTCCTGGCCCTGTTCGTGGTGGCCAGCCTGATGCGCATGTTCATGAATGCCGCGGGCCTGACCACCCACTGACATCCCGTTGTAACTATTGCCCTCCTTTATGGAGGGCTTTTTTATTTGCGCGCTTTGAGAATCACGAACTTCGGCGTGGCCGCCACTTGCTCGACACCGCGGAACAACCGCGCCAACTTGGTGTGATAACCCAAGTGACGGTTGCCGACGATATACAGGGCGCCGCCCACTACCAACGCTTCCCGCGCTTGCTGGAACATGCGCCAGGCGAGGAAGTCTCCCACCACTTGCTGCTGGTGGAACGGCGGGTTGCACAGCACCACATCCAGTGACTGCGCTTCCTGATCGGCCAGGCCGTCGCCGGGGCGAATCAGCACGTCACGTTCGCCCAGCGCCGCGCGCCAGTTCTCGGCCGCCGATTGCACCGCCATATAAGACTCGTCGACCAGCGTGTACTGCGCCTCGGGGTTTTGCAGCGCGCTGGCAATCGCCAGGACGCCATTACCGCAACCCAGGTCGGCTACGCGGGCGCCGCCCAGGTTTTGTGGCAGGTGCGGCAGGAAGGCCCGGGTGCCGATGTCCAGGCCTTCGCGGCAGAACACGTTGGCGTGGTTGAGCAGTTCGATGGCCGGGGTTTCCAGGCTGTAGCGCGTAGGGTAGGGCGATACGGCGTGTGGCCGATCGGCCAGGGTGGCGATCAGCAGTCGGGCCTTTTTTACCGCCAGTGAGGCGTGCATCGGGCCGATGTAGCGCTCCAGCAGTTCGCCGGCAGCCCGTGGCAGGTGCTTGACCATCGCCCCGGCAATCACTTCGGCGCCGGGTGCCAGTTGACCTTGCAGGCGAATCAATTGTTCTTCGAGCAGGGCCAGGGTTTTCGGCACGCGGATCAGTACGCGGTCGAACGGCCCGGCAGGTGTCTGGCTGGCGGGCAGGAACGTTACCGCGTCGAAAGCCTTGCCGTTGCGCGCCAGGTTTTTCTCCAGGCCCAGGGCGCCGAGGAACGAGTCACCACTGGAGGTGACCCGCACATGCCCTTCGAGGCTGGCCGCCAGCGCGCCGAAACTGTCGTTGAGCACCAGGACGCGGGTCGCCGTCGTCAGCTGTTGTTCCGCCAGGTAGCTGAGCAAATACTCATCGGCTGCATCAAACGCTTGCAGCGGGTCGTTGTGCTGTTCTGGCTGACGGATCAGGTCGAGTTGGGCGAAGGGGCTGTCGAGCAGGGGCATGGCGGGTGAGACTCTGGGTAAGCGAACCATCGGGGTGAGCGGCGACGCGAGGCGCATCAGGGGCTCGCGTCATCACCCGGAACTGGCCGCAAATGTTACGTTTTTTTCCCCTGGATTACATGCGGTGTTTAAAACAACCCGCATTTGACTGCCGTGATCACTGCGGCAATCTTGTTACTGACCCCCAGTTTCTTCATCGCACTGCTGATATGGAAGCCGACCGTGCGTTCGGACAGGCACAGGATGGTGGCGATGTCCGAGGCGGTCTTGCCCAAGGCCGACCATTGCAGGATTTCGGTTTCCCGCGGGGTCAATTTGCTGGGCGCTTGCGGGCTGGGATTGTCTGCGTATTTTTTGGCCACCACCGCGTGCATGGCGTGGCAAATCCAGAGCACTTGCCCGGCTTTTTCATAGAGTTCTTCAGGGCCCACTGGGCCGGTGGCACGCCCCAGGCTCAACATGCTGAAAACACCCTGGAAGTCATGAACCGATTGGGTCCATCCGAAATTCAGTCCGTTGGACTGGGCATGGGCCCATAAGTCCGGTACCGAAGAAAAGGTTTTCTCGTCCCATACGATCGGTAGAACCGAGCGTTTGCAATGCGCAACCACAGGGTCGAGATCAAAGTAGTGCTCTTGTCTGTACAGCGTATTCCATTCATTGGAATAGTTGTTGAGGTTGACGGTTTTCGTTTGGTTGTTGGGTAGATGAGAACTAAGGGTGAATGCGCAGTATTGGAAGCCAAGCTCGTAGGTAAGGTTGAGGGCAGCTTCGTACATACTGGTTATTTCGCTTTCCCCTTCGAGTTTGGGCAGGCGAGTGTTGTGCCAGTTGACCATCGGTAACTCTCCATGTGAACGGTTCTTACATGGGGTACTTCCAAGGCCCCCGTTTACAGCGTGAAAAATAGTGTAGGACAACGGCTACAGCTCGAAATGAAAATTTGGTTATGTTCAAGCGGGCGTTAGGCCAATAACATTTGTACAACCTGGCTACGGTGTACAGGTTTCAGGCGTTCGATAAGATTTTTTTCCATTAGTTTTAAGAACTTGCTCTAAATGCGCCTTGTTAGTATTTAGTTACACTCCCTCATCTAATGGCTTGTTGGAAGGCGACTAATAGCCAAATATTTAGTACCGCCCAGCGGTTGCCACAATTGGCAGCGGCAATGCCAGCACAAACCATCGGTGTTTCCAGGCGGCGCTTTGGGGGACACTAGGGGCCTCTGCAAATGGAGTTTCCCATGACGGCCAGTGCTGAAAAATACACCCGCCAGACCCTGCTCGACGTGAAATCGCTGACTCCCAGCCTGTTTACCCTGCGTACTACCCGAGACCCTGGTTTTCGTTTTCGCGCCGGACAATTCGTGCGTCTTGGGGTGACCAAGGCCGATGGCGGCATTGTGTGGCGTGCTTATTCGGTGGTGTCCTCGCCCTTTGATGAATACCTGGACTTCTTTTCCATCGTGGTGCCGGGCGGTGAGTTCACCAGTGAGCTGAGCCGCCTGCGGGAAGGCGATACCTTGCTGGTGGAGCGCCAGGCCACGGGCTTTTTGACCCTGGACCGGTTTGTGGATGGTCGTGATCTGTGGCTGTTGGGCACCGGGACCGGTATTGCGCCGTTTCTCTCAATTCTGCAGGACTTCGAAGTGTGGGAGAAATTCGAGCGGATTATCCTCGTCTATAGTGCCCGCGAAGCAAGGGAGCTGGCTTACCAGTCGTTGATCCATGAACTGGGCGAACGTGAATACCTGGCAGAATACGCCCACAAGCTCACCTACATTCCCATTGTCACCCGCGAGCAACATCCGGGCGCGCTGAATGGGCGGATTACCACCCTGATCGAGAACGGCGAATTGGAGCGCGCCGCAGGCATCGAGCTGACCCCCGAGCATTCCAGGGTGATGATTTGCGGTAACCCGCAGATGATCGACGACACGCGTCAGTTGCTGAAACAGCGCGACATGCAACTGAGCCTGACCCGCCGTCCGGGGCAGGTCGCGGTAGAAAACTACTGGTAAAACAAAGGCGCCCTGCAGGCGCCTTTACTTTTTGCCGAGCTTACTCGGGCTTGCTGTTCTGTGCCTTGAGCAGATCGCGGATCTCCCCCAGCAGCACTTCTTCCTTGGTCGGGACCGGCGGCAGGCTAGGTGCCACGGCCTCTTCACGCTTCAGGCGGTTGATGGCCTTAACGCCCATGAAGATCGCAAACGCAACGATCACAAAGTCGATCACGCTCTGGATGAACTTGCCGTACGCCAGTACGACGGCAGGCGCATCGCCCTGGGCGGCTTTAAGCGTTACGGCCAGGTCGCCGAAGTCGACACCCCCGATCAACAGGCCGATAGGTGGCATCACCACGTCGCCTACAAAGGATGAAACAATTTTGCCGAAGGCGGCGCCGATGATAATACCGACCGCCATGTCGACCACATTACCTTTGACCGCGAAGGCCTTGAACTCACTTAACACGCCCATAGGTTATTCCTTGTTACAGATGAGGAGGTAGAAGCCATTGTAAGACAGTGTGGCGAGGCTTGCTCGACACAACTGCTAACAGTGTCCGTTTTTATCGACACATTAAATCGCAAATAGTTTGCAAAGTGCCACCAATCGCGCGCGGAATACCCGCTATTTCAGTGGGTTACCACACTATTTTCTTTATCGGGGTGGTACGGCTTTTCTATTTATCTTCTGACTCGCGGGTCACTAGCCTCTGGCAAGCACAACTCAATGTGCACTAAAAAAACCAGAGGATACCTCGATGAAAAACCCTATTAGCCGCGGGCCTATTTCTGCGCGACAGGTGCTGTTTGCAGTGAGCGCCAGTCTTCTTTCGCTGTCCGTACACGCCGCCAACCTCACGCGCGATAATGGCGCGGCGGTCGGTGACAATCAGAACTCTCAAACCGCCGGTGCGAATGGCCCGGTCCTGTTGCAAGACGTGCAACTGATCCAGAAGTTGCAGCGCTTTGATCGCGAGCGTATTCCGGAGCGCGTTGTGCACGCCCGTGGCACCGGCGCTCACGGTACTTTCACCGTCACCGATAACCTCAGCGACCTGACCAAGGCCAAGGTGTTTGCCGCCGGCGAAGCCACGCCGGTATTTGTGCGCTTCTCTGCGGTCGTTCACGGCAACCATTCGCCGGAAACCCTGCGTGACCCGCGCGGCTTCGCCACCAAGTTCTACACCGCCGAAGGTAATTGGGACCTGGTCGGTAATAACTTCCCGACGTTCTTTATTCGCGATGCGATCAAGTTTCCGGACATGGTTCACGCCTTTAAACCAGATCCGCGCACTAACCTGGACGATGATTCCCGTCGCTTTGACTTCTTTTCCCATGTTCCGGAGTCCACTCGTACGTTGACCGAGTTGTACTCGGACTCCGGTACTCCAGCCAGTTACCGGGAAATGGACGGTAACGGTGTACATGCCTACAAGTTGATTAACGCCAAGGGCGAAGTGCACTACGTCAAGTTCCACTGGAAGAGCCTGCAAGGCATCAAGAACCTCGATCCTAAACAAGTGACTGAAGTACAGGGCCGTGACTACAGCCATATGACCAATGATTTGGTCACGCACATCAATAAGGGCGACTTCCCCAAGTGGGACCTGTATGTGCAAGTGCTGAAACCGGAAGACCTGGCCAAGTTTGATTTCGACCCGTTGGATGCCACCAAGATCTGGCCGGACGTGCCGGAGCGCAAAGTCGGGCAGATGGTGCTGAACCGCAACCCGGCCAACGTCTTCCAGGAAACCGAGCAAGTCGCCATGGCGCCGGCCAACCTGGTGCCGGGCATCGAGCCGTCGGAAGACCGCCTGCTGCAAGGCCGGGTGTTCTCCTATGCCGATACGCAAATGTACCGCCTGGGGCCAAACGCCCTGCAACTGCCGATCAACGCACCCCGGGTGACCGTCAACAACGGTAACCAGGACGGCGCGATGAATTTCGGCAATACCACCACTGGCGTGAACTACCAGCCAAGCCGCCTGCTGCCACGGGAAGAGCCGCAAACCGCGCGGTACAGCCAGTCGGCCCTGTCGGGCAGTACGCAGCAAGCGAAGATCCAGCGTGAGCAGAACTTCAAGCAAGCCGGCGACCTGTACCGCTCGTTCAACAAGAAAGAGCGTCAGGACTTGATCGACAACTTCGGCGGCTCCCTGGCCACCACCGATGACGAGAGCAAGCACATCATCCTGTCGTTCCTCTACAAGGCGGATCCGGAGTACGGCACAGGCGTGACCAAAGTTGCCAAGGGCGACCTGGCCCGCGTCAAGGCATTGGCCGAAAAGCTGACCGACTAACCGCCCACGCTCCCTGTAGGAGCCGGCTTGCCACAAGTACGCCATCGCCGGCAAGCCGGCTCCTACAGGTGGCACATCATTGAGAATTTGCCATGCGAATCTTTATAGGCGCTGTCCTTGCGTGTTTGTCGTTCAGCGTATTGGCCGAACAAGCTGACCCGGCCGCGCTTAAGGCACAACTGCAGGATTACTACTTCGACGCCGCCCGCCGTGGCGACGTGGACATGCTCAACACCTTCATCGAATCCGGCTATTCGCTGAACACCCAGGATGAAAAAGGCTACACGGCGCTGATTCTCGCCGCCTATCACGGTGAAAGTGCCTACGTGGACCGATTGCTCGCCGCCGGCGCCGATGCCTGCGTGCAGGACAAACGCGGCAACACCGCCTTGATGGGCGCGATCTTCAAGGGTGAGCTGAAAATCGCCCAGCGCCTGCTCGCCACCGACTGCAACCCCGACCAGCGCAACGGCGCCGGACAAACGGCGGCCATGTATGCCGGGCTGTTCAAGCGCGTGGAACTGCTGGATGAACTGAAAGCCAAGGGCGCCGATCTGAATGCCGAAGACCCGATCGGTAACAGCGCTTCACGTTTGGCCAGCGGTGAAATCCGTACCCCGGCGCCGCGCTGAGCTATCATCGCGGTTTTTCGGTTGGAGGTTCTCAAATGGCAAAGGCCAAGCGCATGTATGGCTGCACGGAGTGCGGCGCGACCTTTCCCAAGTGGGCCGGCCAGTGCACGGAATGCGGTGCGTGGAACACCCTGACCGAAACCATGATCGAGAGCGGCGGCGCCGTGGCCCCCAGCGGCCGTTCCGGCTGGACCGGGCAACAAACCCAGATCAAGACCCTGGCCGAAGTCAGCGTCGAAGAAATCCCGCGTTTCTCCACCGCTTCCGGTGAACTGGACCGGGTGCTGGGCGGCGGCCTGGTGGATGGTTCGGTGGTACTGATCGGCGGTGACCCGGGCATCGGTAAATCCACGATCCTGCTGCAAACCCTGTGCAGCATCGCCAGCCGCATGCCGGCGTTGTATGTCACCGGCGAAGAATCCCAGCAGCAGGTGGCCATGCGTGCGCGCCGCCTGGGCTTGCCTCAGGACCAACTGCGGGTGATGACCGAAACCTGCATCGAAAGCATCATCGCCACCGCGCGCCTGGAAAAGCCCAAGGTGATGGTGATCGATTCGATCCAGACGATTTTCACCGAGCAACTGCAATCGGCACCGGGTGGCGTGTCCCAGGTGCGGGAAAGTGCCGCGCTGCTGGTGCGCTATGCAAAACAGAGCGGTACGGCGATTTTCCTGGTGGGCCACGTGACGAAAGAAGGCGCGCTGGCCGGCCCACGAGTGCTGGAACACATGGTCGACACCGTGCTGTATTTCGAAGGCGAGTCCGATGGGCGGTTGCGTTTGTTGCGGGCGGTGAAGAACCGTTTTGGCGCAGTCAACGAGCTGGGTGTGTTCGCCATGACTGACCGGGGCTTGAAAGAGGTCTCCAACCCGTCAGCGATTTTTCTTACCCGTGCCCAGGAAGAAGTCCCGGGCAGCGTGGTGATGGCAACGTGGGAAGGCACCCGGCCGATGCTGGTGGAAGTCCAGGCGCTGGTGGACGACAGCCACTTGGCCAACCCGCGTCGTGTCACCCTGGGCCTGGACCAGAACCGGCTGGCGATGTTGCTGGCGGTATTGCACCGCCACGGCGGCATTCCCACCCATGACCAGGACGTGTTCCTCAACGTGGTGGGCGGGGTCAAGGTGCTGGAAACCGCGTCTGACCTGGCGTTGATGGCGGCGGTGATGTCCAGCCTGCGCAACCGGCCGTTGCCCCATGACTTGCTGGTGTTTGGCGAAGTGGGCCTGTCGGGTGAAGTGCGCCCGGTGCCCAGCGGCCAGGAGCGCCTGAAGGAAGCGGCCAAGCATGGCTTCAAGCGCGCCATCGTGCCCAAGGGCAATGCGCCGAAAGAAATGCCACCGGGGCTGCAAGTGATCGGGGTAACGCGCCTGGAGCAGGCGCTGGATGCCCTGTTCGAATAGTCGCCAGCCACACATCCCCCTTGTGGGAGCCGGGCTTGCCCGCGATGGCGGTGTATCAGCTGATTGATATGCAAACTGACACACCGCCATCACAGGCAAGCCAGCTCCCACATGCTCAGATCTCCAGCAAGGCGGCGAATTCCCGCTCCAGTTCTTCCTGATCGCCCAGGTTCAGCTCGATTATCCGCCGCAGGTGGCTGATGGAGTCGAGGTCGATGTGTTCGCACACAAAGCCGAGCTGCCCATGATCGTCGTGGGTCAGCCGCACCTGCATCTTCACGTCGGTCTCGGCGTCGAGATGAATGTCCACATCGAACGATTCGTAGCGATGGCCGTGCCATTCTTGCGGCCGTTGCACCAGCAAGCCCTTGAGCGACAAATCTACCAATTGCACCGACCAGACATGGCCGTCTTGCGTGAGCTCGGTCCTGGCGTCGAAGGCAATGCGTCGGAAACGGCGTCGGTCTGAAGGCTGTTCGCTCATGGTGAAACCCTCTGTGGATAAAGGAATTGTAGCCGTGCGCCATCATGGGACGGTTTTTTCTGCTTTTTTCGCTCCGGCAAGGCTCTAGACCAACGTAGGGGGGTGGCCTTTAAGGCCAGTAGCGCTAAACTCGGGATGGCTGTCTTTCTGTCCACCCTGGCTGGAATATAAAAATGAAAAATAATAATAGCCTGCTACGCCATCTACCCTGGCTGCTGCTGGCAATCGTAGGAGCGTGCGCCCTGGGCGTAGTGGCCTTGCGCCGCGGCGAGGCGATCAACGCCTTGTGGATCGTGGTCGCAGCAGTGGCCATTTATCTGGTTGCTTACCGTTACTACAGTCTGTTCATCGCTAACCATGTGATGCAGCTCGATCCACTGCGGGCTACCCCCGCTGTGCTGAACAACGACGGTCTGGACTATGTGCCGACCAACAAACACATCCTTTTTGGTCACCACTTCGCGGCAATCGCCGGCGCAGGGCCTTTGGTCGGCCCGGTACTGGCGGCGCAGATGGGCTACCTGCCCGGCACGTTGTGGCTGATCGCCGGCGTGGTGCTGGCGGGGGCGGTGCAGGACTTCATGGTCCTGTTCCTGTCCACCCGGCGCAACGGCCGTTCCCTGGGGGACATGGTCCGCGAAGAAATGGGCCGTGTGCCCGGGACCATCGCGCTGTTCGGCTGCTTCCTGATCATGATCATCATCCTCGCGGTGCTGGCGCTGATCGTGGTCAAGGCCCTGGCCGAAAGCCCGTGGGGCATCTTCACGGTGATGGCAACCATTCCGATCGCGATGTTCATGGGCATTTACATGCGCTACATCCGCCCGGGCCGCATCGGTGAAATCTCGATTGTCGGCGTGCTGTTGCTGCTGGGTTCGATCTGGCTGGGCGGGCAGATTGCCGCTGACCCGGTGTGGGCCAAGGCCTTCAGCTTCACCGGCATCCAGATCACCTGGATGCTGGTGGGTTATGGCTTCGTGGCTGCCGTGTTGCCAGTGTGGCTGATCCTCGCACCACGGGACTACCTGTCTACTTTCCTGAAAATCGGCACCATCATCGCCCTGGCGATTGGCATCCTGGTGACCATGCCCGACCTGAAAATGCCGGCGCTGACCCAGTTCATCGATGGCACCGGCCCGGTGTGGAAGGGCGGCCTGTTCCCGTTCCTGTTCATCACCATCGCCTGTGGCGCGGTCTCGGGTTTCCACGCACTGATCTCCTCGGGCACCACGCCCAAGTTGCTGGCCAGTGAAGGGCACGCCCGTTACATCGGCTACGGCGGCATGTTGATGGAGTCGTTCGTGGCCATCATGGCGATGGTTGCCGCTTCGGTGATCGAGCCAGGGGTGTACTTCGCCATGAACAGCCCGGCCGCGATTGTCGGCGGTGACGTGGTGGCTGTGGCGCAAACCGTCAGCAGCTGGGGTTTTGCAATTACCCCGGAAGCGTTGCAGGCGGTGGCCCATGACATTGGTGAGTCCACCATCCTGGCCCGTGCCGGCGGTGCGCCAACCCTGGCGGTGGGTATCGCGCAGATCCTGCACAGCGTCCTGCCGGGTGAAAACACCATGGCGTTCTGGTACCACTTTGCGATCCTGTTCGAAGCGCTGTTCATCCTGACCGCAGTCGACGCCGGTACCCGTGCCGGTCGCTTCATGCTGCAGGATTTGCTCGGCTCCTTCGTGCCGGCGCTCAAGCGTACCGAGTCCTGGACGGCCAACCTGATCGCCACCGCAGGTTGCGTGGCGATGTGGGGTTACCTGCTGTACCAGGGCGTGATCGACCCACTGGGCGGCATCAACACCTTGTGGCCGCTGTTCGGTATCTCCAACCAGATGCTGGCCGGTATCGCGCTGATGCTCGCCACGGTTGTGCTGATCAAAATGAAACGCCAGCGCTACATCTGGGTGACCATGCTGCCAGCCGTATGGCTGCTGATCTGCACCGTGACCGCAGGCTTCATCAAGCTGTTCGACGCCAACCCGGCGATCGGCTTCCTGTCGCTGGCCAAGAAATACAGCGATGCCCTGGCCGGCGGCCAGATCCTCGCACCGGCCAAGAGCATCGACCAGATGCAACACGTGATCTGGAACGCCTACACCAACGCAACGCTGACGGCGCTGTTCCTGTTCGTGGTCTTCAGCATCCTGTTCTATGCGCTCAAGGTCGGCATTGCTGCCTGGGGCAAAAAGGAACGTACGGATAAAGAAGCGCCATACCAGGCCATCCCGGACGCTTGATAGAGGATTGCAATCATGTTCAATGACATCAGTCGCCTCGGTAAATACCTCGGTCAGGCCGCGCGCCTGATGGTCGGCATGCCCGACTACGACACCTACGTCGAGCATATGCAAACCAAACACCCGGACAAACCGATGATGGACTACAAGGCGTTCTTCCGGGAACGCCAGGAAGCCCGTTACGGCGGCAAGGGTGGGCCCAAGTGCTGCTAGCCCGGTAGTTCGGGCTGCGGTGATCCCTTGTGGGAGCGGGCTTGCTCGCGAAGGCGGTCTTTCAGTGATGCATGTGCTGACTGACACGCCGCCTTCGCGAGCAAGCCCGCTCCCACATTTGTTTTGTGTTTCTTCAAGGAGAATTCTTTGTCCTCTCCCATCCCCGTCACCGTCCTCAGCGGCTTCCTCGGCGCTGGCAAGACCACCTTGTTGCGTCACCTGCTCAAGGCCGAGCACGGCTTGAAAATCGCCGTGATCGAAAATGAATTCAGCGACGCCGGTATCGACACCCAACTGCTGGGCAGCGAGCCGGTGCAAGTCATGACCCTGTCCAATGGCTGTGTGTGTTGCACCATCCACACTGACCTGACCAAGGCCCTGTACCTGTTGCTGGAGCGCCTGGACAGCGGCGAGATCGCGTTCGACCGCCTGGTGATCGAGTGCACCGGCCTGGCCGACCCGGCCCCCGTGGCCCAGACCTTTTTCATCGATGAAGAACTGCGCGAGCGCTACATCCTCGACGGCATCATCACCCTGGTGGACGCGGCCCACGCCGAGCACCACCTGACCCAGACCATCGCCCAGGCGCAGATCGGGTTTGCCGACCGCCTGCTGGTGAGCAAGCGCGACCTGGTGGACGATGCCACCTTCGACGCCCTCAGCGAGCGCCTGACTCGTATCAACCGCCGGGCGCCGATTCGTGTGGTGGAGCACGGCAAGATCGACCTCGCCGAACTGCTGGATGTGCGCGGCTTCAACCTCAACGCCGGCATGAGCCTGCGCCCGGTGAGCCAGGCGCCGTCCATCGATCGTATTTCCAGCCTGGTGCTGCGCACTGACCAGCCGCTGGATATCGACAAACTCAGCGAGTTCATGAACGAGCTGCTGGAAGACCACGGCAAGCAATTGCTGCGCTACAAAGGCGTGCTGAACATTGCCGGGGAAGACCGGCGCATGGTGTTCCAGGGCGTGCTGAAGCTCTACGGGTTCGATTGGGACACCGAATGGGCCGAAGGCGAAGCGCGGGAAAGTGTGATTGTGTTTATTGCTGACGAGTTGCCGGAAGAGAAGATTCGCGAAGGCTTTGCGCGGGTTTACCAATCCTGACTTGAAACGCAGTCAAAATGTGGGAGCGGGCTTGCTCGCGAAAGCGGTGTATCAGTCAGCCCATGCATCAACTGACACAGCGCTTTCGCGAGCAAGCCCGCTCCCACATTTGATGTCATTTCAAATTGAGAAAGCAGCGTTTTCAGGCATAAAAAAGCCCGGCTCAAGAGCCGGGCTTTTCATTCAAGCAACTGCAATCAAGCGCCGTATACCGGCAGCTTCTTGCAGATGGCCTTGACCTTCTCACGCACAGCGTCAATCACTGCTTCGTTGTTCAGGTCAGCCAGGATGTCGCAGATCCAGCCAGCCAGTTCCTTGCACTCTGCTTCCTTGAAGCCACGAGTGGTCACAGCCGGGGTGCCGAAGCGCAGGCCGGAGGTGACGAACGGCGAACGTGGGTCGTTCGGTACCGAGTTCTTGTTAACGGTGATGAAGGCTTTGCCCAGAGCGGCGTCAGCGTCTTTACCGGAGATGTCCTGCTTGATCAGCGACAGCAGGAACAGGTGGTTCTCAGTACCGCCGGACACTACGTCAAAACCACGCTCGATGAACACGCCGGCCATGGCCTTGGCGTTTTTCACCACTTGCTGCTGGTAGGTCTTGAACTCAGGCTGCAGCGCTTCCTTGAAGCAGATCGCTTTGGCGGCGATCACGTGCTCCAGCGGGCCACCCTGGCCGCCTGGGAATACGGCGGAGTTCAGCTTCTTCTCGATCTCGGCGTTGGCGCGAGCCAGGATCAGGCCGCCACGTGGACCGCGCAGGGTCTTGTGGGTGGTGGTGGTCACGACGTCAGCGAACGGCACCGGGTTCGGGTAGACGCCAGCGGCGACCAGACCGGCCACGTGGGCCATGTCGACGAACAGGTAGGCGCCGACCTTGTCAGCGATTTCGCGGAAGCGTGGGAAATCCAGGATCTGCGAGTAGGCAGAGAAACCGGCCACGATCATTTTTGGCTTGTGCTCAACGGCCAGGCGCTCGACTTCGTCGTAGTCGATCAGGCCGTTGCCGTCGATGCCGTACTGAACGGCGTTGTACAGCTTGCCGGAGGAGGAAACGCTGGCGCCGTGGGTCAGGTGACCGCCGTGGGCCAGGCTCATGCCCAGGATGGTGTCGCCCGCTTGCAGCAGGGCCAGGTACACGGCGCTGTTGGCTTGGGAGCCGGCGTGTGGCTGGACGTTGGCGTAATCGGCGCCGAACAGTTCCTTGGCGCGGTCGATGGCCAGTTGCTCAACGATGTCGACGAACTCGCAACCGCCGTAGTAGCGCTTGCCCGGGTAGCCTTCGGCGTACTTGTTGGTCAGAACCGAACCTTGAGCCTCCATCACGGCGGGGCTGGTGTAGTTTTCCGAAGCGATCAGCTCAATGTGCTCTTCCTGGCGCTGAGCTTCTTGCTCCATGGCGGCAAAGAGATCGGCGTCGTACTTGGCAATAGTCAAATCACGGCTGAACATGGCGGTCCTCAAGGATCGGGGGCAGAAAAGAAGCGCATTCTAACCCAATGGGTTTTAGATGGCATATGAAAGGACATCATGTCGCGGACAAGCGGGGCTCATCTGGGGATAGGTGGTGTTTGTTCGGGCCCCTTCGCGAGCAAGCCCGCTCCCACATTCAATCGGGTTCCTTCAGGTGGAATACGGTCGAATGTGGGAGCGGGCTTGCTCGCGAAGAGGCCATCCGCATCACCTGAGGATTTCAATCGAACATGAACAGCGCATCATTGCTGAACTGCGCCTCAAACCGGTTCGCCGGCATCGGTCGCCCGAACAGGTAGCCCTGCACCTCATCGCAACCGTGCTCCCGCAGGAAGTCCAGCTGCTCATGGGTTTCCACACCCTCGGCGATCACCGCCAGGTTCAGGCTGTGGGCCATGGCGATAATCGCCCGGGCAATCTGCGCATCCTGCTCACCCGACGGCAGGCCGTCGACAAAGGTGCGGTCGATCTTCAGCACGTCGATGGGGAACTGCTTGAGGTAGTTCAGCGATGAATAACCGGTGCCGAAGTCATCTACCGCGATGCTCAGGCCGAGGTTTTTCAGGCTGGCGAGGATCTGCATCGCTTCGTTGACCTCGCGCATCAGGATACTTTCGGTCAGCTCCAGCTCCAGGCACGCCGGCGGCAGGCCGGTGTCCTTGAGGATGGTGGCGATGCGCTCGCCCAGTTGCCCGTCGGAGAACTGCCGGGCCGAAATGTTGACCGAGACCTTGGGTACCCGCACCTTGTTCTGGTGCCAGGTCTTGAGTTGGCGGCAGGCTTCGCTGATCACCCAGTCACCCACGTCCACCACCAGCCCCAACTCCTCCAACACCGGGATGAAGTCCCCCGGCGGCACCAGCCCGCGACGCGGATGGCGCCAGCGCAGCAGGGCTTCGGCGCCGGTCAAACGTTTGCCGTCGCCGCTGAACTGCGGCTGGTAATACAGCACGAATTCGTTCTGTTCCAGGGCGTGGCGCAGGTCGCTTTCCAGCTCCAGGCGTTCCAGTGCGCTGGCGTTCATGTCGGCCTGGTAGAACTGGAAGTTGTTCTTGCCCCGCTCCTTGGCGTGGTACATCGCCGTGTCGGCGTTTTTCATCAACTGGCTGAGTTCGTTGCCGTCCTGCGGGCTCAGGGCGATGCCGATACTGGCGGTGACGAAGAACTCGCGGCCCTCCAGCACAAACGGCTTCACCAGGCTGGCCAGAATCTGCTCGGCCACGTGAATCGCCCGGTTCAGCGCCATCTCACGGTTGACCCGCGGTTGCAGCAGCAAGGTGAATTCGTCGCCGCCCATGCGTGCCACGGTGTCGTCTTCGGCGACGCAGCCCAGCAGGCGGGTGGCCATTTCCTTGAGCATGCGGTCGCCGGCGGCGTGGCCCAGGGAGTCGTTGATCGGCTTGAAGCGGTCTAGGTCGAGGAACATCAACACCACCCACGACTTCTGCCGTTCCGCCGATTGCAGCGCGGTGTGCAGGCGGTCCTGGAACAGCGTGCGGTTGGGCAGGTGGGTCAGGGCGTCGTAGTAGGCCAGGCGGTGGATGCGCTGCTCGCTGGCCTTGCGTTCGCTGATGTCACTGAAGAAGCACACGTAGCTGGCCAGGTCGCCTTCGTCATCGAACACGGCAGTAATTCCGACCCAGGCCGGGTAATGCTCGCCGTTGCGGCGCTTGAGCCACACTTCGCCTTCCCAGGTGCTGTGCTGGTGCAATTGCTTGAGCACGTAGCGCAGGTGGGCTTCCTGCTGTTCGTCGACGGTGAGCATGTTCGGCAACTGGTCGAGCACGTCCGCCACCGCATAACCGCTGACCCGGCTGAACGCCTCGTTGGCCTGCACGATGTAGCCGGCCGGGTCGGTGATCAGGATCGCCGAGGTGGAGTGTTCGAATACCGTGGCCGCCATGCGCAGGTCTTTTTCCGCACGGCGCTGCTGGCTGATATCGCGACCCACGCCAAGGATGCCCTCGAACGCGCCGTGTTCGTCCCACACCAGCACCAGGCGCAGTTCGATGGGGATCTTGCGCCCGTCGGCCCGCAGGCAGTCGAACAGGAACAGTTGGGTCTGCACGTCGTTGCGCAAGGCCGCGAGGGATTCGGGTTGGTCCAGGGCGCGGCTGACTTGCTCCACCAGGGAGTAGATACCGGTCAGTTGCTGCGGGTTGGCGATGGTCGATTGCCAGCCGTTTTCGAAGATCCAGTCGACGTCATAGCCCAGCACCGCGTTCACCGAAGGGCTGACGTAGTTGAGGGCCAGCTTGCTGTCGGTGGAGAAGATTACGTCGCTGATGCTTTCCGCCAGCATGCGGTAGCGCTGTTCGCTGTCACGCAGGGATTCACTGGCTTCGATCTGGTCGGTGATGTCCTTGGCGACGCCGATGATGCGCGTCACCTGGTCAGTCTTGTCACGGGCCAGGGCCTGTTCGCGGATGTCGAAGCGCC
Source organism: Pseudomonas sp. IPO3774 (assembly GCF_013386835.1). Lineage (NCBI taxonomy): Bacteria > Pseudomonadati > Pseudomonadota > Gammaproteobacteria > Pseudomonadales > Pseudomonadaceae > Pseudomonas > Pseudomonas sp. IPO3774. Next base: position 18,431 of record NZ_JACAQY010000017.1, read on the forward strand.
GCCATTGGTTGTTGCGGTGGCGAAAGCGCAACTGGCACTGCAACTGGCTCAGGTAGCCGGCCTGGCGCTGTTGCAGGCGCAGGTCGTGGTAGCGCTCGGCGTCTTCGGGGTGCAGCAGGATCTCCCAGAAGTACTCGCCCATCTGCTGCAGCTCGGGCTTGTTGTAGCCCAGGGTGTGGCCCAGGTGGTGGTTGCTGAAAATCATCCGCTGGCTGATCACGTCCTGCACATACAGGTGATCGGGCACGGTGCGCACCACGTCCGACCAGAAACTCTCGCGCTCCACCAGTGACAACTCGATCAGCTTGCGGCTGGTGATGTCGCTGATGCTCAGGATCACGGCCTTGAAGTCGTCCTGTTGTTCCGGCAGGCGCATCACCAGCCACAGGTATTGGTCGTTGCCTTCGATATCGCTGAGCTGGATTTCCAGTTCAAGCTGCTTCTGCTGGGTCAGCACCGCGTCGATCACCTGGTTGCCGATGGCGGTCGGGCTCGACGGGCAGGCGTCGATCAGGCGTTCCCAGGCCTGCTCGCAAGAGGCAACATTCAGCAAGCGCACCGCCACCTGGTTGACCTCGGTGATGCGCAGTTCCTTGAGCAGTTGCTGGCGCTGTTCCGGGTTGTCTTGCAGCAACTGTTGCAACTGCTCGCGGGTTTGCAGTCGGGCTCTATCGAAGAACGCGCGCAGGCCCGCCAGGTCGAGCACGCACAGCGCCACGCCGGTGCCTTCGAAAATATCCTGGTAGCGGCGGCGGCCCTCGTGCACCTGGCGCTGGCGGCGGCGCATGTTCAGCAGCACGATCACCGGGATCAGCGAGAAGGCCAGGCCCAACAGGCATTTGCCGATAAAGGCCGGCAGCAGTTGCTCCAGCACGGCGGCGCGGTCGAACAGGCCGCGCAGTTGCCAGTCGCTCTTGCTCAGGGGCGTGACCAGTACACTTTTGTTCAACTCGTCCGGGGTCAACGCGGTGGCCCATTGGGCCGGCATCCCGCTGTCACGGCTGACCACCCGGTGGTTGAGGCGGTTTTCGATGACCCACATCGGGCGCTGGCCCTGGCCGTCCTGGCGGGTCAGGTTGGCCAGGTAATTGGGGGCCAGGCGCAAGGCCCAGTACATCTTGGTGCCGCCGCTGGGCTGGTGCAGCAGCAGGTAGATGACGGTGCCGTCGTTGTTGTTGCTCAGGTAATAGGACTGGGCGTGGCTGCGCTTGACCAGTTCTTCGAGCCAGGCGCTGTCCTGGCTGTCGCTGGCGCTGTCACTGATCATCGCGCCGCTGGGGGCGAGCAGGGCGACGCTGCGCAACTCCGGCAAGGAGCGTTGCAAGGTGCGCATCAGGATTTGTTGCTGTTCGGCGTCCCGCGGCGGTTCGACGATCGGCAGCAGGTTCAGCGCAATCTGCGCACTGAGGGCCATGTTCAGGCTGATCTGTTCGGCCAGGTCGGCGCTGTAGTCGATGGTGTATTGCTGCTGGTTTTTCTGGTTTTGCTGCAACTGGTCCAGCAGTTGCCAGAACAATAACGCGAGCAGCAACAGGACCAGCGTCGCCAATGCGCCCTTCAGGGTTCCGTGCAGGGGCGCTCCCGGCGCTATATGAGCGGCGCGCAGGGGAGTTGGCGGCGTTACGTTGGACAAACTGTGATCCTGCGGTTTGGCTGGACTGGCGCGCGACGTGCACTATAAGCCGGACGCCCGGAGGGCGGCTAGCATGCCTTGTGTTGTGGCAAAGTGCCAGCCCTGCCTGGCTGGACTGCCCACCCGCATTCAGGTAGCTTTGCCGGTTACGCGAGGGCGTTCCAGCCCCAGACAATCAGGCATCTACCGCACGCAGGCATTGATAGACATCAGCGGCCCGCGCGGCGCATGGCCTGGCACGGGTTTCGCCCGCTTAATTCATCAGTCACTGACGCTAGGTTCACCATGGCTCAATACGTCTTCACCATGCATCGGCTGGGAAAAGTTGTTCCGCCGAAGCGGGAAATCCTGAAAAACATTTCTCTGTCCTTCTTCCCGGGCGCCAAGATCGGCGTGCTCGGCCTCAACGGTTCGGGTAAATCCACCCTGTTGAAAATCATGGCCGGCGTCGACACCGAGTTCGACGGCGAAGCCCGCCCGATGCCCGACCTGAACATCGGCTACCTGCCACAGGAACCTATCCTGGACCCGACCAAGACCGTGCGTGAAGTGGTCGAGGAAGCGGTCAGCGTGATCAAGAACGCCCAGGCCCGCCTGGACGAGGTCTACGCGGCCTACGCTGAAGAAGACGCCGACTTCGACAAACTGGCGGCAGAACAGGCCAAGCTCGAAGCCATCCTGCAAGCCGCCGACGGTCACAACCTGGACCGCCAGCTGGAAGTCGCCGCCGACGCGCTGCGCCTGCCGGCGTGGGACGCCAAGGTTGAACACCTGTCCGGTGGTGAAAAGCGTCGTGTGGCCCTGTGCCGCCTGCTGCTGTCGGCCCCCGACATGCTGCTGCTCGACGAACCGACCAACCACCTGGACGCCGATTCCGTCGCCTGGCTGGAGCATTTTCTGCACGACTTCCCGGGCACCGTGGTTGCGATCACGCACGACCGGTACTTCCTGGACAACGTTGCTGGCTGGATCCTCGAACTCGACCGTGGCGCCGGTATCCCTTACGAGGGCAACTACTCCGGTTGGCTGGAAGCCAAGTCCGACCGTCTGGCCGCCGAATCCAAGCAACAGTCGGCCCATGAAAAGGCCATGAAAGACGAGCTGGAATGGGTGCGTAAAGGCGCCAAGGCGCGTCAGTCGAAATCCAAGGCCCGTCTGGCGCGTTTCGAAGAGATGCAGTCCCAGGAATTCCAGAAGCGTTCCGAGACCAACGAAATCTACATCCCGGCCGGTCCGCGCCTGGGTGACAAGGTCATCGAGTTCAAGAACGTCTGCAAGGGCTACGGCGACCGCGTGTTGATCGACAACCTGTCGTTCTCCATGCCAAAAGGCGCCATCGTTGGCGTGATCGGCGGTAACGGTGCGGGTAAATCCACACTGTTCCGCATGCTGATGGGCAAGGAGCAACCGGACTCGGGCACCATCGAAGTCGGCGAAACCGTGCAACTGGCTTGCGTTGACCAGAGCCGCGACGACCTCGACGGCAGCAAGACGGTGTTCCAGCAGATTTCCGACGGTTCCGACCAGATCCGTATCGGCAACTACGAAATCCCGTCGCGCACCTACGTGGGTCGCTTCAACTTCAAGGGCGGCGACCAGCAGAAGTTCGTCAAGGATCTGTCCGGTGGTGAGCGCGGTCGCTTGCACCTGGCCCTGACCCTGAAAGAAGGCGGCAACGTATTGCTGCTCGACGAACCGTCAAACGACCTCGACGTTGAAACCCTGCGTTCCCTGGAAGAAGCCCTGCTGGACTTCCCGGGCGCCGCCATTGTGATCTCTCACGATCGGTGGTTCCTTGACCGCGTGGCCACTCACATCCTGGCGTACGAAGACGACTCCCAGGCGGTGTTCTTCGAAGGCAACTACACCGAATACGAAGCCGATCGCAAGAAACGCCTCGGCGAAGCTGCTGCCCAGCCGCATCGTGTACGGCACAAGAAGCTGGCCTGATCCGGGTTGGTGGTTTGAACAAGCGGGGCCTTCGGGCTCCGCTTTTTTTTGCGTGTTTTCATGTGCACCGCGTCGTCTGCATCGCAGGCAAGCCAGCTCCCACAGTTGACCGCATTGTCATGGATGTACTGGATCAAATGTAGGAGCTGGCTTGCCTGCGATAGCGGATTAACTGTTGGTGCAAGGCCTGGATTGAAATCCTCATTAAGGTGCAAAAAACGCCTGTATTTATATCTAATGCACCATTTAAATTCACAAAAGCGACATTTTGCCCTGTCGCGGTGCGACATGAATTGATAAAGTCCGGGACAAATCTCCTTTAACGACAATAAATTTGCCGAGACTTTTCATGATCGAATCCGTTGAATCCTTCCTTGCCCGCCTCAAGAAACGCGACCCCGACCAGCCGGAATTCCACCAGGCCGTGGAAGAAGTCCTGCGCAGTTTGTGGCCGTTTCTTGAAGCCAATCCCCACTACCTGAACTCGGGCATCCTGGAGCGCATCTGCGAGCCGGAGCGTGCGATTGTGTTCCGGGTGTCGTGGGAAGATGACCAGGGCAAAGTACGGGTCAACCGCGGGTTCCGGATCCAGATGAACAGCGCCATCGGCCCTTATAAAGGTGGCCTGCGCTTCCACCCGTCGGTGAACCTGGGCGTGCTGAAATTTCTCGCCTTCGAACAAACCTTCAAGAACTCCCTGACCTCGCTGCCCATGGGCGGCGGCAAGGGCGGCTCGGACTTCGATCCCAAGGGCAAGAGCGACGCCGAGGTGATGCGCTTCTGCCAGGCCTTCATGAGCGAGCTGTATCGCCATATCGGCTCGGACGTGGACGTGCCCGCCGGTGATATTGGCGTGGGCGCCCGGGAGATCGGCTTCCTGTTCGGCCAGTACAAGCGCCTGAGCAACCAGTTCACCTCGGTGCTGACCGGCAAGGGCATGAGCTACGGCGGCAGCCTGATTCGCCCGGAGGCCACCGGTTTTGGCTGCGTGTACTTCGCTGAAGAAATGCTCAAGCGCAACGGCGAGCGGGTCGAAGGCAAGCGCGTGGCCATCTCCGGGTCCGGCAACGTCGCCCAGTACGCGGCGCGCAAGGTCATGGACCTGGGCGGCAAGGTGATTTCCTTGTCCGACTCCGAAGGCACTCTGTACTGCGAAAGCGGTTTGACCGAAGAACAATGGTCGGCATTGCTTGAACTGAAAAACGTACAGCGCGGGCGCATCAGCGAGCTGGCATCGCGTTTCGGCCTGGAATTCCGCGCCGGCAAAGCACCCTGGGAACTGGCCTGCGACATCGCGTTGCCCTGCGCCACCCAGAATGAACTGGACGCCGAAGCGGCGCGCACCCTGTTGCGCAATGGCTGCGTCTGCGTGGCCGAAGGCGCCAACATGCCGACCACTCTGGAGGCGGTGGATATCTTTATCGAGGCCGGCATCCTGTTCGCGCCAGGCAAGGCGTCCAATGCCGGCGGGGTGGCGGTGAGCGGGCTGGAGATGTCGCAGAACGCCATGCGCCTGCTGTGGACCGCCGGTGAAGTGGACAGCAAGCTGCACACCATCATGCAGTCGATCCACCATGCGTGCGTGCACTACGGCGAAGAGAACGGCCGGGTCAACTACGTGAAGGGCGCCAACATTGCAGGCTTCGTGAAGGTTGCGGATGCAATGCTGGCCCAGGGCATCGTTTAACCCTCGGGTTCGATGCGCAGGATTTCGATCAACTGATCACCGACGGGGCGCCTCCACAGCACCTCGTCGCCCACCTGTGCACCCAGCAGCGCGCAGCCCAGTGGCGAACCCCAGTTGATCAGGCCCACCGTGGCGTCGGCCTGGTCTTCGCCCACTAACTGAATGCGCTGCTCTTCGTCCTGTTCGTTGGCAAAGGTCACCCAGCTGCCGATCTGCACCTTGTCGGTGGAGGTTGCCGGCGCCACCACCTGTGCGCTTTGCAGGCGCTGGTTGAAGTAACGCAAATCCCGCTCAAGGTCGGCCTGGCGCTGTTTATCGGCCTGCTCGCCCTTGGCGGATTCTTCGCTGTGTTCGTTTTGCAACTGCGCGACCCTGGCCTGCAATTGTGCAAGTCCGCGGGCAGTGAGGTGATTGGGTTGCGCGCTGACCTGGCGTTCCACCGGTTGGCTGGCCTGGGCAGCGGCGCTGTCTTCGTTGACGAAAGCTCGACTCATGACGTTCTCCTGCTATGGAGTTTGGGCCATGGTCGCAGGGGTTAAGTTTCGCTGGATGTCTGGAAGCGACCTATTGCGAGCGAAAGGCCCTGGCAGCGTCGCGGTCTTTTTCCTGTTGCCAGGCGCGTTCGCGGTCGTCCCAGTGGCGATTCTTGTAGTCGTTCAGGTCTTCGTTCTCGCGCATGGCCTTGCATTGGCGAAAGCCATCATCCCAGCCTTCGGCGTAGGTGCGGTCTTTCAGGTAGCGCGGGACGTTCTTGCGAAATTCCCCGGTGATCACCCCGGCAGCCTGGCGGCCGCTGCTGCAACCGTCGTCATAGCCATCGGCGAAGGCGGGTGGATAACCCTTGGCCAGCAAATCCTCATGGGTTGATTGGCAACCCGACAGCAGGGCCAACAGGCCCAGCACTCCAGCGTACCGCCACATCGCTTGCTCCCTGGCCGTTGAACGGCTGATGGGGGAAGTGTAGGAGTGGATTCGTTCGGGGTATGTGAAACGGATGTGAGAAATCCGTGTGACGCTGCGGCTTCGGGCGATCACGCGCCCCCTGTGGCGAGGGAGCTTGCTCCCGCTGGGGCGCGAAGCGGCCCCTGTTCAGGGTATTGAGATATTCCAGAGAGGGTGAGGTGTCTGGTTTTGGGGCTGCTGCGCAGCCCCGCGGGAGCAAGCTCCTTATGGACTAATTAGAGATCGTTCCCACGCTCTGCGTGGGCATGCCGCTCTGGACGCTCTGCGTCCGCTTTTAAAGGTCGTGACGCAGAGCGTCACAGGATGCATTCCCACGCGGAGCGTGGGAACGATCTACGGCTCAGGGATTAATAGTGATACCACTTCACTTCCAGCATCACTTCGTTCACCGGTGTCGCGAGGTGGCTGTATTCCCGCTGCGCACTCAGTCTCAGCCCCAGGTTGCGCGACAATTCCCACTGTTGATTCAGGCTGATACTGCGCCGCACCTCGCCATTGGTGAAGAAGTCACCCTTGGCTTCCAGGCTCAGGTTGCCCAGCGGGTTGCGCCACAACACACCTGTATTGAACCCGGCAGCCGGGGAGATGGCTTCACCGAAGTCGCTGTTGTGCTCCACGCGCACCGTGCCGAGGGCGAAGCCAAGCATGTCGTCGCGCAGTTGCCAGGTGCCGCCCGCGCCACCGTTGACGTGGCTGACGAGGGTCTCGTCGTCATGCTTGCCCGGTACGCGCTCCAGGCCGCCGGTGACTTGCCACGACCACGGCTGCAGCAGCTCGTTGCGTGGGGTCAGTGAGCGGATGGTTGCCAGATCCAGTTGCTGCAATTGCCAGTGGTTGCCTTCGTACTGGCGCAGTTTCATTTGCAGGATTTCAATCTGCGCGCCCAAGGGGAAGCCTTCGGCGTTGTCGTTCAGGTCGTGGTAGGCCATGCGCAGGCCGTATTCGCCGAAGGCCTTGTCGCCCCGGGTGCCGATGCCGGCTTGCCAGGTGCGGGATTCGTGGCCGTCTTCGGGCAGGCCGGGGCGTTCGATCTTCAGGTCCGGCGCCGGGTTCTGGTTGATCGCCCGCAGCAGTTCGAAGCTGCGCTGGGAGCGTTCGGTGTCGCGCTCCAGGCCGTTGGCGCGGTAGCGGCCAAGGCGGTAGGCGGCGTCGATGATCAGGGCCTGGCGGTCTTTGGCGATGGCCTTGAACGCCGGGTCCTGCAGTTGTTTCTGGTCGTCGCTGATCTTCAGCACCCATTGCTGCTCGTCGCTGTCCAGCGGCTTGGCACGTTCCAGCAGCTCCCGTTCACGGGAAGGGCGGTAATCGATTTTCTCCACCAGGCCGGCTTCTTTCACGGCTTTTACCGTGTCGGTAGGGATCGCGGTCAGCGGGAATTGTTCGGTTAACCGCAGGCTTGGGCGGGCCACTTGCAGCAGTTCCAGCAGGCGATAGGAGCAGTTTTCGTCGAAGAAGAAATAGTCGAATTGGATCTGCTTGAGTTCCCACACGTGCTCGACCATGCGCTCGGTCTCGACCTGGGTCAGGTTCAGGCGGTATTCCCACAGGTCGCGGTTCTCCAGGCTACGGTATTCCGAGAGTTTTTCCTGGTAGGGCACCAGCGCGAACAGGCCCGGGTAGCCGCCCATCAGGCCCTTCCAGGCGTAGAGGATGCTGTTGTCCGAGCCTTCGATATAGGCGCCAAAGTTGATCGCGTAGCTGAGCAGGGCGGTGTTGTTGCTCTGCACGTCAGCCTGGTCGATGCGCAGCAGGGTATGGCCGAACATTGATGACGGGCTGTTGAGGTAGGCCGCCGGGAAGATCATCACCGCGCTGTGGGGGGCGACGTCCTTGAACCATTGCTTGAACTCCTTGCAGTCCAGCGTCGGCAAGTCCGTCAGGTGCAACTGGTCCTTGAGCCAGCGTGTACGTGCCGGGTAAACGCATTGGGCGTGCTTTTCGCCGAGGCTGGCCGGGGCATACAGCGCCTCGACAGTGGCCTTCAGCTCCTGGTCCGGATGGTGGGCGCCATCGGGGGCGAGGAAGAATTTCTTGTCGCTGACATAGCTGCGCCAGCCTTTGAACTTGCCGGATTCGTAGTGCCCCAGCGAAAGCCAGAACGGGTCGTTGGCCAGTTGCTGCAAACGTTGATCATCAAGGTGCGGCGCCGCATACAGCGGGGCGCAGGCGAAGAGTGCCAGGTAGGCAAGGCGTTTGAGCATGTGGGCAACTTAAGTCGAGATAAAAAGACCCAAAGGGGAGGCAGGTCCAAAAATAATAAAACCCGTGCCTCGAAAGGCACGGGCGGGTCGAGCTTAAGCCTGGGTAGCGTATTTCGCCAGACGGGTGTCGCTTTTCAGTACAGCCAGGGTGTTGTTGTGCACGTCATCAGCGGTTACGTCAGCCTTGCTGAAGATTTGCTGGAAGTGCTCGTGAGTCACAGCGGCAAAGTGCTCGCGATCTTCAGGAGCAACGCCCAGTACTACAGCGTAGGTAGTCAGCGCTTCGCCGTTACCCTTGGCCATGTCTTCGGACAGCTCGTTCATCATGCCATTCATGGCAATCCACGATTTGCCACCGTAGGTCAGTGCGCTGTTGGTGCTGCAGCCGTTGGTGCCCGAGGTCATGCCGAACGTGGCGTTACCCGAGGTACCGTTGGTGGTGGAGGCCAGGAAGTGAGCCGGAGTGCCGCGTTGGCCTTCGAACAACATGTTGCCCCAACCGCAGTTCGGGCCACCTGGCGCTTCTGCCATTGCATTGAGGGAGACGACGGTGAAGAGAGTACCGAGAAGGATCCGTTTCATAGCTTTGTTCTCTTTGTGTGCAAACCAATGGACAAGGGTTCAGGTGCCTGACAGCACCCTAGGGGTCGGTTATTAGTCCAACCCGCAGCAGGTTGGAGTTTAGGCATGATCCAAGGGTTCCGTGACTTTTTATGAAACAAGCCGGAAACACTCGGTTTTTTTACAGCCCCGAACACGGGTCTATGCTTTCCCCAAGCCGTCCTTGCCAGCCGGCCCAACCCGGCGCCAGAATGCCGTCATCTGCCCCGCCTGATGTAAGGAAGCCCGATGCCTGATCCTGTTGCTGCCAGCTTGCGTCTAGCGCCCGAAGCGCTGACTCGTCCTTTTTCCGCTGAACAGTTCAGCTTCTCGACCACCAATGATTTGGAGCCCTTTCGCGGTGTGCTTGGCCAGGAACGTGCGGTCGAAGCCTTGCAGTTTGGTGTGGCCATGCCACGCCCCGGTTACAACGTATTTGTGATGGGCGAGCCCGGTACCGGGCGCTTTTCGTTCGTCAAACGCTACCTCAAGGCCGAAGGCAAGCGCCTGCAGACCCCGGCCGACTGGGTCTACGTCAATAATTTCGATGAGCCTCGCGAACCCCGCGCGCTGGAACTGCCTGCGGGCGGTGCTGCCGCGTTCATCTCCGATATCAACGGCCTGATCGACAACCTGGTCGCGACCTTCCCGGCGGTGTTTGAACACCCGACGTATCAACAGCGCAAAAGCGCCATCGACCGTGCCTTCAACCAGCGTTACGACCGTGCCCTGGACGTCATCGAGCGCCTGGCCCTGGAAAAAGACGTGGCGCTGTACCGTGACAGCACCAACATAGCGTTTACCCCGATGCTCGACGGCAAGGCCCTGGACGAGGCCGAGTTCTCGCAGTTGCCCGAAGCCGACCGCGAGCGTTTCCACACCGATATTTCCGAACTGGAAGAACGCCTCAACGAAGAACTCGCCAGCCTGCCCCAGTGGAAGCGCGAGTCCAATAACCAGATGCGCCAGTTCAACGAAGAAACCATCACGCTGGCCTTGCAGCCACTGCTGGCGCCGTTGTCCGAAAAATATGCGGAGAACGCGGCCGTCTGCGGCTACTTGCAGGCGATGCAGGTCTACCTGCTGAAAACCGTGGTCGAGCAGTTGGTGGACGACGCAAAAACCGACGCCCAGGCCCGCAAGTTGCTGGAAGAACAGTACTGCCCGAGCCTGGTGGTGGGGCATCCGATCAACGGTGGCGCGCCGGTGGTCTTCGAGCCGCATCCGACCTACGACAACCTGTTCGGCCGTATTGAATACAGCACCGACCAGGGCGCGCTCTACACCACCTATCGCCAATTGCGCCCGGGTGCGCTGCACCGTGCCAACGGTGGTTTCCTGATCCTTGAAGCCGAAAAGATGCTCAGCGAGCCGTTTGTATGGGACGCCCTCAAGCGTGCCTTGCAATCGCGCAAGCTGAAGATGGAATCACCGCTGGGCGAACTGGGCCGCCTGGCCACGGTGACCCTCAACCCGCAAGTGATCCCGTTGCAGCTCAAGGTGATCATCATCGGCTCCCGCCAGTTGTACTACGCGTTGCAGGACGCGGATCCGGACTTCCAGGAGATGTTCCGGGTACTGGTGGATTTTGACGAAGACATCCCGATGGTGGATGAAAGCCTGGAGCAGTTCGCCCAGTTGCTGAAAACCCGCACCTCGGAAGAAGGCATGGCGCCGCTGACCTCCGATGCGGTGGCGCGGCTGGCGACCTACAGCGCGCGGTTGGCGGAGAACCAGGGCCGCTTGTCGGCGCGTATCGGTGATTTGTTCCAGCTGGTCAGCGAGGCGGACTTCATTCGTCACTTGGCCGGTGATGAGCGCACCGACTCCGGGCACATCGAGCGCGCACTCAAGGCCAAGGCCACGCGCACCGGGCGGGTGTCGGCGCGGATTCTCGACGACATGCTCGCCGGGGTGATCCTGATCGACACCGCCGGCGCGGCGGTGGGCAAGTGCAACGGGCTGACGGTGCTGGAGGTGGGTGACTCCGCGTTCGGTGTGCCGGCGCGGATTTCTGCCACGGTGTACCCGGGCGGCAGCGGCATCGTCGATATCGAGCGTGAAGTTAACCTCGGCCAGCCGATTCACTCCAAGGGCGTGATGATCCTCACCGGTTACCTGGGCAGCCGTTATGCCCAGGAATTCCCGTTGGCGATCTCGGCGAGTATCGCCCTGGAGCAGTCCTACGGCTATGTCGACGGCGACAGCGCGTCCCTGGGCGAAGCCTGCACCTTGATCTCGGCCCTGTCGAAGACGCCGCTCAAGCAGTGCTTTGCCATCACCGGCTCGATCAACCAGTTTGGTGAGGTGCAGGCGGTCGGCGGGGTCAACGAGAAGATTGAAGGTTTCTTCCGTCTTTGCGAGGCCCGCGGGCTGACCGGCGAGCAGGGGGCGATCATTCCCCAGGCCAACGTCGCGACACTGATGCTCGATGAGAAGGTGTTGCAGGCCGTGCGGCAGGGGCAATTCCACGTCTATGCCGTGCGTCAGGCCGACGAGGCCTTGAGCCTGCTGGTGGGTGAGCCTGCGGGTTCGCCCGACGAAGAGGGGCAATTCCCCGAAGGCAGCGTCAATGCGCGGGTGGTGGAGCGTCTGCGGGCAATCGCCGAGATGATCAGTGAAGATGACCTGAAGGAAGCCGAGAAGGAGTTGGCGCAGGAAGCACTGGCTGAGACCAAGCCGGTGTAATCAATGCCGAAGGGGCCTGGTTCCAGGTCCCTTCGGCATATTTTTGACGCCGTCGTGACGGCAGTCGTCCGTTGGTCCCCCAGCCTTGGTTTGTACCGGGTTTCTTCTATTCTCAGCTCAAGGGATAGCCACAGGAGTCGCTGGATAGAAACAGTCTTGCCCTGCGAGGCTGAATACCGGATCTACCGAGGGTCGCCGCCATGTCGCGCAACCTCTGCCTCACCCGCCAGTGCCTGGGCCTGGTCACCCGTATCGAATGTTCCATTCGCCCTCTCGCGGGGGATACCGGGATGTGGACCTTGTTGTTTGCCGCCGGAATGACCGGCGAACAACCCTCCACCATCAAGTCCCAAGGCCCGTTCCACGGACCTTTCGTGGCACAAACCATCCTCGATTCGATTGTTGAAAGCCTGACCCTGCACGGCTACGAGCTGGCTGACGACCCGCAGATCTGGTGCCTGCACCTGCAGGCGCACTTGCGACAACTCAACGGTGGGCGGCAGACGGTGCTAAGCGATATCCGCTGACCGCACTCCCCCCGTAGCAGCTGGCGCTCGACAGCTGCTACGCGGGAGGGGCTATGGCTTGGGGGCAGGGGCCGCCTCGGGTTTGTCCAGCTTCACCTCAAACCCATACTGCACCGTGTCCAGGCCGGTGCGCTGGTAGGTTTCCAATGTCGTCGGCTGGCCGTAGAAGTAATGCACGTCGAACAGCGCCGTGCCGTATTCCTCGGCGCGGTGGCTGACGCCGAGAATTTCCTTCAGGTAGTTGCCGCTGGCGTCCTTGGCATAGAACCGCCAGCTGTCAGAGGGGAACAGCTTCTGGTCGACAATCAGCGCGTTGTCCTTCAGCTCCAGGCCCTTGGGCAGTTGCCCGGCAGTGAGGCTGCCTTTCTCGATGGTCGCCAGGAACAGCGGCATCGATCCGACGGCAAACCCCGGGTTTTCAGGAAACAGGTTCAAGTCATAGGTGATGGTGCCGCGCCCCGGGTCGACCTCGTAGGCTTCGGCGGGCAGTTCGATCGGCTCGCCAAGCTTGCCTTCGTCGTTGGCGGTGAGGAACGTCACCGGGGCATCGCCGCCGCCGCGGTCCTCGCCCAGCAGGTCGTCGTTGAAGGTGTAGGGGTGATCGAACTCAACGTGCGCCGCACTGGCGTCATCCACCGACTGGTTGATGGTGACGCTTTTCTTCAGTTGGTCTTCGGACAGGGTGGCGTCCTTGAGCCAATCCGCGGCCTGGTCGTCATACACCGTGACGGGCATCGGCAACGGCTGTACGGTTTTTTCCAGGCTGTTCTTGTCGAAGCGCCGTACGGGCAGGTCCAGGTCCTTGCGGGTCACCGTGGCCTGGGAAAAGTCGAGCACGCTGACTTGCACATTGTCGATCAGGCCATTGAAGTACACCTTGGTGTAGTGGCTGTTCTGCTTGAGCTCGAAGGCTTTCTGCTCGTCTTCCAGCTGTTTCTCGAAGGCGTCGGACCAGGCCTTCTGCTTCTGCATTTCGGCCAGTTGCTTCTCGTAGAACGCCAGTTGCGCGGCGTTTTCGTTGATCGAGCCCGAGCGCGAGAGAAATTGCCCGGTGGTGTCACGAGCCTGCACCAGCAACGGGTTCGGCGATTCGTCCGCGACTTCCGGCGCCAGCGGGGCGCTGTTGGTCAGTTCGATCTCGGCGTAGTTCTTTTCCAGGGCCAGCAGGGTGACCGTGACGTTTTCTTCGGTGCGCTTGCGGCCCACGTCCTTTTTCGACAAGTCGAAGGTGAAGACTTTACGCGGGGAAATCACTTCCACCTTGCCCTTGAGGGTGACGGGCTGCGGCTGGCTTTTGTTCTCCGTCTCGACGCCTTCGACGAACGGGTAGGTCACCGTCAGGTCATCGGGGTTGGTCAGGTTGGAACTGGTGGGGCTCAACTGGATGCCCGGGTCGGTTTCCGACCATTCCGGCTGGAACGGGATGACCTTGTTGTTGCTCAGGGTCACCGACTGCCATTCCAGGCCGTGTGGGAAGGGGAACTGGTCGGGCATGTTGAAGTTGAACGGGAAGATCGGCTGCAGGTCCGTCAGGTAGTCCGAATGGGACGCCTTGCGCAGGACAAACAGGCCATTGATGTAGGTATCGACCAGGGCCTGCGGCGTAGGGTAATGCTTGAGCAGCGCCAGGGCGTCTTCGCTGTACTCGGCCTCGATGGGCTTGGTGGCGAGCTTGGCGCGCGCCCGTTCCAGCAACAGCAGCGAGCCTCCGAGCTCGGACACGGCGTCCTTGAGCTTGGGGTCCTGGATGGCGTCCAGGGATTGTTCGAACTTGGCGGTTTTCTCTTCGAGACTGGCTTGCTTGTGTTCATCGCTTGGGGAACAACCGCTGCCCATCAGCAACGCCGCACACAGGCCAAGGCTGGCCAAAGGGGATCGCACATCCATTATCTGAGTTTTCCTGTCCGACATCATCGAGCCGAGTTGATGAGCTCGACACTAGCAGAAAAATTCCTTAACAGATGCCGTACCGATCAGTTTTCTCGACGGTTTCTGGGGTTTGGGTGCGGCTGGTATACTCGCCGCCATTTTTAGCCAAGCTGTGTGAGATTCAATGGAACGCTTTATCGAAAATGCAATGTATGCCTCACGCTGGCTGTTGGCGCCGATCTATTTCGGGCTGTCCCTGGGGCTGCTGGCGCTGGGCCTGAAGTTCTTCCAGGAAGTGTTTCATGTGATTCCCATCGTGTTCACCATGAGCGAGTCGGATGTGATCCTGGTGCTGCTGTCGTTGATCGACATGGCCCTGGTGGGCGGCCTGCTGGTGATGGTGATGATCAGCGGCTACGAGAACTTCGTCTCCCAGCTGGACATCGACGAAAGCAAGGAGAAGCTCAACTGGCTGGGGACCATGGACTCCTCGTCGCTGAAGATGAAGGTCGCGGCGTCCATCGTGGCGATTTCGTCGATCCATCTGCTGCGGGTCTTCATGGACGCCAAGAACGTCGATCCCGAGCACCTGAAATGGTACGTGATCATTCACATGACCTTCGTGGTGTCGGCGTTTGCCATGGGCTACCTGGACAAGGTTACCAAGCATTAATCAGCCCCTGGCGCTCTCCTGCGCGGGGCTCATCAAGGGCGTGGCTTGTGTGCTAGTCTGCTCGCCCTTTTAGTTTGGACGGCACCTGTGTCGTCCTACAGCGGAGCCTTTCCATGTCCGAAGTTAATCTGTCCACCGACGAAACCCGCGTGAGCTACGGCATTGGCCGTCAGTTGGGCGACCAGCTGCGCGACAACCCGCCACCGGGCGTGAGCCTGGACGCGATCCTGGCTGGCCTGACCGACGCTTTTGCCGGCAAGCCTAGCCGTGTGGACCAGGAGCAAATGGCCGCCAGCTTCAAGGTCATCCGCGAAATCATGCAAGCCGAAGCCGCTGCAAAGGCTGAAGCTGCTGCTGGCGAAGGCCTGGCTTTCCTGGCTGAAAACGCCAAGCGTGACGGCATCACCACCCTGGCTTCCGGCCTGCAATTTGAAGTGCTGACTGCAGGTAGCGGCGCCAAGCCGACCCGTGAAGACCAGGTGCGTACTCACTACCACGGCACCCTGATCGACGGCACTGTGTTCGACAGCTCCTACGAGCGCGGCCAGCCTGCGGAATTCCCGGTTGGCGGCGTGATCGCCGGCTGGACCGAAGCCCTGCAACTGATGAATGCCGGCAGCAAATGGCGCCTGTACGTGCCGAGCGAACTGGCTTACGGCGCTCAAGGCGTTGGCAGCATCCCGCCGCACAGCGTTCTGGTGTTTGACGTCGAGCTGCTCGACGTTCTGTAAGACCTTACCTGCAGGAGCGAGCCTGCTCGCTCCTGCAGTGTTTTGCGCGGTTGCTCATGGATGAAACTTGCCATTGAGATCCGTCACCGGGCGCAACGCTCGGGCATAGCAGAACAGAAACAGATTTCTCACCACTTCCTTCAGCACCCCGGGCTCACTGGAACTCAGGCCATTGACGTCCAGGTCGCCCTGATCCTGCAGTTCGCTTAACGCCTCTTCTTCCAGCACCGCGCAGACTTCCCCGGTTTCCCGATGGAGGATTCGCAGGTAAGGGTGTGGACGGTCCAGCCAGGCATCGATCAAATAAGTCATGGGAAGTATCTCCTTGATGGGTTTCAATGAGAATAATTCTTATTCGTAGAATAGCAAGTCCCTATTGGCCATTTCCGGACTTTTCTGTGTGGATATTGTTTTTGATCAAAAGGCCTGGCCTTTTGCCGCCAGTGCGGAAGTGACGCGGGGAGGGTGAAGCGCCATCCCGTGCAGGGCGCGGGATGGAGGCAGCATATTCAGACCTTGCGGACGAACTCGGACTTGAGTTTCATCGGGCCGATACCGTCGATCTTGCAGTCGATATCGTGGTCGCCATCGCACAGGCGGATGTTCTTGACCTTGGTGCCGACCTTGACCACCAGGGACGTGCCCTTGACCTTGAGGTCCTTGATCACGGTGATGGTGTCGCCGTCCTGCAGGACGTTGCCCACAGAGTCTTTCTTCACGGATTCATCGCTGGCCGCCTCGGCTTCGCCGCCGACGGCCCACTCATGGGCGCATTCCGGGCAAATCAGCTGGGCGCCATCTTCGTAGGTGTATTCGGAATTGCATTTCGGGCAGGGTGGCAACGTGCTCACTAAAGCTCCTTTGGTTTCAGGATGGCTAAAAAGCGCACATTGTATAGGGTTTTAGCCGGGCAGGGGGGAGCAACGCCAGAGAACGCTGCGGGAGCTGGCTTGCCTGCGATGCAGGCACCTCGGTTTGTCTGTTACACCGCGGTGATGCAATCGCAGGCAAGCCAGCTCCTGCATGGAGCAGAGCAGAATCAGTGAGTACGGGCGACCGCGAACTCACTCAGCTCAACCAGGGCGTCCCGGTATTCGCTGGCTGGAAGGGCTTCCAGGCATTGGATCGCGCGAGCCACGTAGTCACGGGCCAGTTGCGCGGTGTATTCGAGGGAACCCGAGGCTTCCACGGCTTCGCGGATGCTTTCCAGGTCTTCGATCCCGCCTTTCTGGATCGCCTTGCGCACCAGGGCGGCCTGTTCCGGCGTGCCTTCGCGCATGGTGTAGATCAGTGGCAAGGTCGGCTTGCCCTCGGCCAGGTCGTCACCGACGTTCTTGCCCAGGGTTTCGGCGTCGCCGCGATAGTCCAGCAGGTCGTCCACGAGCTGGAAGGCCACGCCCAGGTGATCGCCGAACGTGCGCAGGGCTTCGCTCTGCTCGGGCGTTGCTTCGCACAGGGCGGCGGCGCTGTGGGTCGAGGCTTCGAAGAGCATCGCGGTTTTGCCGCGAATCACTTCCATGTAGGTTTCTTCGGTGGTGCTGGCGTCGCGAACCTTCGACAGCTGCAACACTTCGCCTTCGGCGATGATGCGCGTGGCCTGTGAAAGAATCTTCATCACCGGCATCGAGCCCAGCTCGACCATCATTTCGAACGAGCGCGAGTACAGGAAGTCGCCCACCAGCACGCTCGGCGCATTGCCCCACATCGCGTTGGCCGTCTCGCGACCACGGCGCATGCCGGACATGTCGACCACGTCGTCGTGCAGCAGGGTGGCGGTGTGCAGGAACTCGATGGTCGCGGCCAGCAGGCGCAGGTCATCGCCTTCGCGGCCCAGGGCCTTGCCACACAGCAACACTAATAAAGGACGCAGGCGTTTACCGCCGGCCGACGTAATGTAGTCGCCAATTTTGGAGACCAGCGGCACTTTAGAAGTCAGCTGCTTCTTGATGATGCCGTCGACGGCGCTAAAATCGTCCGCCACCGCGCGGTAGAAAGCTTGGGGTTGCATCAGCGACAGTCGCTCCAGAAGGGTTGCGCGGCATGCTAGGACCCGCGTCCCGTAGTGTCAAGGCGCGATAGACGGCTACTTGCAACACCTCCATAGCTTGCGTACAATCGCGCACCCTGAACTTCCTGGGCAGCACCTGCCTTACGCAATTGCATTCGGGACGTCCATCCCATGCAGCCATGCCAGCCAATACCTCTTCTTATAAAGCGCTGGGTGAGCAGGATTATCGGAGAAATACCATGTCGTACGCAGTAATTGTTACTGGTGGCAAGCAATACAAGGTCGCCCCAGGTGAATACCTGAAGATCGAGAAGCTGGAAATCGCTACTGGCGAATCCGTTACTTTTGATCGCGTTCTGTTGGTCGCCAATGGCGATGACGTGAACATCGGCGCTCCAGTTGTTGCAGGCGCTACCGTTGTGGCTGAAGTGATCTCCCAAGGTCGTCACGATAAAGTCCGCATCATCAAGTTCCGTCGTCGTAAGCACCACATGAAGCGTATGGGCCACCGCCAGTGGTACACCGAGATCAAAATCACCGGTATTCAGGCTTAATTTCAGCCTAATTCCTCACTAGGAGAATTGACTCATGGCACACAAAAAAGCTGGTGGTAGTACCCGTAACGGTCGCGACTCAGAAGCCAAACGCCTTGGCGTGAAGATGTATGGCGGCCAGGTTATCATTCCGGGCAACATCATCGTGCGTCAGCGCGGCACCCAATTCCACGCCGGTTACGGTGTTGGCATGGGTAAAGATCACACTCTGTTCGCTAAAATCGACGGCGTGATCAAGTTTGAAGTAAAAGGCGCTTTCAACCGCCGTTACGTGAGCATTGTCCCGAAGACTGAAGTCGTCGCGGCATAATTACGTAGTTGCTGGAAAAGCCCTGTCTCGCGACGGGGCTTTTTCGTTTGTGGGGTGAGTCTCTTGCAAAGCTGTTTGTGATGGGCGAAAGCAGTGGATTTGCGGTCGTTGCTTGAGGTCGCTGCGCTCATTTTTGCAAGAGTCTTATGTCTTGGTTTCTTAAGCTCGTCCGTGTGGCGAGAGGCGTTTTGTTATGAAGTTCGTTGATGAAGTTTCGATCCGAGTAAAAGCTGGCGACGGCGGTAACGGTTGCATGAGTTTCCGTCGGGAAAAATTCATCGAAAACGGTGGTCCTAACGGTGGTGATGGTGGTGATGGCGGCTCGGTCTACATGATCGCCGACGAAAACCTCAACACCCTGGTGGACTACCGTTACACCCGGCACTTTGATGCCGAGCGTGGCTCCAACGGCGGCAGCACCGACTGCACCGGTAAAAAAGGCGAAGAGCTTGTACTGCGGGTTCCGGTCGGCACCACCGTGATCGACTCCGCAACCCAGGAAGTCATTGGTGACCTGACCAAAGCCGGTCAGCGCCTGCTGGTGGCTCATGGCGGCTGGCACGGTCTGGGCAACACCCGTTTCAAGTCCAGTACCAACCGTGCGCCACGCCAGACCACGCCGGGCAAGCCAGGCGAGCAGCGTGACCTGAAGCTGGAAATGAAGGTGCTGGCTGACGTGGGCCTGCTGGGTCTGCCGAATGCCGGCAAAAGTACGTTCATTCGCTCGGTGTCTGCTGCCAAGCCGAAAGTCGCCGATTACCCGTTCACTACCCTGGTGCCGAACCTGGGTGTGGTCAGCGTCGACCGCTGGAAAAGCTTCGTGGTTGCGGACATTCCGGGCCTGATCGAAGGCGCTTCCGACGGCGCAGGCCTGGGGATCCGTTTCCTCAAGCACTTGTCCCGCACCCGTTTGCTGCTGCACCTCGTCGACATGGCGCCGCTGGATGACACCAGTGCACCGGACGCTGCTGAAGTGATCGTCAGCGAGCTGACCAAGTTCAGCCCGTCCCTGGCTGAGCGTGATCGCTGGTTGGTGCTGAACAAGTGCGACCAGATCCTCGAGGAAGAGCACGAAGAGCGCGTCAAGGAGATCGTTGATCGCCTGGAATGGACCGGTCCGGTCTACGTGATCTCGGCCATTGCCAAAGAAGGCACTGAGCGCCTGACTCGCGACATCATGCGTTACCTCGAAGACCGTGCCGATCGCCTGGCCGCCGACCCTGTCTACAAGGCCGAGCTGGCTGAACTGGATCAGCGCATCGAAGACGAGGCTCGTGCCCAGTTGCAGGCGCTGGATGATCAGCGTGCCCTGCGTCGCAGTGGCGTCAAGTCGGTCCATGATATCGGTGACGATGATTGGGACGAGGAAGACGTGGATGATGAAGATGGTCCGGAAATCATTTACGTGCGCGACTGATTCGTTGCAGTAAACTTAAGCGCCGCTCAATCGAGCGGCGTTTTGGTATCTGGAAATCGGTAGTCACGAATAACGTTATGGGCGGCGCTGGGTCGCGCGGCCCTCTATCTAAGGTTGAAGATGATGCGGAGCAAGGTGACAGGTGCGCAGCGTTGGGTCGTTAAGATCGGTAGCGCGCTGCTGACGGCGGATGGCAAGGGGTTGGATCGTGCGGCCATGAGTGTCTGGGTGGACCAGATGGTGGCCTTGCATGAGGCCGGCGTCGAGTTGGTGTTGGTGTCGTCCGGGGCGGTTGCCGCCGGCATGAGCCGCCTTGGCTGGACCGCGCGACCCAGCGCGATGCATGAGCTGCAGGCTGCCGCCGCGATTGGTCAGATGGGCCTGGTACAGGCATGGGAGTCCAGCTTTGCCGAGCACGGGCGCCACACGGCGCAGATTCTGCTGACCCATGACGACTTGTCCGACCGCAAGCGCTACCTGAATGCCCGCAGCACCCTGCGCGCCCTGGTTGAGCTCAAGGTGATCCCGGTGATCAACGAGAATGACACCGTGGTGACCGACGAGATTCGCTTCGGTGACAACGACACCCTGGCAGCGCTGGTGGCCAACCTGGTTGAGGCTGATTTGCTGGTGATCCTCACGGATCGTGACGGCATGTTCGACGCTGACCCGCGCAATAACCCTGAGGCCCAGCTGATTTATGAGGCGCGTGCCGATGATCCGGCGCTGGATGCGGTGGCTGGCAGTGTCGGCGGTGCCCTGGGGCGTGGCGGCATGCAGACCAAGCTGCGTGCGGCACGTCTGGCGGCGCGTTCCGGCGCACATACCATCATCGTTGGCGGTCGGATTGAGCGGGTGCTGGATCGCCTCAAGGCGGGCGAGCGCATCGGTACGCTGCTGTCGCCTGAGCGTGGCATGCTGGCGGCGCGCAAGCAGTGGCTGGCGGGGCATCTTCAGACGCGCGGTACCCTGGTGTTGGATGCTGGTGCGGTTTCAGCGTTGTCCCAAGGCAACAAAAGCTTGCTGCCGGTGGGTGTAAAACTGGTCCAGGGCAGCTTCCGCCGTGGCGAAATGGTGGTGTGTGTGGCGCCGGACGGTCGTGAGATTGCCCGTGGCCTTGCCAACTACAGCGCCCTTGAGGCGCAGAAAATCATCGGGCAGTCGTCTGAGGCGATTGTCGGTCTGTTGGGTTACATGGCTGAGCCGGAGCTGGTTCACCGGGATAACCTGATTCTGGTTTAAGTAAAAAGGAAGTCTCGATGCGCGTAATGAAGGGATTGCTCGGTTTGCTGCTGGCGATGCCGTTGCTGGCGTCGGCCGAAGAGATTGGCCAGGTGTCGACAGTGTTCAAGTTTGTCGGCCCCAATGACCGGATCGTGGTCGAGGCCTTTGATGACCCGAAGGTGGATGGCGTGACCTGCTACCTGTCTCGCGCCAAGACGGGCG
Source organism: Pseudomonas sp. IPO3774 (assembly GCF_013386835.1). Lineage (NCBI taxonomy): Bacteria > Pseudomonadati > Pseudomonadota > Gammaproteobacteria > Pseudomonadales > Pseudomonadaceae > Pseudomonas > Pseudomonas sp. IPO3774. The sequence continues at coordinate 39,688 of NZ_JACAQY010000017.1, forward strand.
GGGTGAAGGGTGGGTTGGGTCTGGCGGAGGATCGCGCCGAGGCGTCGATTGCCTGTCGCCAGGTGGGCGCGATTCGCTTCAAGGGCGAGCTGAAGGATGGGGATGAGGTGTTCAAGGAGCGCACGTCCCTGGTCTTCAAGACCATGCAGGTGGTGCGTTTCCTCGACAAGAAGCGCAATACCCTGGTGTATCTGGTCTACAGCGACCGCTTGATCGAAGGCAGCCCGCAGAATGCGGTGACGGCGATTCCGATCCTGCCGTGGCCCACAGCGCAATAAATCTGAAGCAGAGCCGGCATGCCGGCTCTTTTTTTGGCTTTCCCAAATCGTAGGCAATAAAAAACCGACCCTGGGGTCGGTTTTTTAACAAGCTTATCGCTTAGGCTGCAGCAGCAAGGTTCAGAGCCTTGATGTGGCCATTCAGACGACCTTTATGGCGAGCAGCTTTGTTCTTGTGGATGATGCCTTTATCGGCCATGCGGTCGATAACTGGCACAGCCAGAACGTAAGCAGCTTGAGCTTTTTCAGCGTCTTTTGCGTCAATGGCTTTAACTACATTCTTGATGTAGGTACGAACCATGGAACGCAGGCTGGCGTTGTGGCTGCGACGCTTCTCAGCCTGTTTTGCACGTTTTTTGGCGGAAGGTGTGTTGGCCACCGTCGAGCTCCTCGAAAGACTTTTTAGGAAATAGCAAACAAAATAGGCCGCGAATCATGCCGATGAGTTGAAGTCTTGTCAAGGGCGTGTGATGCGAACTGCTGAGTGGTCGATCTTAAGAGGCGGGTGATTTATTTCCGGCGCTTGACCTGTAAACTCGCGAGCTTTGGCTCTGTGCTTGTTGCAGGCGCGGAGTATCGCATATGTGGGCCGTTTGTTCGCCTGCTCTTTATCTATAGGCAAAAACTCTTTCAATGAATCTGCTCAAATCGTTGGCCGCTGTCAGCTCTATCACTATGATTTCCCGGGTTCTGGGGTTTGTGCGTGACACGCTGCTGGCGCGTATTTTTGGCGCCAGCATGGCCACGGATGCCTTCTTTATTGCCTTTAAACTGCCCAACCTGCTGCGGCGGATCTTCGCCGAGGGGGCTTTTTCCCAGGCATTCGTGCCGATTCTGGCGGAGTACAAGGCCCAGCAAGGCGAGGAGGCGACCCGCACCTTCATTGCCTATGTTTCGGGTTTGCTGACGTTGGTGCTGACGCTGGTGACGATCGCCGGGATGCTCGCCGCGCCCTGGGTGATCTGGGCCACGGCCCCCGGTTTTGCCAATACACCGGAAAAATTCGCCCTGACCACTGATCTGTTGCGGGTGACCTTTCCTTATATATTGCTGATTTCCCTGTCGTCCCTGGCCGGGGCGATCCTCAATACCTGGAACCGTTTCTCGGTGCCGGCCTTCGTGCCGACCCTGCTTAACGTCAGCATGATTATTTTTGCGCTGTTCCTGACACCGTATTTCGATCCGCCTGTGATGGCCCTCGGCTGGGCGGTCCTGGCTGGTGGCCTGGCACAACTGCTGTACCAGCTGCCGCACCTGAAGAAAATCGGCATGCTCGTGCTGCCGCGTTTGAATCTCAAGGACACCGGCGTCTGGCGGGTGATGCGCAACATGCTGCCGGCCATCCTCGGGGTTTCCGTCAGCCAGATTTCCCTGATCATCAACACCGCCTTCGCCTCGCTGCTGGTCTCGGGTTCGGTGTCGTGGATGTACTACGCCGACCGTCTGATGGAATTGCCGTCCGGCGTGCTCGGCGTGGCACTCGGCACCATCCTGCTGCCAACGCTGTCGCGTACCTATGCCAGCAAAGACCGCCACGAATATTCGCGGATTCTCGACTGGGGCCTGCGCCTGTGCTTCGTGCTGGTGCTGCCGTGTGCCGTGGCCCTGGGGTTGCTCGCCGAGCCACTGACGGTCGCGCTGTTCCAGTACGGCCAGTTCACTGCGTTTGACGCCTCGATGACCCAGCGTGCGCTGATCGCCTATTCCGTTGGGCTGCTGGGCATTATCGTGATCAAGGTGCTGGCTCCCGGCTTTTATGCTCAACAAAACATCCGTACCCCGGTAAAGATCGCGATCTTCACCCTGGTGGTTACCCAGCTGCTCAACTTAGCGTTCATCGGTCCGCTGAAGCATGCCGGGCTGGCGCTGGCGATCAGTGTGGGGGCCTGCATCAACGCCGGGCTGCTGTTTTATCAGCTGCGTAAACAGAAAATGTTCCAGCCTCAGGCGGGCTGGGGCTCGTTTGCGCTCAAGTTGGTGGTGGCGGTGGGGACGATGGCCGCGGTACTGCTGGGCCTGATGCACTTCATGCCGGCCTGGGAGCAGGGCCATATGCTCGAGCGCTTCATGCGCCTGGGAGCGTTGGTGGCGGCTGGTGTGCTGGTGTACTTCGGCATGTTGCTGCTGATGGGCTTCCGCTTGCGGGATTTCAATCGCAAGTCGCTGAGCTAGAGACTTTTCGTCGATAAGACGGTTGTTTTATCGATTCGCGCAAATGGCCTGCGCTGTTGCCTGTCGTCCGGGGCCGGGTGTGGTTATAATCGACCACTTTATGAGCAAGAAGCGCGTTATGCAGCTGGTTCGAGGTCTCCACAACCTGCGCCCCCAGCATCGGGGCTGCGTCGCCACTATTGGCAACTTTGACGGTGTTCACCGTGGCCACCAGGCTATCCTGGCCCGCCTGCGTGAGCGTGCGGTTGAGTTGGGCGTGCCCAGCTGCGTGGTGATTTTTGAACCACAGCCGCGAGAATTCTTTACCCCGCAGACGGCGCCGGCGCGTCTGGCCCGCCTGCGGGACAAGCTGCAACTGCTGGCTGAAGAAGGTGTGGACCGCGTCCTCTGCCTGGCTTTCAACCAGCGCTTGCGCAGCCTCAGCGCCGCCGAGTTCGTCGACCGTATCCTGGTGGACGGCCTCGGCGTGCAGCATCTGGAGGTCGGCGACGACTTCCGTTTCGGTTGCGACCGGGTAGGGGATTTCGATTTCCTGCAGCAGGCCGGCGTCACCCAGGGTTTTACCGTCGAAGCCGCGCAAACCGTCGAACTGGACGGCCTGCGCGTGAGCAGTACCCAGGTGCGTAACGCCCTGGCCGCTGCCGACTTCGCCTTGGCCGAGCGTTTGCTCGGTCGCCCGTTCCGGATTGCCGGGCGGGTGCTGCACGGCCAGAAGCTGGCGCGCCAACTGGGCACGCCAACCGCCAACGTGCAGCTCAAGCGCCGTCGTGTGCCACTGACCGGGGTTTACCTGGTGAGTGTCGACATCGACGGCCAATCGTGGCCCGGAGTCGCCAACATAGGCGTCAGGCCCACGGTTGCAGGTGATGGCAAAGCCCACCTGGAAGTTCACCTTTTGGATTTTGCCGGTGATTTGTATGACCGGCGTTTGACGGTGGCTTTCCACCAAAAGCTGCGTGAAGAGCAGCGTTTCGCCTCCCTGGAGGCGTTGAAAACGGCGATCAATGCGGATGTCGCCGCCGCCCGTGCACTAGCCGCACCTAGCGCCCATCGCTAATGAAGAGCCTTAAATGACCGACTATAAAGCCACGCTAAACCTTCCGGACACCGCCTTCCCAATGAAGGCCGGCCTGCCACAGCGCGAACCGCAGATCCTGCAGCGCTGGGACAGTATTGGCCTGTACGGAAAGTTGCGCGAGATTGGCAAGGATCGTCCGAAATTCGTCCTGCACGACGGCCCTCCTTATGCCAACGGCACGATTCATATCGGTCATGCGCTGAACAAGATTCTCAAGGACATGATCATCCGCTCGAAAACCCTTTCGGGTTTCGACGCGCCTTATGTCCCGGGCTGGGACTGCCACGGCCTGCCGATCGAACACAAGGTCGAAGTGACCTACGGCAAGAACCTGGGCGCGGATAAAACCCGCGAACTGTGCCGTGCCTACGCCACCGAGCAGATCGAAGGGCAGAAGTCCGAATTCATCCGCCTGGGGGTGTTGGGCGACTGGGCCAACCCGTACAAGACCATGAACTTCAAGAACGAGGCCGGTGAAATCCGCGCCTTGGCCGAAATCGTCAAGGGCGGTTTCGTGTTCAAGGGCCTCAAGCCCGTGAACTGGTGCTTCGATTGCGGCTCGGCCCTGGCTGAAGCCGAAGTCGAGTACGAAGACAAGAAGTCCTCGACCATCGACGTGGCCTTCCCGATCGCCGACGAAGCCAAACTGGCGCAAGCCTTCGGCCTGGCGAGCCTGGCCAAGCCAGCCTCCATCGTGATCTGGACCACCACCCCGTGGACCATCCCGGCCAACCAGGCGCTGAACGTGCACCCGGAATTCACCTACGCCCTGGTGGACGTCGGTGACAAACTGCTGGTGCTGGCTGAAGAGCTGGTGGAGGCGTGCCTGGCCCGCTACAACCTGCAAGGCTCGGTGATCGCGACCACTACCGGGTCCGCGCTGGAACTGATCAACTTCCGTCACCCGTTCTACGACCGCCTGTCGCCAGTCTACCTGGCCGAGTACGTTGAACTGGGCGCCGGCACCGGCGTGGTTCACTGCTCGCCTGCCTATGGCGTAGACGACTTCGTGATCTGCAAGCAGTACGGCCTAGTCAACGACGACATCATCAATCCCGTGCAAAGCAACGGCGTGTACGTGCCGTCCCTGGAATTCTTCGGTGGCCAGTTCATCTTCAAGGCCAACCCGGCGATCGTCGACAAGCTGGCGGAAGTCGGTGCGCTGCTGCACACCGAAACCATCACCCACAGCTACATGCACTGCTGGCGTCACAAGACCCCGCTGATCTACCGCGCCACTGCGCAGTGGTTTATCGGCATGGACAAGGAGCCTACCCGCGGCGAAACCCTGCGCAAGCGTGCGATCAAGGCGATCGAAGACACCAAGTTCGTTCCGGCCTGGGGCCAGGCGCGCCTGCACTCGATGATCGCCAACCGTCCGGACTGGTGCATCTCCCGCCAGCGCAACTGGGGCGTGCCGATTCCGTTCTTCCTGAACAAGGAAAGCGGCGAGTTGCACCCACGTACCGTCGAGCTGATGGAAGAGGTTGCCCAGCGCGTTGAACAAGAGGGCATCGAAGCCTGGTTCAAGCTGGACGCCGCCGAGTTGCTGGGCGACGAAGCGCCGCTGTACGACAAGATCAGCGACACCCTCGACGTCTGGTTCGACTCGGGTACCACCCACTGGCACGTACTGCGCGGCTCGCACCCGATGGGCCACGAGACCGGCCCGCGTGCCGACCTGTACCTGGAAGGTTCGGACCAACACCGTGGCTGGTTCCACTCCTCGTTGCTGACCGGTTGCGCGATCGACGATCACGCCCCTTACCGCGAGCTGCTGACCCACGGTTTCACCGTCGACGAGAACGGTCGCAAGATGTCCAAGTCCCTGGGCAACGTGATCGCGCCGCAAAAGGTCAACGACACCCTGGGCGCCGACATCATGCGCCTGTGGGTTGCCTCTACCGATTACTCGGGCGAGATGGCCGTTTCCGAGCAGATCCTGCAGCGCAGCGCCGATGCCTACCGCCGGATCCGTAATACCGCACGCTTCATGCTGTCGAACCTGACCGGTTTCAACCCGGCCACCGACATCCTGCCGGCCGAGGAAATGCTCGCCCTGGACCGTTGGGCCGTGGACCGTACCCTGTTGCTGCAGCGCGAGCTGCAAGAGCACTACGGCGAATACCGCTTCTGGAACGTCTACTCGAAGATCCACAACTTCTGCGTGCAGGAGCTGGGTGGTTTCTACCTCGACATCATCAAGGACCGCCAGTACACCACCGGCGCCAACAGCAAGGCCCGCCGTTCGGCGCAGACCGCGCTGTACCACATCTCTGAAGCGCTGGTGCGCTGGATCGCCCCGATCCTGGCATTCACCGCCGACGAACTGTGGGAATACCTGCCGGGCGAGCGGAACGAGTCCGTGATGCTCAACACCTGGTACGAAGGCCTGACCGAATTGCCGGCCGACTTCGAGCTGGGCCGCGAGTACTGGGAAGGCGTAATGGCCGTCAAGGTTGCCGTGAACAAGGAGCTGGAAGTGCAGCGCGCGGCGAAGGCCGTTGGCGGCAACCTGCAGGCCGAAGTCACGCTGTTTGCCGAAGAAGGCCTGACCGCTGACCTGGCCAAGCTGAGCAACGAACTGCGCTTCGTCCTGATCACCTCGACCGCCAGCCTGGCGCCGTTTGCCCAGGCGCCTGCAGATGCCGTCGCGACCGAAGTCCCGGGTCTCAAGCTCAAGGTGGTCAAGTCCTCCTTCGCCAAGTGCGCCCGTTGCTGGCACTGCCGTGAAGATGTCGGCGCGAACCCTGAGCATCCGGAAATCTGCGGTCGCTGTGTCGACAACATCTCTGGCGCTGGCGAGGTTCGTCACTATGCCTGAAGCCAGTCGTTTTGGACGCCTGGGCTTGCTCGTGTTGAGCGTGCTGGTGCTGGTCATTGACCAGCTCAGCAAGGCTCACTTCGAAGGCGCCCTGGAGATGTACCAGCAGATCGTGGTGATTCCCGACTACTTCAGCTGGACCCTGGCCTACAACACCGGCGCTGCGTTCAGCTTCCTGGCTGACAGCTCCGGCTGGCAGCGCTGGCTGTTTGCCCTGATCGCCGTGGTGGTCAGTGCCGTGCTGGTAGTCTGGCTCAAGCGCCTGGGGCGTAACGACACCTGGCTGGCCGTTGCGTTGGCGCTGGTGCTGGGTGGCGCATTGGGCAACCTGTACGACCGCATTGCCCTGGGCCATGTGATCGACTTTATTCTGGTGCATTGGCAGAACCGCTGGTACTTCCCGGCGTTCAACTTTGCCGACAGCGCCATCACCGTCGGTGCAATCATGCTGGCGTTGGATATGTTCAAAAGCAAGAAAACCGGAGAGACCGTTCATGACTGAACAGGTATTGGCTGAGCAACGCATTGGCCAGAACACGGAAGTCACCTTGCATTTCGCATTGCGCCTGGAGAATGGCGACACGGTCGACAGCACGTTCGACAAGGCCCCGGCGACCTTCAAGGTCGGCGACGGTAACCTGCTGCCGGGTTTCGAAGCGGCACTGTTCGGTTTCAAGGCCGGCGACAAGCGCAACCTGCAGATCCTGCCGGAAAACGCCTTTGGCCAGCCCAACCCGCAAAACGTGCAGATCATCCCGCGTTCGCAGTTCCAGGACATGGAGCTGTCGGAAGGCTTGCTGGTGATCTTCAACGATGCGGCGAATACCGAGCTGCCGGGTGTGGTGAAAGCCTTTGATGACGCGCAAGTGACCATCGACTTCAACCACCCGTTGGCCGGGAAAACCTTGACCTTTGATGTTGAAATCATCGACGTTAAAGCGCTGTAACTAACGAAATCGGCCTACTGCAGAGGCGAGCTTGTTGGGGCTGCTTCGCAGCCCAGCGGGAGCAAGCGCTCTCGCCACACAAGCTCGATCCTACAGGGCAAGACACGAGGCACAGCATGCAAATCAAACTCGCCAACCCCCGTGGCTTCTGCGCCGGCGTGGACCGGGCGATTGAAATCGTCAACCGCGCCCTGGAAGTTTTCGGGCCGCCGATTTACGTGCGCCATGAAGTCGTCCACAACAAGTTTGTGGTCGAAGACCTGCGCAGCCGCGGGGCCATCTTCGTTGAAGAACTGGACCAGGTGCCGGACGACGTTATCGTCATCTTCAGCGCTCACGGCGTTTCCCAGGCGGTACGCACCGAAGCAGCAGGCCGTGGCCTGAAAGTGTTCGACGCGACCTGCCCGCTGGTGACCAAGGTGCACATCGAGGTCGCGCGCTACAGCCGTGATGGTCGTGAATGCATCCTGATCGGCCACGCCGGTCACCCGGAAGTCGAAGGCACCATGGGCCAGTACGATGGCAGCAATGGTGGGGCGATCTACCTGGTGGAAGACGAAAAAGACGTCGCTGCATTGCAGGTGCACAACCCTGAAAAGCTGGCTTTCGTTACCCAGACCACCTTGTCCATGGACGACACCAGCCGCGTCATCGATGCCTTGCGCTCGCGCTTCCCGGCCATCGGCGGTCCACGCAAGGATGACATCTGCTACGCCACCCAGAACCGCCAGGATGCGGTCAAGCAATTGGCCGACGAATGCGATGTTGTGCTGGTGGTGGGGAGCCCCAACAGCTCCAACTCCAACCGCCTGCGCGAACTGGCCGAGCGCATGGCCACCCCGGCCTACCTGATCGATGGTGCCGAAGACATGCAGCGCAGCTGGTTCGACGGTGTCGAACGCATTGGCATCACTGCCGGGGCGTCGGCCCCGGAAGTCCTGGTGCGTGGCGTTATTCAGCAACTGCAGGCCTGGGGCGCCACGGGCGCTGATGAACTGGCTGGCCGTGAAGAGAACATCACTTTCTCCATGCCCAAGGAGCTGCGGGTTCGTTCGCTGCTCTGAGGCCCAGAGTGCCGGCATAGCCCCGGCACAAAGCCTGCTCGGTCTTGTTACTGCGCAGGCTGATACGCCCGCTGGCGGCCAGCACTATTTGATACAGGCTCAGTTGCTGGTCCGTCGCACACACGTGGACGGTGCCGGCGCTGAATGCCCCTGCTGACAGCAGCGGTTCACCCAGGCTGCTGAAGCGTATCTGGGTTCTCACCGGCGTATTCCCCACAATCGGTATCTGCCCACTGTCCTGGCGCTCCAGCAGCACCGGGTTTTTGTCGTCCAGATGGCCGCGACCGTTCAGGTCCAGTATCACCCTCCAACCCCGGCTCCAGTCATCGTCCAATGCATGGATAACCACCGTGCGATTGCGTGCGATGGCTTCTGTACGGGCATAACGCAGTCCGCCGGCAAGGGATTCGGCGGCGCTCTGGCGACGTTGCGATTCAAGCAGCCCCTTGAGGCTCGGCACTGCCAGATTGGCCAGGATGCCGCTCAGGAACAGGCCGAGTATCAGTTCAATCAGCGAGAAACCTCGTTGTTTCATGGGCCGTCCCTCCGTGGACGCGGTGTGCTTTTTCAGTCGGTGCCGGATGGCAGACATAGTTATAGCGCCCAGTCCGGCGGGTCGAATGGTGGCCATTCTGTCCAAAGTATTTCGCTTTGTTCCGGGGGGCAGCGCCCAGGCAATACCGGCGCTAGTCTTGCGTCGCACAGCAGGTTTGCGCTGCTTTCTGATGACCTTCGACATGGATGGCGATGGTAATGAACGCTTTTCCCGTAACGCCCCACCCGCAACCGACCCAGGCCGGAATGACCCTGATCGAGGTCCTGGTATCTGTGCTGATCCTCGCTGTCGGCCTGCTAGGGGCGGCAGTCATTCAGCTCAATGCATTGAAATACACCGACAGTTCCAGGATGACCAGTCAGGCCAGTTTCATTGCCTACGACATGCTCGACCGGATCCGCGCCAATTCGGGTGCTGATTACGCCTGGGGCCAGGGTGAACGCGCGCCCTCCAGCACCTCGGTCGCGAGTGTGCGTGATCTGGACCTGCACGACTTTGAAGCGAATATCGTCGGGTTCGCCGGGGAAAGCGCCAAGGGGTCGGTTGCGGTCAATCAGCGAGAAGTGACCATCAGCATCAGTTGGGACGACTCCCGTGGAGCGAAGGCTCAAGGCACCCGGGAAACATTCACCCTGACCAGCCGGGTTGCAGTCGACCCGAGGGTGTTGCCATGAGATGTCCAGTGTGCGGTTTCAGCCTGGTGGAGATGCTGCTGGCATTGGCCCTCGGCCTGATGTTGATCCTGGGGGTGACCCAGATTGCACTCAGCTCCCGAACCACTTATGCCAGCCAGAGTGCGGCTTCGCTGTTGCAGGATGATGCACGGTTCGCCCTTGGCAAGCTGATACAGGAAATACGCCAGGCGGGCATGTTTGGCTGCTTGTCCGCTGCATCAATCAGCAACGCTCCCGCAGGTTTTGATCGTCCCATTGGATGGAGTACCACCGGCAGTTCCCGGTCCCTGACGCTGGTGACCGCCGACGTCGGGCAGGGTGGCAGCAAGCCGGACTGGACGGTGCTTTCCGATTGCACCGGCTCTGCCCACGCCTATGTTGGAAGCCCGCCGGCAGCGACGCCCGGGCAAATCCACTTCCCACTGCGCAAGCTGACCTACACCTTTGAGGGCGGGCAGCTGAAGTTCAGCACGCTGGCGGCCCCGAGCAAAGCGGTGCTGGTGGATAACGTGGGGGCATTCGATATCAGTTTCGGCGTGGCCGACAAGCCTGGCTCAACGGTTGTCAGCCGATATGACCCCAACCCCGGCGATGAGTCGCTCATCCGCAGCGTGCGGATTCTGCTGACACTTCAGGATCCAAATGGGTTGGTGAAAGACCAGGCCTACAGCGTGGTCGCGGCACTACGTAATCGCCTGGAGTAGCGTGCCCATGGGTTATTACCTCTCCCGTTCGAGGCAGGCAGGCATGGTTTTGCTGATCAGCCTGGTATTCCTGCTGCTGTTGGCACTCCTCGGATTGTCTTCGATGCAGGGAGCAATCTCGCAAGAAAAAATTACCGGCAGCCTTCGACAGCGCAACCAGTCGTTTCAGCAGGCCGAAAGCGGCCTCAGGCTTGGCGAGTCTTTGGTGCAGGCGTCAGGTTTCGCCCTGCGCCCTTGCCACTCGATGGCTGCGTGCGCGCCACCTGCCGAATCGGTTTCGGTAGTGGGGCCGGGGACGAATCCCGTATCGACTGTGACCTGGATAGGGATGAAAGATGGCGTCTACGGTATTCAAAACCTGGGGCCGGGAACGGGTTTGGCTCAACTCCCGGCAGAGGCCCAGGCCACCGTCTATCGCGTGACATCAGTGGGCGTCAGTGGGCACTCACGCTCCGTCCTGGAGTCTGTGTATGCCCGTGTGGGCAGCGGGCCCGGCGAGCGTTTTCGACGAATCATGTGGCGACAACTTCAATAGGTGAGCAGCACGATGGGCAAGGATTGCACAGGCTTCACCCTGATCGAATTACTGATCGCCGTGGCGATCGTCGGACTCCTGGCGGGCGTCGCCTATCCCGGGTATCTCAGCCATATGAAAAAGGTCTATCGCGCGGAAATTGCCGGGTTGCTGAGTGAGCAGGCACAGTACCTTGAGCGCTATTACGCGAGGAACGGCACTTTTATTGATGCGACTGGCGTCATCGCCGGCAATGATCGCTATAGAATCACCCCTGCATTGAACCCTCAGGATTTCGTTCTGCTTGCCACGCCGGCAATTGACTCGGTGATGGCGGGCGATCCCTGTGCCGCCTTCAGTCTGAGCAGTACCGGTGCGCGAAGCAATCCGGGAGCCGCGCCTGATATGACGCGCAAGGCGTGCTGGGGGCAATGATGAGGAAGCTGGACGATTGGGCGCCGGGCGTGCCTTTTTCTTTTTATCGGCTGGATCGAACAATGGCTAAGCAACAGCAAGTAGTGGTTGTGGGTGGTGGGGTAATAGGGTTGTTGACGGCGTTCAACCTGGCGACCCAAGGGCAAGCGGTTGTGTTGCTGGATCGTTCGGCGGTCGGTCAGGAGTCTTCCTGGGCCGGCGGCGGCATTGTCTCCCCGCTCTACCCGTGGCGCTACAGCCCGGCCGTGACGGCCCTGGCGCACTGGTCCCAGGATTTTTATCCGCAACTGGCAGAGCGTCTGTTCGCGGCTACTGGCATTGACCCGGAAGTTCACACCACCGGCCTGTATTGGCTGGACCTGGATGATGAAACCGAGGCGCTTGCCTGGGCAGCCCGCGAAGGGCGCCCGCTGAGCAAGGTGGATGTTTCAGCTGCCCATGACGCTGTGCCGGTGCTGGGTGCCGGGTTTTCCCAGGCGATCTATATGGCGGATGTGGCCAATGTGCGTAATCCGCGGTTGGTCAAATCCCTCAAGGCGGCCTTGTTGGCCCTGCCGGGCGTGACGATTCACGAGCAGTGTGCGGTTGATGGGTTTATTCAGCAGGGCGGCAAGGTTGTTGGGGTGAATACGGCGCTCGGGCCGATCCATGGCGATCAGGTAGTGCTGGCCGCCGGCGCCTGGAGCGGTGAGTTGCTGGGCCGCCTGGGGCTTGAGTTGCCCGTGGAGCCGGTCAAGGGGCAGATGATCTTGTACAAGTGTGCGTCGGACTTCTTGTCGTGCATGGTCCTGGCCAAGGGGCGTTATGCGATTCCTCGGCGGGATGGGCACATTCTGATTGGTAGCACGCTGGAGCACGAGGGGTTCGACAAGACGCCCACCGACTCTGCACTGGAAAGCCTGAAAGCCTCTGCCGTCGAGTTGATTCCGGCCCTGGCCGATGCCGAAGTGGTGGGGCATTGGGCCGGTTTGCGGCCCGGTTCGCCGGAGGGCATTCCGTATATTGGCAAGGTGCCAGGTTTCGACGGGCTGTGGCTCAACTGCGGGCATTACCGCAACGGCCTGGTGCTGGCGCCGGCGTCCTGCCAACTGTTTGCCGATTTGTTGCTGGGACATGAGCCGATCATTGATCCGGCCCCGTATGCGCCGGCAGGCCGAATCAACGCTGGATAGATTTCGGCCCTTGCTCCAGATGCGCCTGGGTGCAATACCATTCCTGGCGCAGGCTCAAGGCTCGATCCTGTGGCAGGTGAAGGCCACAGTGGGCGCAACGAACCATCTGGATCGGGCCCTGTTCGCTGGGCCGCTGCTGTTTGGCGGCCGGACTTTTGAATTTGCGCCAAAACCATACCGCGGCAGCAATAACGGCGATCCAGAACAGTAGACGAACCATGGTGGGCAGCTTCTCGACAAGGAATCCCGCAGTTTAGCCAAGGACGTGATGGGCGCACAGCGCAATTATGCAGCGCAATAAAAAAGGGAGCTCCGAAGAGCTCCCTTTTTGCATCGCGGCGAACAATCAGTCAAAGATACCGAAAGTCATGTAGCTGAACCACGAGCGATCTTCGTTGTTGCCCAGGGCTTGAGGCCCTTGCTCTTCGATGATGTCGCCGTTTTCGTCACGCGGCTTGAGGTCCGATGGAATCGAATCCTTGGCGTCCTGGTATTGCTTGATGATGTCCTGGTTGGCGCGGGTTTCGCCCGGTGGCAGCGGTGGACGGGACTCGATCAGGCCCAGGGTGTACTTGCTCAACCACGAGCGGTTGTCGGCTTCGGCAACCTGCGGTACGAACTGGCCGTCCTTCAGGCTTGGGTGGTCCGGGTAGTTGAGCTTCAGGGTTTCCAGGCTGGTGGCCGCCAGGGCGTCCAGGTGCAGGCGCTGGTAAGCCTCGGTCATCACGGCCAGGCCGTCACCCACCGATGGGGTTTCCTGGAAGTTTTCCACTACGTAACGGCCACGGTTGGCGGCAGCGACATACGCCTGGCGGGTCAGGTAGTAGTCGGCTACGTGGATCTCGTAGGAAGCCAGCAGGTTGCGCAGGTAGATCATGCGCTGCTTGGCGTCCGGCGCGTAGCGGCTGTTGGGGTAGCGGCTGGTGAGCTGGGCGAACTCGTTGTAGGAGTCGCGGGCAGCGCCCGGGTCACGCTTGGTCATGTCCAGCGGCAGGAAGCGCGCCAGCAGGCCAACGTCCTGGTCAAACGAGGTCAGGCCCTTGAGGTAGTAGGCGTAGTCCACGTTCGGATGCTGCGGGTGCAGGCGGATAAAACGCTCGGCGGCGGACTTGGCAGCTTCCGGCTCGGCGTTCTTGTAGTTGGCGTAGATCAGCTCGAGCTGGGCCTGGTCGGCGTAACGCCCGAACGGATACCGCGACTCCAGTGCCTTCAGTTTTGCCGTGGCGCTGGTGTAGCTGTGGTTGTTCAGGTCGGTCTGAGCTTGTTGGTACAGCTCGACCTCGCTCAGGTTTTCGTCGACGACTTCCTTTGTTGACGAGCAAGCAGCAGTCATGGCGAGGATGGCGATCAGCAGCAGGTGTTTCACTTGCATGGCGGCTTGCGTCCCTATGACGGCCGCTGTCTTGGGCGGGGCCGTCCTGTTATGATGAGCGCCCCTTGGAAAGCCTCGGGGCAAAAGACGCCGTATTTAACCACAAGCGCGCAGCCGAAACCAAAGGCTGTGCCACGCCTAGTCTGAGCATGTCCGATAAAATTGAACTTCGCGCAGAGGTGCCGTCCGAATTGGGCGGCCAACGCCTCGATCAAGTCGCCGCACAATTATTCGCTGAGCACTCGCGCTCGCGCCTTTCCGCCTGGATCAAAGACGGCCGCCTGACTGTGGATGGAGCGGTTATCCGCCCGCGAGACATAGTCCATGGTGGTGCGATTCTTGAGCTGACTGCCGAGCAGGAAGCCCAGGGAGAATGGATCGCCCAGGACATTGAACTGGACATCGTCTATGAAGACGACGACATCCTGGTGATCAACAAACCTGCCGGCCTGGTGGTTCACCCGGCCGCCGGGCACGCTGATGGCACGCTGCTCAATGCCTTGTTGCACCACGTGCCGGACATCATCAATGTCCCGCGCTGCGGCATCGTGCACCGCCTGGACAAGGACACCACCGGCCTCATGGTGGTAGCCAAGACCATTCAGGCGCAGACGCAGCTGGTCACACAACTGCAGAGCCGCAGCGTCAGCCGGATCTACGAATGCATCGTGATCGGCGTGGTAACCGCCGGTGGCAAAATCAATGCCCCGATCGGCCGCCACGGCCAGCAGCGCCAGCGCATGGCGGTGATGGAAGGCGGCAAGCAAGCCGTCAGCCACTACCGCGTGCTTGAGCGTTTCCGCTCCCACACTCACGTGCGGGTAAAGCTGGAAACCGGTCGTACCCACCAGATTCGGGTGCACATGGCGCACATCAACTTCCCGTTGGTCGGAGATCCGGCCTACGGTGGGCGCTTCCGCATTCCGCCGGCGGCCAGTGCAACCATGGTTGATTCGCTGAAAACCTTCCCGCGCCAGGCGCTGCATGCACGCTTCCTAGAGCTGGATCATCCGACGAGCGGTAAACGGATGAGCTGGGAATCGCCACTCCCAGACGATTTTGTCTGGTTGTTGTCGCTGCTCAAGCAGGATCGCGAGGCGTTTATCGGATGAGTGACTGGCTGATTCCTGACTGGCCCGCGCCGGCCGGGGTGAAAGCCTGCGTTACCACCCGTGCGGGCGGCGTCAGCGTGGCGCCGTTCGACAGCCTAAATCTCGGCGATCATGTCGAGGACAGCCTCGATGCCGTGCTCGAAAATCGCCGTCGTCTCTGCGCTGCCTTCAATATCCAGCCCGCCTGGTTGCGCCAGGTTCACGGTGTGGTTGTCGTTGAGGCGGATCCCGGCCGGACTGCCGAAGCCGATGGCAGTTGGACCAGCACTCCGGGCATCGCCTGCACTTCGATGACGGCTGATTGCCTGCCTGCCTTGTTTTGCAATCGCGCCGGTACCCGCGTCGCGGCAGCCCATGCCGGCTGGCGTGGCCTGGCCGCTGGCGTATTGGAAGCGACCGTTGAAAGCCTGGATACCGAGCCTGCCGACGTACTGGTGTGGCTGGGGCCGGCCATCGGTCCGCAAGCCTTTGAAGTCGGCCCGGAAGTGCGTGAAGCCTTTATGCAGCAACTTCCGGAAACGATTGAGGCGTTCGTGCCCAGTCAGAACCCGGGCAAGTTCATGGCCGACATTTATCAGCTGGCCCGCCTGCGGCTTGCCGCCCGCGGCGTCACTGCCGTGTACGGTGGCGGCTTGTGCACCGTGACGGATCCCCGCTTCTATTCCTACCGTCGCAGCCCGCGCACCGGTCGGTTTGCCTCCCTTGTCTGGCTTGAACGCTAGACTCCTTTGACTTGGGTCAATCCTGACGCAAGTCAGCGGTCGCCCGCTTGAATCTTCCAGAATCCACCCCATCTATAAGGGTATCTGGCAGGTTTCTTCATTCAGGATGTGTTTGTTCATAGCTCCGGCCTGCTCAAAAGGAAGGTGACTAATGCGTATTGATCGTTTAACCAGCAAATTGCAGTTGGCTTTATCTGACGCCCAATCTCTGGCGGTTGGCCTGGATCATCCGGCCATCGAGCCTGCGCACTTGATGCAAGCGCTCCTGGAGCAGCAAGGCGGTTCCATCAAACCCTTGCTGATGCAGGTGGGCTTCGACGTCAACAGCCTGCGCAAGGAGTTGAGCAAAGAGCTCGACCAACTGCCGAAAATCCAAAACCCGACTGGCGACGTGAACATGTCCCAGGATCTGGCGCGTCTGCTTAACCAGGCGGATCGACTGGCGCAGCAAAAGGGCGACCAGTTCATCTCCAGTGAAGTGGTGCTGCTCGCCGCGATGGACGACAACAGCAAACTCGGCAAATTGTTGCTGGGCCAGGGCGTGAGTAAAAAAGCCTTGGAAAACGCCATCAACAACCTGCGCGGCGGCGAGGCGGTAAATGACCCTAACCACGAGGAGTCCCGCCAGGCCCTGGACAAATACACCGTCGACCTGACCAAGCGCGCCGAAGAAGGCAAGCTTGACCCGGTGATCGGCCGTGACGACGAAATTCGTCGCACCATCCAGGTCCTGCAGCGTCGCACCAAGAACAACCCGGTGCTGATCGGCGAACCTGGCGTGGGTAAAACCGCGATTGCCGAAGGCCTGGCCCAGCGCATCATCAATGGTGAAGTGCCGGACGGCCTTAAAGGCAAGCGCCTGCTGTCCCTGGACATGGGGTCGCTGATTGCCGGCGCCAAGTTCCGTGGCGAGTTCGAAGAGCGCCTCAAATCCCTGCTGAACGAACTGTCGAAGCAGGAAGGGCAGATCATTCTGTTTATCGACGAACTGCACACCATGGTCGGCGCCGGTAAAGGCGAAGGCTCGATGGACGCGGGCAACATGCTCAAGCCGGCACTGGCGCGGGGCGAGTTGCATTGCGTGGGTGCGACCACGCTGAACGAATACCGCCAGTACATCGAGAAGGACGCGGCCCTTGAGCGTCGCTTCCAGAAAGTATTGGTGGAAGAACCGAGCGAAGAAGACACCATCGCGATCCTGCGTGGCTTGAAAGAGCGGTATGAGGTCCACCATAAAGTCGCGATCACCGACGGTGCGATCATCGCGGCGGCGAAACTGAGCCATCGCTACATCACTGATCGGCAGTTGCCGGACAAGGCCATCGACTTGATCGACGAAGCGGCCAGCCGCATTCGGATGGAGATCGATTCGAAGCCCGAAGTGCTGGACCGTCTGGATCGGCGCCTGATTCAGCTGAAAGTTGAATCCCAGGCCCTGAAGAAAGAAGAAGACGAGCCGGCGAAGAAACGCCTGGAAAAACTCCAGGAAGAAATTGTTCGCCTGGAACGCGAGTATTCGGACCTCGAAGAAATCTGGACCTCGGAAAAAGCCGAAGTGCAGGGTTCTGCGCAGATCCAGCAAAAGATCGAGCAGTCCCGTCAGGAACTGGAAGCAGCCCGCCGTAAAGGCGACCTGAACCGCATGGCCGAGTTGCAGTACGGGGTGATCCCGGACCTGGAGCGTAGCCTGCAGATGGTCGACCAGCACGGCAAGCCCGAGAACCAGCTGCTGCGCAGTAAGGTGACCGAGGAAGAAATCGCCGAAGTCGTCTCGAAGTGGACCGGTATCCCGGTGTCGAAAATGCTCGAAGGCGAGCGCGACAAGCTGCTGAAGATGGAAAGCCTGTTGCACCAGCGCGTCATCGGCCAGGAAGAGGCGGTGGTCGCGGTGTCCAACGCGGTGCGGCGTTCGCGGGCCGGGTTGTCCGACCCGAACCGTCCGAGCGGCTCGTTCATGTTCCTCGGCCCGACCGGCGTGGGCAAGACCGAGTTGTGCAAGGCCCTGGCCGAATTCCTCTTCGATACCGAAGAGGCGATGGTGCGGATCGATATGTCCGAGTTCATGGAGAAACATTCCGTGGCTCGCCTGATCGGGGCGCCACCAGGCTATGTAGGGTACGAGGAAGGCGGTTACCTGACCGAAGCGGTACGGCGCAAGCCTTACTCGGTGATCCTCCTGGACGAGGTCGAGAAGGCCCACCCGGATGTGTTCAACGTGTTGCTGCAAGTGCTGGAAGATGGCCGCCTGACGGACAGTCACGGGCGTACCGTGGACTTCCGCAATACGGTGATCGTGATGACCTCCAACCTGGGCTCGGTACAGATTCAGGAGCTGGTGGGTGACCGTGAAGCCCAGCGTGCAGCGGTAATGGACGCGCTGACCAGCCACTTCCGGCCGGAGTTCATCAACCGGGTCGATGAAGTGGTGATCTTCGAGCCTCTGGCACGGGATCAGATCGCGGGCATTACCGAGATCCAGTTGGGCCGCCTGCGCAGCCGTCTGGCGGAGCGCGAGTTGTCCCTGGTGCTGAGCCGCGAGGCGTTGGACAAGCTGATCGCGGTTGGTTACGACCCGGTTTATGGCGCACGGCCGTTGAAACGTGCGATCCAGCGCTGGATCGAGAATCCGTTGGCGCAGCTGATCCTGTCGGGCAGCTTTATGCCGGGCACCAGCGTCGAGGCGACGGTGGAGAACGACGAAATCGTCTTCCACTAAGCCCAAGCGGTACTGCTATAAGAAGAGGCCCCGCATTGCGGGGCCTTTTTTTTCGATAGGGCGTTGAACTGTAAGGCAAAGGCTTGTAAAGTGCGCCCCGCAGCAACGTCAGCCCAACGGTTTCTTCTCCCCAAGGAGAAATCAGAAAGAAGCGCAAATCATTGTCTTAAAAGCAATTTAAAGGGTTGACAGGGGTTTTTAAGATTGTAGAATAGCGCGCCTCAGAGACACTAACGTAGCGATACGGAAGCGTCGAAGAGAAGGTAACATGCAACAACGTAACACTTTGAAATATGTAGTTCCGTGATAGCTCAGTCGGTAGAGCAAATGACTGTTAATCATTGGGTCCCAGGTTCGAGTCCTGGTCACGGAGCCAATTTCAAAACCGGGGTATAGCGCAGTCCGGTAGCGCGCCTGCTTTGGGAGCAGGATGTCAGGAGTTCGAATCCCCTTACCCCGACCATATTTGGGTCGTTAGCTCAGTTGGTAGAGCAGTTGGCTTTTAACCAATTGGTCGTAGGTTCGAATCCCACACGACCCACCATTTTTGAGACCAGTTAACGCTGGAATCGAATCTTAAGATCAGAGGCCAAAAGCGCTGATCGAAGAAGGCGACTGAGAGGTCGCCTTTTTTTTACCGGGGTATAGCGCAGTCCGGTAGCGCGCCTGCTTTGGGAGCAGGATGTCAGGAGTTCGAATCCCCTTACCCCGACCATATTAAAAATCCTCGTATCGAAAGATACGGGGATTTTTTTTGTGCGCGGAATCCTGTCCGCACCACAAAACAAATGTGGGAGCGGGCTTGCTCGCGAAAGCGGTGTGTCAGTCAGTGCATCTGGCACTGAACCACCGCTTTCGCGAGCAAGCCCGCTCCCACACTCACCGAGTCCTATCCCGGAACGTGCTGTCAGTGCAGTTTCAGGCGCGGCTCGGTCCCTCGCCCGATCTTGCTCCCCAGCATCAGCATCGCCGTGCGGAAGAAGCCATACAGTGCCATCTGGTGCATGCGATACAGCGACACATAGAACATCCGCGCCAGCCAGCCTTCCAGCATCACGCTGCCCGTCAGGTTGCCCATCAAGTTACCCACCGCCGAGAAGCGCGACAGCGAGATCAGCGAGCCGTAGTCGGTGTACTTGTACGACGGCAGGTCCTTGCCCTCGATCCGCAGTTTCAGCGACTTGGCCAGCAACGATGCCTGCTGGTGAGCTGCCTGGGCCCGTGGCGGCACATTGCGATCGGTGCCGGGTTGCGGGCAGGCCGCGCAGTCACCAAAGGCGAAGATGTTCTCGTCGCGGGTGGTTTGCAGGGTCGGCAGCACTTGCAGTTGGTTGATACGGTTGGTTTCCAGGCCGTCGATGTCCTTGAGGAAGCCTGGCGCACGAATCCCGGCGGCCCAGACCTTGAGACTGGCCGGGATTACCTGGCCGCTGCTGGTGATCAGGGCGTCGGCCGTCACCTCACTCACGGCGGAGTTGGTCAGGACGGTCACCCCGAGTTTCTCCAGGGTTTTGTGCACAGGCCCGCCGATCCGCTCCGGCAGGGCAGGCAGCACCCGTGGGCCGGCTTCGATCAGGGTGATGTGCATGTTTTCCGGCTTGATCTTGTCCAGGCCATAGGCGGCCAGTTCATGTGCGGCGTTATGCAGCTCGGCGGCCAGCTCGACGCCGGTGGCACCGGCGCCGACAATGGCGACGCTGATCTGCTCTACCACGTCCGTCTGCCCGGCATGGGCGCGCAGATAGTGATTGAGCAATTGCTGGTGGAAACGCTCAGCCTGCTTGCGGGTGTCGAGGAACAGGCAGTGTTGCGCCGCGCCTTCGGTGCCGAAGTCATTGGTAGTGCTGCCGACGGCGATCACCAGGCTGTCGTAGCCCAGTACGCGCGCGGGCACCAGTTCCCGGCCTTCCTCGTCGAGGGTGGCGGCCAGCTGGATTTTTTTCTGCTCGCGATCAAGCCCGCTCATGCGCCCCAGCTGGAACTCGAAGTGGTTCCATTTTGCTTGGGCAACATAATTGAGTTCGTCTTCCGAAGAGTTCAGCGAGCCGGCCGCCACCTCGTGGAGCAAGGGTTTCCAGATGTGGGTGAGGTTGGCATCCACCAGGGTGACGCTGGCGATGCCGCGCTTGCCCAGAGTCTTACCCAGGCGGGTAGCCAACTCCAGGCCGCCGGCGCCGCCGCCGACGATAATAATACGATGGGTCATGGGGATATCTCGCAAGGCTAAAGGAAATCGGTGCAGTTACCCGAGCGAGCGCCAGGCAGCTCATAGCGTCAGGTAACTCAAAAGGCGGCTCAGCAAACCCAGGCCGATCACTGCAACCAGCACCACGGCAAGGAGCAGCCAGGGCCGGAAAGGCTTGCGCTCGACTTGGTTCTGGGACAGTTGCAGGTACTCTTCGACATGCTGTTGGTCGTCGGGGTTCAGGCGGCTGGTCATAAAGGCCTCGTCAGGTAGACGTTGCTGAAGGGCGCCACGTTACAGTCGGGTGATTGGCGGCATTGCCTGAAGCATAGTCGCCAACCCGATCACAGGCTGATGCCCACATCAAACACTATGCTGCGCCCCAGATTGTTGCGCAAGAAGTCCGGCGCGTCCGGGTGCGCGAACAGTACGCGGGCGAAGGTCGGCCCCACGAGGGACAGCGAGCGCCAGCCCTGGCGCAGGTACTCGGTGGGAGGAGGGAAGTGACTGTTGAGGTCCAGTACTTCGCGCTTGAGGCTGGCGAAGGCGATGAGGTCCAGCTCCCCCAGGTCCATCCCGCGCTCTTTATAGTTGTGGGCCTTCTTGCGCAGGGTGGGCGCCAGGCGCAACAGGAATTCGTGGGCGGGAATGCGCCGGGGCTTGGCTTCTCGCCGAACCAGTTGGCTCAGGGAAAACGCGCTGCGCCGCCGCAGCAGTTCGTCACGCCATTCATCGTTCAGGCGCCGGCCTTCATCGAGTACGAAAAACACTTCGAAACTGGCGTCGCGAAACAGCACGTCCGGCGGCTCTTGCCCGGCGGCGTGGAATTCTTCGGCGCGGTAGGGCACGTTCAAGCCTTGCAACAGGCGCTGGCAGACCCAACGCTCACGCTCCCATTTGCGGGCATTGGACAGGAACGCGTTGGCTTGTTCGGCCGCTACGGTGAGCAGGCGCAAATAATCTGAGTCATCCATGTCACCAGCTTAGCGTCCAAATGATGACCGCAGGAAGTCCTGCGTCAAAAGGTCGGTGTAGACTGGCCACTCGACAGTTTCCCGTGGCATGAGGAGTATGCAGTGAAGGGTTTTGTGGTGCTGTTCTTGAGTCTTTTGCCCGTGTGGGCCCACGCCGTCGAAGTGGGTGAGCGTGTTGCACCCTGGACGTTGCTTGATCAGTTCGACCAGGCCTACACCCTGGATGACCAGGCGCAAACCTTGCTCGTAGCGCGCAGCATGGACGCCGCCAAGATCGTCGATGCGGCGCTGCAGGGCCAGCCCAAGGGTTACCTGGAGGCTCGGCATGCGGTGTTTCTCGCCGATATCCAGCGCATGCCCCGGCTGATCGCGAAGATGTTCGCGGTGCCGGCGATGCAGGCCTACAACTATCGCGTCATGCTCGACCGCGATGCCCGCGTAAGCCCGCGCTATCCCGCACCTGTGGATAAAGTGCTGTGGCTGCAACTGGATCACGGGACGCTGGTGGCGCAGCACGAATACGACTCCGCCGCTGAACTGCGCCAGGCCCTGGAGCAGGTGCAGCCGTGATCAGCGCAGCGGTGTTGGCGCCGGAAACCCTCAGCATCGGCTGGCTGCTGTATGCGCCGGTGGTGATGTGGGCGCTCCTGCGTTCGCCGTGGGTCGAGCTGTTTGCCGACCGCCGACGCCAGCACTTGCTGTTCGGCACCGTATTCGCACTGTTCATGTTGTGGTTGGTGCGCCGGGATTTCGACACCGGGGTGTCCTATCACTTCATCGGCATGACCGCCGTGACCTTGTTGCTCGATTGGCCCCTGGCGATTGTCGGAGGCTTTGCCGCGCAAATCGGCCTGGTGTTGCTCGGCCGCCAGGACCTGGCCGCCGTGGGGATCAACGGCATGCTGCTGATCCTGTTGCCGGTGCTGGTCACCGAAGGCTGTGCGCTGTTGGTGGAGCGGGCGAGGCCACGCAATCCCTTTGTGTATATCTTCTGTTCGGGCTTTTTCGCCGCCGCACTGTCGGCCTTGTTGTGCCTGCTGGCAGGCCTGGGGCTGCTGTGGTTCGATGGCCGTTTTGCGATGCCGGAATGGATCGAGGATTTTGTCGGCTACTTGTGGCTGATCATTTTCCCCGAGGCCTTTATCAACGGCATGGTGATCAGCGCCCTGGTGGTGTTCTGCCCCGAGTGGCTGGAGACATTCAACCGCACTCGCTACCTCTCGGCGCCCTGGAAGGATGACGATCCGCGGCCTTGATCCAGGTCAAATGCCGCACGCGCAAGTGGTCGCATGCTCTGCAAAATTTCCAGGAGCACGGAATCATGAGTGTGTACGAGTGGGCACGGCAGGAGTTACGCAGAAGCCAGGACGCGGCGCAGGAAATCGGCTTTGACCCGGGCTTGACCCTGCGCGCCATGCTCAGTGCGGTGGTGCAGCAGAGCAAGGGCGTGCGCAGTTTTGAAGACCTGGCCGACGAGCTGCAGTACCTTGCAGAGAATCTCGACGACCAGCAGGACTATGGCTTTATGCGGCCTTAGTGTTTGGGCTGAAAGTCTTCGGAGAACAGGTCGTCCTCGGCGTCCGGGCTGACCGGGATCTTGTGTTCCTCGGACGCCCAGGCGCCCAGGTCGATCAGTTTGCAACGGTCCGAACAGAAGGGACGGTTGACGTTTTCTGCTTTCCATTCCACAGGTGCGCCGCAGGTTGGGCATTCGACGTTCAAGGGTTGGCTCATGATCGGCCTCCACGCAAAGTAAGGTAAAAGTGGTGCAGTCGCTCGACCTCGGCGTGCAGCCGGGCCAGGTCCTGGTCATTGACCAGCACGTCATCGGCATGGCGCAGGCGGTCTTCACGGGTGGCCTGGGCCTTGAGAATCGCCTGCACCTGCGCTTCGCTGATGCCATCGCGTTGCAGGGTACGCTGTATCTGCAACGATTGCGGCACGTCGATCACCAGCACCCGCTGGGTCATGGTGTACTGGCCGGACTCGATCAGCAGCGGTGACACCAGGATCGCGTAAGGCGATTGTGCACGCGCCAGGTGGCTGCGAATCTCCTCGGCTATCAGCGGGTGCAGCAACGCCTCCAGCCAGCGGCGCTCGTCGGGCACTTCGAAGATCAGCTTGCGCAACGCGCCGCGGTCCAGTTGCCCGTCAGGCTGCAGCACACCCGCACCGAAATGCCCGGCAATCTGCGCCAGGGCAGGGCGCCCGGGTTCGACTACCCAGCGCGCGGCGTGGTCGGCGTCAATCAAGTCCACGCCAAGCCGGACGAAGTGTTCGGCGGCGGCGCTTTTGCCACTGCCGATGCCGCCAGTGAGGCCAAGAATCCAGGGTGTTGCGACAGAAGTGGTCATCTGAAACCGACAGACTGCAAATAGAAGTCGGTTATTTGACCACCCCAGAGCAATGCAATCCAGCCGGCAATTGCCAGATACGGACCAAAAGGCATTGGAGTGGATGCCTGGGCTTTGCGCAGGCGCAATAGAATCAGGCCTCCCATCACACCCACCAGGGAAGACAGCAACAGCGTCATCGGCAGGATCTGCCAGCCGCCCCAGGCACCGAGCATGGCCAGCAGCTTGAAATCCCCGTGCCCCATCCCGTCCTTGCCGGTAATCAGCTTGAACACCCAGAACACCGACCACAGGCTCATGTAACCGGCTACCGCGCCCCACAGCGCATCGGGCAATGAAACAAAAACGCCAAAGCTGTTGAGGATCAACCCCAGCCAGAGCAACGGTAGCACCAACGCATCCGGCAGCAGTTGGTGGTCTGCATCGATCAGGCTCATCGCCAGCAAGCCCCAACTCAACAACAACGCCGCTCCGGCTGCCCAGCCAAAACCGAAATGCCAGGCGGCAACCGCCGAGATCAACCCGCACGCCAGTTCGGTGATGAGATAACGCGCGCCAATAGGTTGATGGCAACTTGAGCAACGTCCCTTGAGCAGTACATAACTGAGCAGCGGAATATTCTCCCAGGGGCGAATCGGGTGGTTGCAACGCGGGCAGCAGGAGTTTGGGTGCATCAGGTTATAGGGCGCGGCGACAGGCTCGGCGGGAAGGCCCAGTACTTCATGGGCCTGGGCTCGCCATTCACGTTCCAGCATCTTCGGCAGGCGCCATACCAGCACGTTGATAAAACTGCCGACAATCAAGCCCAGCAGCAACGCGCCTGACACAAACACCCACGGCTGATAAGCGAGGATCTCAGTCAGTGGCGTGCTCAAAAGGCTGTACCGAGTTGAAAGATCGGCAGGTACATGGCCAGCACCAATGCCCCGACGATGCCGCCGAGTACCACCATGATCAGCGGCTCCATGAGGCTGGTAAGGTTGTCCACCAGGTTATCGACGTCAGCCTCGTAGTGGCAGGCGACTTTTTCCAGCATGTTATCGAGGGTGCCCGACTCCTCGCCGATAGCCGTCATCTGGATCGCCATGCCTGGAAACAGGCCGCTTATGGCCATGGATTCATTCAGCTGGATTCCGGTTGCAACGTCGTGCCGCATACGATTGATTGCCTGTCTGAACTGCCCGTTACCCGTGGCGCCGGCCACGGAATCCAATGCCTGCACCAATGGAACGCCCGCCGCAAAGGTGGTCGAGAGCGTGCGAGCGTAGCGGGCGACCGCCGATTTTTTCAGCAGTGTGCCTGCCACGGGAGCTTTCAACAAACTGGCATCGAGCCAGTGGCGAAAGCCTGTGGACGAGCGATAGGCTTTGCGCAGTCCTGCGAAACCGGCACCCGCGGCCAGGATCAGCATCCACCAGCTTTGCTGCATGAACTCCGACAGGCTGATGACGCCCAGGGTAAAGCCCGGCAGTTGTGCATCGACGCCGGCAAACAACCCCTGAAACTGCGGCACCACGTGAATCAGCAGGATTGCGCTGACAGCGGTGGCGACTGCCAGTACCGTCACGGGATAGGTCATGGCCTTCTTGATTCTGGCTTTCAGCTGTTCGCTTTTTTCCAGGTGAATGGCCACCCTTTCCAGCAGCGCTTCGAGTGCGCCCGCCTGTTCACCCGCCGCAACCAGGTTGCAGTACAGATCATCGAAGTAGCGTGGGTATTTCTGCAAGGCGACAGCCAGGCTGCTGCCGGCGGCGATCTCCTGCTTCAAGCCTTGTACCAGCGCCCCCATATGCCGGTTGTCGAAGCCCTCGGCGATGATATCCAGCGCCTGTAAAAGTGCGATACCAGCCTTCAGCAGCGTCGCCAATTGGCGGGTGAAGAGGGCGATCTCTGCCGGTTTGACCGGCAGGGCGAGGCTCGGCCAACCGGCGAATTTCTTGCGTACGCGCCCAGGATTGATACCTTGCTGGCGCAGCAGTGCCTTGATCAGGGCGGGATTGTGACCACGGGTTTCTCCGGATACCTTGCGCCCTTTGCGGTTGACGCCTTCCCAGGCATAGATCGCTGAAACATCATTCATTTCACGGTTCCGCACACAGACAGTGGAAGATTTATAGCTTAGTCAGGTGACGGATTCGGGCAGGCTCGCCGTGAGCGAAAAAATGTCAGTTTGTGCGTCTTGTTCAGCATTGGTTGCGCGGGGGTGAGTACACTGGCGCGGTTGCCGAGACGGGGTGCAGGATGCGCCTCGCGAAAGGTTTTATTCTGGAGAGTGAATGTGATGCGTCAGAAAGGTTTTACCTTGATCGAATTGTTGATCGTCGTGGCAATCATCGGCATTTTGGCCACCATCGGCCTGCCCATGTATACCAAGCACCAGGCCAAGGCCAAGTTCACCGCAGGGCTGGCCGAAGTCTCCGCGTTGAAGGCGGGCTTTGAAGACACGCTGAACCAGGGGACGCCACCGACCCTGGCGTTGATTGGCGGGACCAGCCCAACGGCCAACTGCAAGATTGACGTGACCGGCGACATCGCCACCGGTACTGGCACGATTGCCTGTGAAATCCTCGATGCACCCGCGCCGGTCCTGGGCAAGATCATCACCTTGACCCGTAGCGCCACAACCGGCTGGAAGTGCACCACCACGGCAGAAGACCAATACGCCGCTAAAGGTTGTGCTTCCGGCGGCGCGTGATCATCAGGTCGTCTACTGTTTACGCAGCAAGGAAGAGCGTGTGTGTAAACCGCTCTACGCCCATCACAAGGAAGTAGAGGTTGCCGATGACGTCGTCTGTCCAGCAGCGGGGGAACATATTCCTCGTCGTGGTTATGTGTCTGCTGATGCTGGCTATCTGCGCGCCGTTCAGTAGCCATGACTGGCAACGTGCGGTGCAGATATCGGTGGCGCTGTGTGCGGTGGTGTATGGGCTGTGCTTGCCGCAGGCAGAGCGATGCGTAGACAGGTCGACAGCGCTCGGGGTGTCGCTGATCGGGGGCGCGGGGCTGGTTTCGGCCCTGTTGGCCCACCAGCCACTCTGGGCGTTGACCGAGCTGGCGCTGCTCATCAGTTGTTGCGCCACTGCTGTGGCTTTCAGCCGGGCCAGGCGCAATGGGGATGAGTCCCTGGATCGTGTATTGGTCCTGTTCGTATTGCTGCTGTGCATGGTTAAAAGCATTCAATATCTGCACGCCGGGGTCCTCGCCTTCACCAGCGGCGAAGCAATCGTGAATACCGATTTGCTGTTGTCCGGGTTCTCCAATAAACGTTTCTACGGTCAGTTCCAGACCTTCACCCTGCCGCTGCTGGCGCTTCCCTTGCTGGTTTCAAACGTCGCTCGTCCAGCGCGGGGCGCAGTGTTCGCCCTGCTGTGTGTCTGGTGGCTGATCGCGATCGGTGGCGGTACCCGCGGCACCTGGCTCGGTATGGGCGCTGCCGGCTGCGTGCTGATGTTCCTGGGGCCGCAGGGGCGCCGTTGGCTGGGCTGGCAGTTGGCGGCACTGGCCTGTGGGTTAGTGTTGTATTGGTTGGTCTTCACGGTGCTGGCAGGGTACTTGGGGATTGTAATTTCCAATGGTGCCGTAGATCGACTGACCACCAGCCTCTCGGGGCGTGGGCCGATATGGTGGCAGGCCTGGAGCATGATTATCGAGCGGCCCTGGCTGGGTTTCGGGCCGATGCATTTTGCCGACATCGCCAATGACATTGCCGCGCATCCCCACCAGGCGATTCTGCAGTGGGCCAGCGAATGGGGCGTACCGTCGACGCTGTGCGTGATCGCGTTGGTCGCGTGGGCGGGTTGGTCAACCTTGGACGTGTTGCGTAAGCGTGCGTTGTCATTGGCGCCCGTGGACCTGCTGCGCCTGTGCCTGTTTGCCTCTCTGATCGGTGCACTGACCCAGGCACAGGTGGATGGGGTAATCGTGATGCCGGTGTCGCAACTCTGGCTGGCGCTGGTGGTTGGCTGGCTGATGGGATTGCATGTGTGGCGCGTTCCATCGGTCGCCCCGGTACCGGCGTTGTACAGGGTGTGGATGGCAGCGAGTGTCGTGGCCGTCGGCTTGCTGGTGTTCGTCGCGATTCGTGACGTGCCCCGACTCACGGAGCGCAGCGAGCACTACATGGGCCTGAGTAACGGTCACCTGCAGCCACGCTTTTGGGTGCAAGGTGTGATTGCCCTCGAAATGCAGTGAGTTGCCGGACGTCCAAGGCAGTGCTAGCTTTAGCCCACCGCCCGTGTAGCTCAGCCGGTAGAGCAGCGCACTCGTAACGCGAAGGTCGCAGGTTCGATTCCTGTCTCGGGCACAAAGGCAACACAGTTTTCAGATGATCCCAGAATGGTTCTGAAGGCCAGACGAACCGGTATTCATGCCTGTTCTTTTGTATCTGCGCGACCTTGATGACCCAGATGCATCCCCATTCCTCGATCTAAGAGAACGACATGACCACACAAGAAATGACCCAGGAAGCGCGGCACGAAGCAGCCCTCAAAAAGTACGTCGCGGAATCGCCGGAACTGCTGGATGAGATCAAGGACCTGAGCGCCGATGATCAAAGGGACCAGATCCAATGGGCGTTTGAGGATGAGGCCGAGGCCCAGGGCCTGCAGCCATGGGAACTGACCCTGAAGTACACCTCCACCCCCGAAGCGTTCGAGGCGGCGCGCCTGGCTTTGCACAAGGAAGCGGCCGAGGTGCTGGGTGTCGACTGGAACGAGTATTGCGGGATGAACAATCTCGCGATCTGACACAAGTTTAATGTGGCGAGGGGGCTTGCTCCCGCTGGGTTGCCAAGCGACCCCAAAAACCTTTGGAGCGCTGCGCACTCCAGCGGGAGCAAGCTCCCTCGCCACAAAAGCAGGCGCTTACATTCAAGGGCGTTTCAGAGACTAAGCCGCATCGACAAATCCACCGCCTTCACATCCTTGGTCATCGCCCCGATGGAGATGTAGTCCACGCCGGTTTCAGCGATGGGCAGCAGGGTGCTTTCGTTGATCCCGCCACTGGCCTCCAGCTTGGCTTTGCCGTTGTTCAGGCGCACCGCTTCGCGCATGTCATCCAGGCTCAGCTCATCCAGCATGATGATGTCGGCGCCCGCCGCCAGTGCCTCACGCAGTTCCTCCAGGCTTTCCACTTCGATTTCCACCGGCTTGCCCGGGGCGATCTTGTGGGCGGCGCTGATGGCCTGGGCAATGCCGCCGCAGGCTGCGATATGGTTTTCCTTGATCAGGAACGCGTCATACAGGCCGATGCGGTGGTTGTGGCAACCACCGCAGGTCACTGCATATTTTTGCGCCAGGCGCAGGCCGGGCAGTGTCTTGCGGGTATCCAGCAGCTTGACCTGGGTGGACGCGACAAAGTCCGCCAGGTATTGGGCGCGGGTGGCAACGCCTGACAACAGTTGCAGGAAATTCAGCGCGCAACGCTCGCCACTGAGCAGCGAGCGGGCCGGGCCTTCAAGGTGAAACAGCGCCTGGTTGGGGCTGACACGTTCGCCGTCGCGCACCTGCCAATGCACCGCGACGCGTGGGTCCAATTGGCGAAACACCGCTTCCACCCAGGCCGTGCCGCTGATGACGGCGGCGTCGCGCGTGATGATCGTGGCCTTGGCCAGGCGTTCGGCGGGGATCAGTTGTGCGGTGATATCCCCGCTGCCGATGTCTTCCAGCAGTGCGCGACGCACGTTGGCTTCGATTTCGGCGGTCAGGTCGGCTAGACGAAGATTGGGCATAACAGGCTCCACAAACAAAGTGCCTGGATTATAGGGGCAGGGCGGGCCTGAACCCAAGGCAACTGGCACCTCGGGTGCGGTGCGCGATGTTCATTTACACGGCAATCACAGAGTTCGCTGGCGCAACAACCCTCATTTGCAAGATAATCTCGCGCCTTGCAATTGGCGTCATAGCTTTGACGTCACGGTGATAGCCCGATTTTCGCAGTGCCCCGGCGTGCTTCGCGCCGTTGCTGCACCGATCCTTCACACAATCGAATACCGCCGTTTCAGGAGGCCAGGATGCACAATGACGGGAAGGTGGTGCCGATCAATAAGGCACGGGCGACGCCATCGCCGCTCGCCCGCCTGCCGGTGGTGTTGCTCCAGGTCCGTGACAAGGCGGCGCAGCAACTCAGGCAGGGACTGCAGGAGCTGTTTGATAACGCCGACGACACCCTGTTCGAAATGGCCGACAAGACCCGCAGTAACGTCGACCACGGTATTTTCTTTGAAGCCATGCGCGACCTGCGCCTCAAGCGCAAGAATTTCGAGCGTGGCTTCATGGAGCAACTCTACGAAGCGTTTGCCAATCTTGGCAACGTGGAGCGCGGTGAGCTGCAACTGATTCCGGTGGTGTCCTACACCGCGGCGCCCGGGGTCTCGGGCGATGAGCTGGAAAAAGCCGTCGCGCTCGAGGCCATGCTGGGCAAGGTGCTGCGCCGTGACGGGCTCGCCCTTGGGCAATTGACAGCCCGGCTCAATGCCTTGCTCGACAAACGCCTGGATGATCGGGACAACCCCCTGGGCCCGGCAATGCTGTGCGCGTTTTTTCTGCAAGCAGGACGCAGCCTTGGCGTGGAAATCCGGGTCAAGCTGATCATTCTCAAGCTGTTTGAGAAATACGTGCTCAGTGACGCTGATCTGTTGTACGGCGAAGCCAATCAGTTGCTGATCGCCACCGGCGTATTGCCCGAACTCAAGGCCGTGCCATCGCGGCGCGCCGTCGCCACGGCCGAGTTGCCTGAAGACACCCCGCCGATTGCCGGCCACCCGGCAGACGACAGCGGCCAGGAAGTTTTCGCGGCGTTGCAGGAATTGCTGTCGGCAGTGCGCGGCAGCGTGGCACCCACGCTGGAAGCCAGCGCCGAGACCCAGCCCATCTCCACCCGTGACCTGCTGCGCCTGCTCTCCCATTTGCAGCAATATGTGCCTGAGCCTGAGGTCGAGGACGATTTCGACCTGCGCAACCAGCTTGAACAATTGCTGACCCGGGTCAGCGTCAAGAGCGGCAAGTCTCGGGTGGTGGAGGATGCGGACGAGGATGTGATCAACCTGATCGCCATGCTGTTCGAGTTCATCCTCAATGACGGTACGGTGCCCGAGTCCCTCAAGGCGCTGATCGCCCGCCTGCAGATCCCGATGCTGAAAGTGGCGGTGCTGGACAAGAGTTTTTTCAGCCGCACCAATCACCCGGCGCGACGCTTGCTCAATGAAATCGCTTCGGCGGCCATGGGCTGGAGCCAGCGCGACGATTATCAGCGCGACAGCCTGTACCTGCACATCGAGCAGGTGGTGCAGCGGTTGCTGAACGATTTTGTGGATGATCCGGCAATCTTTTCCCAGTTACTGACCGAGTTCACCGCGTTTACCCATGACGAGCGACGCCGCAGCGAATTGCTGGAGCAACGTACCCGCGATGCGGAAGAAGGGCGCGCCCGTACCGAAATCGCTCGTCAGCGTGTAGCCGAAGCCCTCAATCTGCGGTTGCTGGGCAAAGTACTGCCCGAGGTCGTGGTGCAGTTCCTGCAACAGGCCTGGAGCCAGGTGCTGTTGCTGGCGTGCCTGAAGCATGGCGAGCACTCGCCACAATGGCTGGCCGGGTTGCGCACCATGGACGAGTTGATCTGGAGTGTCGGCCTCAGCGAAGACACCGAAGCCGGCCGGCACCTGCTGGAGCAGTTGCCAGGCTTGCTGAAAGCCTTGCGCGATGGGTTGAGCGGCGCGGCATTCGATCCCTTCATTACCCGGGAATTTTTCACCCGCTTGCAAACCCTGCATGTCCAATCGTTCCGGGGCAGTGCCGAGGAACAACCGTCGCTGTCGCAAGTCGAGGTGCGCGAGGCATTCGTCCTCAGTCCCGCGGCACCGGCCATCGAGGCGAGCCTGCCGGAAGATGATCCCGACCTGCTCAAGGTTCGCCAACTGCGGATCGGTTGCTGGGTGGAATTTCAGGAAGACGCCGAAAACACCCTGCGTTGCAAGCTGACGGCGATTATTGCGCCGGGCAATACCTGTATTTTCGTCAATCGAACCGGCCTCAAGGTATTGGAAAAAAATCCGCTTGAACTGGCCCTGGAGTTCAAGCGCGGCGCGGTGCGAACCCTGGATGATGCGCTGTTGTTCGACCGCGCCCTGGCTTCGGTGATTGGCAACCTGCGCCAACTTCATCGCGCCAAGTGATCGCAACCAGACAGCGGAACGCGGCATACTGAGTCACCCCAGCCTCGTTCAAGGAACCAGTATGCAGTTGGACCCCGCCAGCGGTTGGTGCCAGGGCATTCGCCATTGCCCCTCGCCCAACTTCAACGAGCGCCCCGGTGGCGAGATTTCCCTGTTGGTGGTGCACAACATCAGCCTGCCACCGGCGCAATTCGCCACCGGCAAGGTGCACGAGTTTTTCCAGAATCGCCTGGATGTCACGGAACACCCCTACTTTGAAGGTATTGCCGACCTACGGGTTTCTGCGCATTTTCTGATTGAGCGTGATGGCGCGGTGACGCAGTTTGTCTCGTGTCGGGACCGGGCCTGGCATGCCGGGGTATCGAGCTTCGAGGGGCGTGAGACGTGTAACGACTTTTCCCTGGGGATCGAGTTGGAGGGCACTGATGACCTGCCCTTCACCGATGCCCAGTATCAATCCCTGATCGCCCTGACGCGCCAGTTGCTGGCGACGTACACGGGCATTACCCGCCAGCGCATTTGTGGCCATAGCGATATCGCCCCGGGACGCAAGACCGACCCCGGACCCGAATTTGATTGGGCGCGCTTTCGCAGCGCCTTGCAGGATGGAGGACACGCACAATGAGTTTTCTGGTGTTGGTGCTGGCGGTATGGATCGAGAAGTTCTCGGCCCTGCGTCACCGAATACAACGTGATGGCGGTTGGTTGCGGGAACTGGCCAAGCTGGAGTCGAGCGCCAGCCTGGGCAAGCAGCCGTGGCTGATCCTCACATTGCTGGTGCTGCTGCCGGTGGCCTTGCTTGCGTTGTTGTTGCTGGTGCTGGAGCCAGTGGCCTATGGCCTGTTGGCGCTGCCGGTGCACCTGCTGGTGGTGATCTACAGCCTGGGCCGTGGCGATCTCCTGGCCGGATTGGGCCCGTTCCGTGATGCCTGGCGTCGGGGTGACCTGCAGGCGGCCGAACATGTGGCCGAACGTGACTTGAGCATCAGTGCCGACAGTGGTGAACAGTTGCTGGAGCGGGTCCAGGGCCATCTGTTGTGGCAGGCCTACCAAAGCTTTTTCGCGGTGATTTTCTGGTACTTCCTCCTCGGGCCGGTGGCCGCCCTGGCCTACCGTCTACTGGCGCTGGCGACCGAGAACAGCAAGAACCCGCTGGTGGCCGAGCGTGCCGGGCAATTGCGCCATGCCTTCGACTGGTTGCCGGTACGTTTGCTGGCGGCGAGTTTCGCCCTGGTCGGCAACTTTGTGGCGGTCGGCCGGGTGATGCTGCATGAGCTGCTGAGCTGGGACATCAGTGCTGCGCAACTGGTGGAGAAGGTGGGCGTGGTGGCCGCGGAGATCCCGCCACCGGTGGTAGGCGCCGAGGGCATCAACAGCCTTGATCGTATCTGGGAGTTGCTGCTGCGTGCCGCCGTGCTGTGGTACGCCGGCTTTGCCATCTGGACCGTGCTGCCCTGATTTGCCTCCCTGTAGGAGCGGGCAAGCTCGCTCCTACCTCGTTAACCTTAAGTTACAAACCTCCTTTTCGAATTGAGCTATACAGACAGAGCGCCAAATAGTGGCTATCTGCCGCCGCCCTGCGCCCTCAATAAAAATAAAAGAAAAGGGAGTTCACCTGTGAAGAGCTTGCTCTATCCCGCCGTCGCGTTCATGAACCGCCTGACCTTCGGCATGAAGTTCAGCCTTATCAGCGTGCTGTTCCTGTTGCCGATGCTGGCCACCAACTACTACCTGGTGCGCGATTCCTGGCGAGAATTCCAGGGCACTCGCATCGAGCTGCAAAGCCTCGACCTGCTGGGCAGCAGCCTGGCCCTGCGCCGCGACCTGGAAACCCTGAACAACCAGGTACAGATCAACGCAACCCTCGGCCAATCAGGCAAGGCCGGTGATATCGAAAACAAAATCACCGCCCTCGAAGACAGCCTGCTGCAGCGCCTGCAAAGCTTCCACGCCCTGTCCGCCGACCCTGAGCAGGCCGCCGCCTTCGAGGCCAAGCGCGATGAAATGATCGCCGCCTTCAAGGCCCAGCAACAGGAAACTTCACTGCTCAGCAAAAGCGCGCTGATCGGCAAACTCCTCAACAAGGCGCAGATGCTCAGCCAGATCATCGCCAGCCAGTCGGGTTTGAGCCGTGACCCTCAGGGCGACCTGCGCCAACTCAGTGAACTGATCACCAGCGTTACCCCACAAGTCACCCAGACCCTGGGGGAAGGCCGGGCCATGGGGGCTTATTCGTTGGGCCAGGGTTTTCTCAATTCGTCGTCCAGCACTCGTTTTGACGAGCTGCTGCAGCAACTGGAAAAGCTCCAGGCGGAATACGGCCTGAAACTGCAGGATGCCCTCGGCTCCAGCAAGCCCGCCCACGCAGCATTGGCGAGCCTGGCGGACGCGAGCAAGGCCAGCCTCAAGCAAGGCAGTGAGTTGTTCGAAGAGCAGGTCGTCATGGCCGAAACCCTCGACGCCCCATGGCAAGACTTCTACGACGACGTCAGCACGTTGATGGCCAAGACCTATCAGCTCGACGAAGCCACCCTGACCTTTCTCGAGCAGCAACTGGAGCAACGCCTGTCGGAAAACCGCACGCACATGATCGGATTGGTGGCGGCACTGGCGTCGGTGTTTTTGCTGATCTTCTATTTGTATGCCGGTTTCTACGCCTCCACCCGCACCACCTTGCGCCGCCTGGGGGCGACGATGGACAAGGTGGCGGCCGGTGACATGACCGTCACCTTCATCGCCCACAGCCGCGACGAACTGGGGGATTTGGGCCAGGTGTTCAACGCCACCGTGGCCAAGATCCATGACCTGATCGAGCGGGTAGGGCACACCGTCAACCAGGTCGAACACCAGGCCGGACAAGTGGAGTCAGTCTCGGCCAGCAGCAACCAGGCCGTGTCCGGCCAACGCAGCCAGATCGAGCAGGTGGCGACCGCCATGAACCAGATGTCCTCCACTGCCCAGGAAGTGGCGCGCAGCGCGGCGGCGGCGGTCAGCAGCGCTCACAGCGTCAACGATGAAACCGTCAGCGGACGCGGCCTGGTGCAGTCCCAGCAAGGCAGTATCGCGGCGTTGGCTTCGGAGATCGATCAATCGGTACGGGTCATCAACCAATTGGCCATCGACAGCCAATCCATCAGTCGCGTGCTGGAAGTGATCAAGAGCATTGCCGAACAGACCAATCTGCTGGCGTTGAATGCCGCCATCGAGGCCGCGCGCGCCGGTGAGCAAGGACGCGGTTTCGCCGTGGTGGCCGATGAAGTGCGCACTTTGGCCCGGCGCACCCAGCACTCCACCGAAGAGATCGAGCAGATGATTGCCAAGCTCCACAGCGGTGTCGGCGCTGCGGTGAAGGCCATGGGCACCAGCCACGAGATGGCCAATGGCACGGTGGGGCAGTCGGAAAAAGTCCAGCAGGCCCTCGAAAACATCCTCGGCGCGGTAGGCATGATCGTCGACCAGAACCAGCAGATTGCCGCCGCCGTCGAACAGCAGACTGCCGTGGCCCATGACATCGATCAGAACATCGTCGAGATCAATCGCGCCGGTGAACATGCAGCGCAGGGCGCGCACCAGACTGAAGAGGCCAGCCGGCAGTTGTCCTTGCAAGTGATCGAGCTGAAGCAGTTGATCGGGGCCTTTCGAGTGTGAGGCATGGCCAGGCATGCATCGGGGATGGGCGCCTACCAGTTGAACAGCTCGCAGGCATTGCGGGTGCTCGCCTCGGCCAGCGCTGAGGAACTGATGCCCATGCGCTCCGCCAGGGCGGCACAGATGTCTGGCAGGTGTTCGGGGCTGTTGCGCTGGCCGGGGTACATCACGGGGGCCATGTCCGGTGAGTCGGTTTCCAGCACCACGCTTCCCAGCGGCAGCCGGGCGATCACCTTGTGCATGCGCAGGGCTTGCGGCCACGTGGCCGCGCCGCCCAGGCCCAGTTTGAAGCCGAGCTTGATGTACTCGCGGGCCTCTTCCTGGCTGCCGGCAAACGCGTGGATGATTCCGCCCCGTGGCAGCCGAATGCGCTTGAGGGTGGCGATCACGGCAGCGTGGCTGCGGCGCACATGCAGCAGCGCCGGCAGTTGGAAGTCCACCGCCAGCTTCAGTTGCGCTTCAAACAGGCTTTGCTGGCGTTCGCGGTCCAGCTGTTCGAGGAAATAATCCAGGCCGATTTCGCCCACCGCGCACAGTTGCCGGTGGCCGTTCAGGCGGGTCAGCCAGTCGCCCAGTTCCGTCAGGTCGGCGGGGCGATGGTCGTCGAGATACACCGGGTGCAGGCCGAAGGCGGCGAATAAATCCGCGTCGGTTTGCACCAGGTCCCACAACCGTTGCCAATTCTGCTGATAGACCCCGAGCACCACCATCCTGCGCACGCCCAGGCGGCGACTGCGGCTCAGGACTTCGCGGCGGTCGGTATCGAAGTCCGGAAAATCCAGATGGGTGTGGCTGTCGATCAGCTCCACACCGCTTACTCCGAGTGAATCCGCTGCTTGAACGTACGGCCGATGGCATGCACGCCGGGTTCGTAGTGCTGTTCTTCAATGGCCGCCAGCGCCAGGCGCAGCGCGGTGTCGGCAATCAACTGATGCTGCTGGGCCATGGCATTCACCGGCAGCGGCAGGAAATCCAGCAGTTGGGTGTCGCCAAACGTCCCCAGTCGCAGTGGCCGGGATTTGAGCGGGAAGTCATGCAGCGCGTCAAATACCCCTTGCAGCAGGACGTAGGACGTAGTCACCAATGCGTCAGGCAAATGCCCCAGGCTTTGCAGCAACTGCTCCATCAGCTGTCGGCCACAGTCGCGGCTGAACGACTCGCCTTGTTCGATCAGCACTTCGCCGCTGAAGTCTTTCAGCGCTTGCTTGAAACCGGCGGTACGTTCCTGGCTGATGCTCAGCTCTGGCCGCGCGCCGATCAACACGATCTGCTTGGGCAGCGGGTGCAGCAGGCTGCTGGTCAATTGCTGGCAGGCCTGGCGATCATCGCTGACCACCGAGCAAAACTGCGTAGACTCCATCACCCGGTCGATGGCGATCACCGGCAAACCCTTGGCTTGCAGTTCGCGGTAGCTGTCGTCGGTGGCCGGCAGGCAGCTGGCGACAAACAGCGCATCGCAACGGCGGGCGCGGAACAATTGCAGCAGTTGCCGCTCACTGTCGGCGTCGTCGTCGGAGCTGGCGATCAGCAATTGATAGCCGCGGGCACGGGCGCCTTGTTCAAGCAGCTTGGCGATGCGTGCGTAACTGGGGTTTTCCAGGTCCGGCAGGATAAAACCCAGGGTACGGGTGTGCCGGCTGCGCAGCCCGGCGGCCTGGGGGTTGGGCGTAAAGCCATGTTCTTCAACCACGGCGCGCACCCGTTCGACGGTTGCGGTGCTGATCCGTTGCTGTTCGGCCTTGCCATTGATGACGTAGCTGGCGGTGGTCACAGACACACCGGCAATGCGCGCGATATCACTGAGTTTCAAACCGGGATTTCCTTGTTTTTTAGAGCTTGCCCCGACATTTTGTCCAATCGTAACCGATTACTGCAGGCGACCATTGTCGCAACTCAACAGCCGAGTGGCTCTTCAATCATGGGAAATTAACGCGTAATCTGCCATAAATTCTAGATTAAACGTTTCAGCAAGCGTATTTTTACGATTATCGCGACGAGTGTGGTCCTGCCAACTGACCACTCAGTCAATTTTATTCGAACGCTTTTGCACTGATTTATTCAAAATAATACCTAGTGCGCCCGCCGCACTAACTAGGAGAACGGCATGCTTGAGCTCACCCACGAGCAGATATCCATGGGCCAGACGGCTGTGGATAAGTCTGCTGCCTTGCAACTGCTCGCTGAAAAACTGGTGGCCGATGGCCTGGTCGCCGAGGGTTACCTCAGTGGCTTGCAAGCGCGTGAAGCCCAAGGTTCGACCTTTCTCGGCCAGGGTATCGCCATCCCCCACGGCACCCCCGAAACACGCGACCAGGTGTTCGCCACCGGCGTGCGCCTGCTGCAATTTCCCGACGGCGTGGATTGGGGCGATGGCCAGATCGTCTACCTGGCGATCGGCATTGCCGCCAAATCCGACGAACACCTGCGCCTGCTGCAACTACTGACCCGTGCCCTCGGCGAGACCGACCTGGGCCAGGCCCTGCGTCGCGCCAGTTCTGCCGAGGCCTTGCTGAAACTGCTGCAAGGTGCGCCGCAGGAGCTGGCGCTGGACGCACAGATGATTGGCCTGGGCGTGTCGGCTGATGATTTCGAAGAACTGGTGTGGAGAGGCGCACGCCTGCTGCGCCAGGCCGATTGCGTGAGCAATGGCTTTGCCGCCGTGCTGCAACAAGTCGACGCGCTGCCCCTGGGCGATGGCCTGTGGTGGTTGCACAGCGAGCAGACGGTGAAGCGTCCGGGCCTGGCTTTTGTCACCCCGGATAAACCGATGCGTTACCTGGGCCAGCCCTTGAGCGGCCTGTTCTGCCTGGCCAGCCTCGGCGAGGCCCACCAGACCTTGCTCGAACGCCTGTGTGCCTTGCTGATCGAAGGCCGTGGCCAGGAACTCGGCCGCGCCACCAGCAGCCGGGCCGTACTGGAAGTGCTCGGCGGTGAACTGCCAGCCGACTGGCCAAGCGTGCGCATTGCCCTGGCCAACGCCCACGGGCTGCATGCGCGCCCGGCGAAGATCCTCGCGCAATTGGCGAAAAGTTTTGCCGGTGAAATCCGTGTGCGCATCGTCGATGGAGACGTCGGCGCGGTATCGGTAAAAAGCCTGAGCAAGTTGCTCAGCCTCGGTGCGCGTCGCGGCCAGGTATTGGAGTTTGTCGCTGAGCCAACCATTGCCGGTGACGCCTTGCCCGCCTTGCTGGCGGCAGTGGAAGACGGCCTCGGCGAAGAAGTCGAGCCGTTGCCGGCAGTCAGCGCCCAACAAGCCGTGGCCGAGATCGAACCGGTCATCAGCGCGCCAGTGTCCGGCAGCCTGATCCAGGCCATTGCCGCCGCACCCGGCATTGCGATTGGCCCGGCGCATATCCAGGTGCTGCAACCTTTCGAATACCCGCTGCGCGGCGAGTCGCCGGTGATCGAGCGCCAGCGCCTGCACGCGGCATTGACCGACGTGCGCCGGGACATCCAGGGCCTGATCGAGCGCAGCAAATCCAAGGCCATCCGCGAGATCTTCATCACCCACCAGGAGATGCTCGACGACCCGGAACTGACCGACGAAGTCGAGACGCGCCTCAAGCAGGGCGAAAGCGCCGAGGCCGCGTGGATGAGCGTGATCGAAGCCGCCGCCAAACAGCAGGAATCGTTGCAGGACGCCTTGCTCGCCGAGCGCGCTGCCGATCTGCGTGACATTGGCCGCCGCGTGCTGGCACAACTGTGCGGCGTCGAAACCGCCCAGGAGCCGGACGAACCCTACATCCTGGTGATGGACGAAGTGGGTCCTTCGGACGTGGCGCGCCTGGACCCGGTGCGTGTTGCCGGCATCCTCACTGCCCGTGGCGGCGCCACCGCCCACAGCGCCATCGTCGCCCGTGCTTTGGGCATTCCCGCGCTGGTGGGTGCAGGCCCTGCTGTATTGCTGTTGGCTTCGGGCACGCCGTTGTTGCTGGATGGCCAGCGCGGTCGCCTGCATGTGGACGCCGACGCCGCCACCTTGCAGCGCGCCACCGTCGAACGCGACACCCGCGAACAACGCTTGAAAGCCGCCGCCGCGCAACGCCATGAACCGGCCCTGACCCGCGATGGCCATGCCGTCGAAGTATTCGCCAATATCGGCGAAAGCGCCGGGGTTGCCGGCGCGGTGGAGCAGGGCGCCGAAGGCATCGGCCTGCTGCGCACCGAACTGATTTTCATGGCCCACAAACAAGCGCCCGACGAAGCCACCCAGGAAGCCGAATACCGCCGCGTGCTCGACGGCCTCGGCGGCCGGCCGCTGGTGGTGCGCACCCTTGATGTGGGCGGCGACAAACCGCTGCCGTACTGGCCGATCGCCAAGGAAGAAAACCCCTTCCTCGGCGTGCGCGGCATTCGCCTGACCCTGCAACGCCCGCAGATCATGGAAGCGCAATTGCGCGCGCTGTTGCGTTCGGCAGACAACCGTCCACTGCGCATCATGTTCCCCATGGTTGGCAGTGTTGACGAGTGGCGACAGGCTCGGGCCATGACCGAGCGCCTGCGCCTGGAAATCCCGGTGGCCGACCTGCAACTGGGGATCATGATCGAAGTGCCGTCGGCCGCGTTGCTGGCGCCGGTACTGGCCAAGGAAGTGGACTTCTTCAGCGTCGGCACCAACGACCTGACCCAATACACCTTGGCCATCGACCGTGGCCATCCGACGCTGTCGGCCCAGGCTGACGGCCTGCATCCGGCGGTGTTGCAACTGATCGACATCACCGTGCGCGCCGCCCATGCCCATGGCAAATGGGTCGGCGTGTGCGGCGAGCTGGCAGCCGACCCTTTGGCAGTTCCGGTGCTGATCGGCCTGGGAGTGGATGAGCTGAGTGTGTCTGCGCGCAGCATCCCCGAGGTCAAGGCACGGGTGCGTGAATTCAGTCTGAGCGAGGCCCAGGGCCTGGCACAAAAAGCCCTGGCGGTGGGTTCTCCCGCCGAAGTGCGTGCGCTTGTGGAGGCCGTGTAAATGGCAAGGATTTTAAGCCTGACGCTGAACCCGGCGTTGGACCTGACGGTGCGCCTGGCGCGCCTGGAACCGGGCGAGGTCAATCGCAGCGAAGCGATGATCACCCACGCTGCCGGCAAGGGCGTGAACGTCGCGCAGGTGCTGGCGGACCTTGGTCATCAGGTGACCGTGGGCGGCTTTCTTGGAGAGGACAATCCCCAGGCATTCGAGATGCTGATTGCCCGTCGTGGTTTTACCGATGCGTTTATTCGGGTGCCGGGAGAAACCCGCAGCAATATCAAGATCGCCGAGCAGGATGGGCGGGTCACGGATGTCAATGCGCCGGGCCCGTTGGTCAGCGAGCAGGCGCAACACGCACTGCTTGAGCAACTGGCGCGGATTGCTCCGGGCTACGACGCCGTCGTCGTGGCCGGCAGCCTGCCACGCGGCATCACCCCTCAGTGGTTCCAGGGCCTGCTGCAGCAACTGAAAAACCTCGGCTTGAAAGTCGCCCTGGACACCAGCGGCGAAGCGCTGCGCGCTGGATTGAACGCCGGCCCTTGGCTGGTCAAACCCAATACCGAAGAACTGGCCGATGCCCTCGGTCATTCCACAGATGCCATCCGCCAACTGCATCGGCAAGGTGTGGAGCATGTGGTGGTCTCCGACGGTGCCGCGGGTGTGAGCTGGTACAGCCCGGATACCGCGCTGCACGCCACGCCGCCCAAGGTAACCGTGGCCAGTACCGTAGGCGCCGGCGACTCGCTGCTGGCCGGGATGCTTCACGGTCTGCTCAGTGGCGATACGCCGGAGCAGACCCTGGGCCGCGCCACCGCCATTGCCGCGATGGCGGTCACGCAGATCGGCTTTGGCATCACCGACGAAGCGCAGCTTGAGACTTTGCAGAGCGGCGTCCACGTGCGCCCGCTGACAGAACAATAAGAGGGTTGGTCATGAAGTTAGCCATTGTTACTGCCTGCCCGAACGGCATGGTCACCAGTGTGCTGTGCGCCCGCTTGCTGGATGCCGCCGCGCAACGCCAGGGCTGGAGCACCAGCGTCGAAGTGGTCGACGTGCAGCATCCGGAACGCCAATTGTCGGCGGCCACCATTGAAGCCGCCGAGTGGGTATTGCTGGTCAGCAGCACGCCGGTGGACATGCAGCGTTTTGTCGGCAAACGCGTATTCCGCAGCACGCCGGCCCAGGCATTGCAGGATGTGGACGCGGTGTTGCGTCGCGGAGCCGAGGAGGCCCAGGTGCAGGTAGCTGACGCGGCACCGGCGAAAAGCACGCCGCGTATCGTCGCGATCACCGCGTGCCCGACCGGCGTCGCCCACACCTTCATGGCTGCCGAAGCGTTGCAGCAAACCGCCAAGCGCCTCGGGTATGACTTGCAGGTGGAAACCCAGGGCTCCGTGGGCGCCCGCACGCCGCTGAGTCCCGAGGCGATTCGTGACGCCGACGTGGTGCTGCTCGCCGCCGACATCGAAGTCGCCACCGAGCGCTTTGCCGGCAAGAAAATCTATCGCTGCGGCACCGGGATCGCGCTCAAGCAATCCGAGGCGACCCTCAACAAGGCGCTGGCCGAAGGCAAGCAGGAATCCGCTGCCAGTGGTGCCGCTGCCAAACCGGAGAAGACCGGTGTCTACAAACACTTGCTCACCGGCGTGTCGTTCATGCTGCCGATGGTGGTGGCGGGCGGTCTGCTGATCGCCCTGTCATTCGTGTTCGGCATTCATGCCTTTGAAGAAAAAGGCACCCTGGCCGCCGCGCTGAAAACCGTCGGCGACCAGGCGTTCATGCTGATGGTGCCGCTGCTGGCGGGTTACATCGCCTACTCGATTGCCGACCGTCCTGGATTGGCCCCCGGCATGATCGGTGGCCTGCTGGCCAGCACTTTGGGCGCGGGGTTTATCGGCGGGATCTTCGCCGGCTTTCTCGCCGGCTACTGCGTCAAATTCATCAGCCGCGCGATCCGTTTGCCCCAGAGCCTGGAAGCCCTCAAGCCGATCCTGATCATCCCGTTGCTGGCGAGTCTGTTCACCGGCCTGGCGATGATTTACCTGGTAGGGCCGCCGGTGGCGAAGATGCTCACCGGCCTCACGGATTTTCTCAGCACCATGGGCACCACCAACGCCGTGCTGCTGGGCATCTTGCTGGGCGGCATGATGTGCGTCGACCTCGGTGGCCCGATCAACAAGGCGGCCTACGCGTTTTCCGTCGGCCTGCTGGCGGCGCAAAGCGGTGCCCCCATGGCCGCGACCATGGCTGCCGGCATGGTGCCGCCGATTGGCATGGGCATCGCCACCTTCCTGGCGCGGCGCAAGTTCGCCCAGACCGAGCGTGAAGCCGGCAAGGCCGCGCTGATCCTCGGCATGTGCTTTATCTCTGAAGGCGCGATTCCGTTTGCTGCCAAGGACCCGTTGCGGGTAATCCCGGCCAGCATCGCCGGCGGTGCGCTGACCGGTGCGCTGTCGATGTATTTCGGCTGCAAGCTGATGGCGCCCCATGGTGGATTGTTTGTGATGCTGATCCCGAATGCGATCAACCATGCGCTGCTGTACCTGCTGGCGATCGTGGCGGGCAGTTTGTTGACGGCCGTGGTGTATGCATTCCTCAAGCGCCCTGAGACCGTAGAGCTTTCTGTCGCACCCGCCCAGGCATGACGCGGTTCATGTAGGAGCTGGCTTGCCTGCGATGCAGGCACCTCGGTGTATCAACGCAACCGAGTTGAGGCTATCGCAGGCAAGCCAGCTCCCACATTTGACCTCCGTGAGCAATAAGGCCGGTGTCATAACTCGTTCATCCCGTCATGCTTAAGTTTCCCTTTTGCTGCTCGAGAGGGAACCCGCATGAGCCACTTCAATCTCGGCCGCCGCCGCGTGATGCAAGCCGTTGGCGCCGGCCTGTTGCTGCCGGGCCTCGCGCCTGCGGTGATCGCCTCGGTCAAGGATCGCCCGCAACTCACCGACGGCGTGCAGTCCGGCGACCTGCTGGGCGACCGCGCGATGATCTGGAGCCGCAGCGACCGCCCGGCCCGGATGGTGGTGGAGTGGGACACCCGCAGCGTATTCAGCAACCCGCGCAAATTCGTCTCGCCCCTGGCCGACAGCCGCACCGATTTCACCGCCCGTGTCGAACTCACCGGCCTGCCCGTCGACCAGGCGATTTTCTACCGTGTGCACTTTGAAGATGCCCAGACCGGCGTGGCCAGCGAGCCCTGGTTCGGTCACCTGCGCAGCGTGCCGCAGCAGCGCCGGGATATCCGCTTTGTGTGGAGCGGCGACACCGTCGGCCAGGGCTTCGGCATCAACCCGGACATCGGCGGCATGCGCATCTACGAAGCCATGCGCCTGCGTCTGCCGGACTTCTTCATTCACAGCGGCGACACCATCTACGCCGACGGCCCGGTGCC
This sequence comes from Pseudomonas sp. IPO3774, assembly GCF_013386835.1. Classification (NCBI taxonomy): domain Bacteria; kingdom Pseudomonadati; phylum Pseudomonadota; class Gammaproteobacteria; order Pseudomonadales; family Pseudomonadaceae; genus Pseudomonas; species Pseudomonas sp. IPO3774. Next base: position 83,716 of record NZ_JACAQY010000017.1, read on the forward strand.
CGCGCAACTGACCACCGAGGACGGACGCATCTGGCGCAACATCACCACCGAAGCTAAAAGCAAAGTCGCTGAAACCTTGAATGAATACCGGGGCAACTACCGCTACAACCTGATGGACGAGAACGTACGTCGCTTCAACGCCGAAGTGCCGCAGATCTGGCAGTGGGACGACCACGAGGTGATCAACAACTGGTCGCCGAGCAAGCAACTGGATGAACGCTACAAGACTCGCGACATCAATACCCTGGTAGGCCGTGCGCGCCAGGCCTGGCTGGAATATTCACCGATGCGCCGGCAAAGCGCCGACCAGGGCGGGCGGATTTATCGCAAGCTCAGCTACGGCCCGTTGCTGGATGTGTTTGTGCTGGACATGCGCAGCTATCGCGGGCCGAACGATGACAACCTTGGCGGTGAAAAACCGTTCCTTGGGCGTGAGCAACTGGACTGGCTGAAGCGCGAATTGAAGGCCTCCCAGGCGCAGTGGAAAGTCATCGCCGCCGACATGCCCATTGGCCTGGGCGTGCCCGACGGTGAGGTCAGCCCCGGCGTGCCGCGTTGGGAAGCGATCGCCAACGGCGACCCGGGCCCGGCCCAGGGGCGCGAGTTGGAAATTGCCGAATTGCTCGCGTTTCTGCGGGCGCAGCAGGTGCGTAATCACGTGTGGCTGACGGCGGATGTGCATTACTGCGCGGCCCATCATTACCATCCGGATCGGGCGGCGTTTCAGGATTTTGAGCCGTTCTGGGAGTTTGTCGCCGGGCCGTTGAATGCCGGGAGTTTCGGGCCTAATCCGCTGGATAAAACCTTTGGCCCGGAAGTGGTGTTCGAGAAGGCGCCGACGGTGCAGAACAGCTCGCCGTTTGCCGGGTTCCAGTTTTTTGGCGAGGTGCAGATTGACGGGCAGACGGCGGAGCTGACGGTGATTTTGCGGGACCTGGATGGGGTTTCGGTGTTTGAACAGAAGCTGGCGCCAGTGTGATTGCAATGCAATCTACCTACTGAAGAAGAGCCAATGTGGGAGCGGGCTTGCTCGCGAAGGCGGTGTGTCAGTCAACAGATGTATGGACTGATCCACTGCCTTCGCGAGCAAGCCCGCTCCCACATTTTGATCGGTGTATCTTCAGGGGGTCAGTAGACATCCCGGCGGTAGCGGCCCTGCTCGATCAAGCGTTCGACGGCTTCGCTGCCCAGCACATCGTGCAGCACCTGATCCACACCCGCCGCCATCCCCTGCAAACTGCCGCAGACGTAAATCGCGGCGCCATCCGCCACCCATTTACGCAGCACATCCGCTGATTCGCGCAGGCGATCCTGCACGTAGATTTTCTCTGCCTGATCCCGGGAAAAGGCCAGGTCAAGCATCGCCAGGTCACCGCTGGCCAGCCAGCCTTGCAACTCATCCTGGCAGTGGTAGTCGTGGGCGATATTGCGTTCGCCAAACAGCAGCCAGTTGCGCTGCTGGCCGTCGGCAACCCGCGCCTTGAGCAGGCTGCGCAACCCGGCAAGGCCGGTGCCGTTGCCCAGCAGGATCATCGGGAGCGGCTCGGTCGGCAGATGGAAACCACTGTTGCGCCGCACTCGCAGGCTGATGGTCGAACCCAGCGGTGCATGTTCGGTCAACCAGCCGGAACCCACGCCCACGCTGCCATCGGGGTGACGCTCCTGGCGCACGATCAGCTCCAGCACACCGTCGCTGGCAATCGAGGCGATGGAGTATTCGCGCATGCCCAGCGGCACCAGTGCATTGACCAGCGCCTGGGCATGCAGGCCCACCAGGTGTGCGCGATTGTCCGGCAGTTGGCGGCCGGCCAGGGCCTGGTCGAGGGTGTGTGCAAGGCCGTCGACTACCACACCTTCGCTGCCGGCCAGTCCCAGGCCTTCCAGGAAGTGTTCGATGGCCCATGGGCAATTGCGTGGCAGCACTTCCACCAGGTCGCCGGCCAGCCAGTCCCGGGGGGCTGGCGGGGTGAGCCCGAGCAAATAGACGCCGGAGCCACTGCTGTGCGGGTTGAGCAGGGTGCGTTGCTTCAGGGTCCAGTTTTCATAGGTCGCGCTGGCCCATGCCGCAGCGGGTGCATGGCCGGTCAGTTGGCCCAGTTGTTGTTGCCAGTGCAGCAACGCATCGGTGTCGCCGCTGTCGACTTCCACCGGGGCGAACAGCGGGTTGCCGCCCTGGTTGGTCAGCCAGAAATGCAGGCGCCGGGCGAAGCCGCAGAAGTGTTGGTACTGGCGATCACCCAGGGCCAACACCGAGTAGTTCAGGCCCTTGAGGGACAGGTCCTGGCCGAGCACGCTGCGCTCGAAACCGCGGGCGCTGTCCGGTGCCTCGCCGTCGCCGAAGGTGCTGACCACGAACAGCGCATGGCTCGATTGGCGCAAATCCTCTTCGCTGACGCTGCCCAGCGACTGCACGTTCACTGGCACGCCGGCGGCCTGCAACTGCCCGGCGGTCTGCCAGGCCAGTTGCTCGGCAAAGCCGCTCTGGCTGGCAAAGCCGATCAGCCAGGCCGGCGCGTCGCTGTGGTTGCCGGTCAGGCCTTTGCGGGCATCGCGCACCTGGCGTTTCTTGCGGCGGCGGTCCAGGTACAACAGCCAGCCGGTGATGAAGAACAGCGGCATCAGCAGCGCGCTGAACGTCAGGATGATCCGGCCGGGCAGGCCGAAGTAGCTGCCGGTGTGCAGCGCATAGATACTGGTCAGGATCTGCGCCTTGAAGCTTTTGCCGGCGTAGGTGTCATGGGATTTGACTTCGCCGGTGGCCGGGTCGAGGTTGATCTGGTTCAGCGCGCGATCGTGGGGCGAGGTCTTCAGCAGGTAGTAGACGGTGGCGGGTTGGCCGGCGACCGCGGGCATGCGGATGTTGTAGCCGCTCAAGCCGGGGCCGGCGTTGCTGTAGATGCTGCTCCAGATCGCGGCGTAATTGGCCACCGGCGCAGGCCCTTCGGGGGCCGGGCCGCGCTTGCGTACGCGTTCGTTCTGCGGCGCGTCGGACAGCAGTCTGGTCATGCCGTTGCTGTACCACTCGTAGGACCAGAACAGTCCGGTGAGTGCCGCCAGAAGATAGAACAGCAGGCACCAGGTGCCGAATACCGAGTGCAGGTCCCAGTTGAAACTGCGGCCTTTCTTGCGCCAGTCCACCGCCAGCCATGCACGCCAGCTTGCCACCTGGCGCGGCCAGCGCAGGTACAGGCCCGAAAGGCAGAAGAACACCAGGATCAGCGTGCAGGCGCCGGTGATTTGCCGGCCGGTGTCGCCGATGGCGAGGAAACGGTGCAGTTGCAGCACGAAGCCGAAGAAGTCCTGGCCGACGGCATCGCCCAGGTAATCGCCGGTGTACGGGTCGAAGTAGCGCATCTGCCCGCGGCGTTCACCGGGCGGTGGGGTGAACCAGACCTTGGCTGCGTTGGTGCTGTCGGGCTGCACCGTGAGCATCGACACGACTTTGCCTTCACGGGCTTCCAGCAGGTGCACCAGTTCAGCGGGCGGCAGTACCCCGGCCGGACGCTTTTCCACCGTCAACACCGTCGGGTTCAGCAACTCGATGATTTCATCCTGGAACGACACCGTTGCGCCGGTGATCCCCATCAAGGCCAACACCAGCCCGGCGGTAATGCCGAAGAACCAATGCAACTGGAACAGGGTTTTCTTCAACACGTCGTACGGCCTCGTCATCAGGTTAGGTGTTCACGGCGCGCATTATGCCGCGAGTTGTCGAGAAAGATTCTTTTTTACACGCAAAAACCCCACGCATCCGATGCGTGGGGTTTCGTGCAGTCATTTGTATCGGTTTAGAAATGGAAACTGGTGGTCAGCAGGGCCGTACGACCGGCCGCCTGGTTGGCAAAATGCGAGGCATAGGCCTTGTCGTAGTAGGTCTTGTCGGTGAGGTTCTGCACGTTCAACTGCAGGTCGACGTTCTTGGTCAGCTTGTAGCTGGCCATGGCGTCGTAGCGGGTGTAGGACGGCACGTAGACGGTGTTGCCCGCATCGCCGTAGACCTCGTCGACATAGAACGCGCCGCCGCCGATGGTGAGCTTCGGTGTCACGTCATACGTCGTCCACAGGCTGAAGGTGTTCTTCGGCGTGTTGGGCATCTGGTTGCCTTTGTTCGAGCCGGCACTGACGACACCGTTACGACCGTTCAGGCCCGGGTCCACCAGTTCGCTTTTCAGGTAGCTGTAGCCGGCGAACACTTGCCATTGATCGGTCAGCTTGCCGCTGGCGGAAAGCTCCAGGCCGTCGACGCGTGATTCGCCACCGTTTTCATAGGTCAGCGCGTCCACCAGGATTCGCGTGTTTTTCTTCTCGGTGCGGAACACCGCGGCGGTCAGGGACAGGCGGTCGTGGAACATGTCCCACTTGGTGCCCAGCTCGTAGTTGACGGTCTCTTCCGGTTTCAGGTCGCTGGTGGCGGCACCGGCAGACAGCGGGTTGCCGTCGGCGCCTTCACCTACCAGGCCGCCGGCCGGTGAGGCTGAGGTGGCGTAGGAGGCATATATGCTGCCGTTTTCAACCGGCTTCCAGACCAGGCCCGCCTGCCAGTTGAAGAACTGGCTGTCGTTCTTGATCTTGCTGCGGGCCTTGACGGTGGCGGTCGGCACCGCATTGGTGTTGGCCACGGTGTCGAAGGTGTCGTAGCGCAGGCCGACGTTCAGCAGCCATTTCGGGTCCAGCTCGATGGTGTCGAACACATAGGCGGCACGGCTGGTGGCCTTGGTGTTGGTGCCGTTGTAGTTGCGCGCAATGCTGCCGGTCCAGGCATCGTCCGGGTTCGGGTTGCCCAGCGAGGTGCACTGGCCGCCTTTGCCGGGCGCCGGGCAACCGGGGTTGCTGTTCGGGCTGACGGTGTAGCCGCTGTAGCGGGTTTCTTCGCCGGTGAATTCCAGCCCGGTGGAGTAGGTGTTCTTGAAGCCCAGCGCCTGGAAGCTGCCAAACAGATCGGTCTGGTTGGTGGTGGTCTCGGTGGTGGACACGCGGGTGTTCGCGCGGCGCCACACGGTGCCGAACTGGTTGACGTTGTGCTGGCTGTCGTCGGGTTGGGTGACGATATAGTCCTGGCCGGTGTTGCCGTGGCGCAGGGTGTTTTTCAGCGTCATGTTGTCGTTCAGGTCGTGCTCGATGGAGAACGTGCTGATGTCGGCGCGGGTCTTGCGGAAGTCGCGATCCTTGAGGCCGTAGAAGTTGTTGCTGTCGCCGCCGTCGGTTGGCTTGTCATGCACGTGGGCGGCTCTTGCGCCGCTGTTGCTGTAGCCATACGGAATGCCCGAATCCGGCAGGTCGTTGCTTTCCATGTGGTAGTAGCTGAGGTTGACGCGAGTCGGGGTGCCCAGGCCGAAGGTCAGCGACGGCGCCACGCCCCAGCGGTCGTAGTTGACGGCATCACGCCCGGCGACGTTCTGTTCGTGGCTCATCAGGTTCAGGCGGAAGGCCGCGCTGTCGAGGAACTGACGGTTGACGTCGAGCACATAGCGGCGGGTCTGGTCGGAGCCGTAGGTGAAGCCACCGTTGGTGAAGTCCCGCGCCTGTGGCGTCTTGCTCACCAGGTTGAGACTGCCGCCGGCCGAGCCGCGGCCGCCGAATGACGAGTTGGGGCCTTTGCTGACTTCGATGGATTCGATGTCGAAGATCTCGCGGCTCTGGCCGCCCGTGTCGCGCACGCCGTCGAGGTAGGTATCGCCCTGGGCGTCGAAGCCGCGAATGAACGGACGGTCGCCCTGCGGGTTGCCGCCTTCACCGGCGCCGAAGGTAATCCCCGGCACGGTGCGCAAGGCGTCCTGCAACGAAGTGGCGGCGGTGTCCTTGAGCACTTGCTGCGGCACCACGGTGACCGAGCGCGGAGTATCTACCAGCGGCGCGGTGTACTTCTGCGAGGAGGCTTTTTCGACCTGGTAGGACGTGCTGTCCTGTTCCTGGCCGGTGATGCTGGTGGCTCCCAGGGAAATGCTGTTGCGCTCGCCTTTCTGCTCGGTGTCTTCAGCAGCTTGCGCCAGTTGGGCGGCAGCGCTGGCGCTGATGGCAACGCCGATGGCCGAGGCCAGCAAACGTGGTGAACTGGCAGGTGTTTTTATCGAAGTGCGCGGCATGAGTGTGTCCTTTCCCCAAGGAGGTGAGGCCGCGGAATATAGGGAGAACAAGACTTCATATCAATTGCGATACATTACTATTCGCACTGAATTTACGTTCTTTACACTTTTTGCTTACGGTTTTGACGATCTCGTTCGTCCTTTGGGCGGGAGTAGGGTTGTACACAGTCAATAAGAATCACTACCATTGGTGTCTCACTGTTTTCAGGTAATGCCTCCATGTTGCTGCACATTCCCGGCCTGTTCTCTCGCGAGGAAGTGCTGCGCATCCGCGAAGCCCTGGCGCACACCGAGTGGGCCGACGGCAAAATCACTGCCGGGCACCAATCGGCCAAGGCCAAACACAACCTGCAACTGCCGGAAGGCCACCCGTTGGCAAAGGAAATCGGCGCGGCGATCCTTGATCGCCTGTGGAAAAATCCGCTGTTCATGTCAGCGGCGTTACCGCACAAGGTCTTCCCGCCATTGCTCAACTGTTACACCGCCGGTGGCAGTTTCGACTTCCATATCGACAACGCCGTGCGCCAGTCCAAGGGCAGCCACGAGCGGGTGCGCACCGACCTTTCCTCCACGGTATTTTTCAGCGACCCCGACGACTACGACGGCGGCGAGCTGGAAATCCAGGACACCTTCGGCCTGCAGCGGGTCAAGTTGCCGGCGGGCGACATGGTGCTGTACCCCGGCTCCAGCCTGCACAAGGTCAACGCCGTGACCCGCGGCGCGCGCTACGCCTCGTTTTTCTGGACCCAAAGCCTGGTGCGCGAGGACAGCCAGCGCACCTTGCTGTTCGAGATGGACGGGGCGATCCAGCAACTGAGCCGCGACGTGCCCGACCACCTCGCGCTGATCCAGCTCACCGGCACCTATCACAACCTGCTGCGCCGCTGGGTTGAGGTCTGACCGTGGGCTTTTTATTGCGCCGTGAAGAAGTCCTCAACGTTGAGCAATTGCAGAGCATGCTCGACGACTCCCCGGTGCGCGCCGCCCAGGCGATTTTGATCGCCGCGAAAGAGGGCGTGGTGGATGCCCAGGCGCTGCTCGGGCAAATCCTGCTGGAAGGGCGCGGCATCGAGCGCGATGAAGCACTGGCGATGCGCTGGTTCCGCATTGCCGCCCAGGGCGGGCATTTGATGGCGCGCAATATGCTCGGGCGTTGCCTGGAGCATGGCTGGGGTTGCGAGGCGGATGCCGTGGCGGCGGCCCGGGAATATCGTCGGGCGGCCGAGGCCGGGCTGGATTGGGGCTTGTACAACTACGCCAACCTGCTGGCGACCGGGCGCGGGGTTGCCGAGGATCAAGCCCAGGCGCTGGCGTGTTATCGACAGGCGGCGGAACTGGGCCATGCCAAGTCGATGAACCTGCTGGGGCGTTATCTGGAAGAAGGGCAGTACTGCCCGAGGGATCTGGAGGCGGCGGTGGCGTGGTATCGCCAGTCAGCAGAAGGCGGGGATTTTCGCGGGCAGTTCAGTTATGCGGCGGTGTTGGCGGACCGGGGCGAGATAGAAACGGCACTGGAATGGTTGCGCAAGGCACTGGCGGGCGGGAATTTGAAGTTCTTGCGGGTGGCGCACAAGGCGTTGTGTGCCGCCAATGATCCGCAGATACGGGCAATGGCCGAGATCTATCAAGAGCATGCGATTGAACTTGATCGTTCCCACGCGCTGCGTGGAAATGCCGCCCTGGACGCCCTGCGTCCGCTCTAACGGCGTGACGCAGAGCGTCACCGGATGCGTTCCCACGCAGAGCGTGGGAACGATCAGGGCGTGCGTTTACAGGTAGAACGATTTCAATGGCGGGAAGCCATTGAATTCAACTGCGCTGTAGCTGGTGGTGTACGCGCCGGTGGACAACCAGTACATCCGGTCACCAATCGCCAGGTTCAGCGGCAGGCCGTACTTGTAGTTCTCGTACATGATGTCGGCGCTGTCGCAGGTCGGGCCGGCGATGACCACTTCTTCCATCTCGCCTTTCTTCTCGGTCCAGATCGGGAACTTGATGGCTTCGTCCATGGTTTCGATCAGGCCGGAGAATTTGCCCACGTCGGTGTATACCCAACGCTCGACGGCGGTGCGGGATTTACGCGCAACCAGTACCACTTCGCTGACCAGGATCCCGGCGTTGGCGATCAACGAACGGCCCGGCTCCAGGATGATTTCCGGCAGATCGTCACCGAAGTCTTCCTTGAGGAAGCGGATGATTTCCTCGGCGTAGGTTTCCAGGCTGTTGGTGCGGGTGATGTAGTTGGCCGGGAAGCCACCGCCCATGTTGATCAGCTTCAGGTGGATGCCGTCTTCTTCCTTCAGGCGCTCGAAGATCACTTTGACCTTGGCAATCGCCGCGTCCCACACGCTGATGTCACGCTGCTGCGAGCCGACGTGGAAGGAGATGCCGTAAGGCACCAGGCCCAGGTCGCGGGCGAGAATCAGCAGGTCCATGGCCATGTCGGTCTGGCAGCCGAATTTGCGCGACAGCGGCCAGTCGGCCGTGGTCGAGCCTTCGGTGAGGATACGCACATACACTTTCGAACCCGGGGCGGCCTTGGCGATGTTGCGCAGGTCGGCTTCGGAGTCGGTGGAGAACAGGCGCACGCCCTTCTCGTAGAAGTAACGGATGTCCTTGGATTTCTTGATGGTGTTGCCGTAGCTGATACGGTCGGGGCTGACGCCGCGGTCCATGACCTTGTCCAGCTCGTAGATCGACGCGATGTCGAAGCTCGAACCCTTGTCCTTGAGCAGGTCGATGATCTCGACGGCCGGGTTGGCCTTGACGGCGTAATACACCTTTGCGAATTCGAAACCGGCGCGCAGGTCATCGTAGGCCTGGCTGATCATCGCGGTGTCGATCACCACGAACGGGGTTTCCTGGGTGTCGGCGAACGCCTTCATTTTGTCAAAAGTGGCGCGCGCGAAATAGTCTTCGACCTGGATCGACATGCTGGGAACTCCTACTGGCAAACTAAATTGATCAATGGGTGCAAATGAACGTCCTCCGTATCCCCACTTTGGTTCGCCTACTTCCCAAGGCATGTCGCCGAAAGCAAAAAGGCCATGGGATCAACCGCTTCCCTTGGCCTTGCTGTCTCGTCGTCAGTACTTGAGCCGGATGGATCGTTTCCAGCATGGACGTTCGGCGCGAACTTTAGGACGTGAGGGGCTATAGATCAACTAAAAATGTCGCGTTTTTGCACGCGTTCGTCGTGAGGCCGCGTGCAGCTACTTATGTAACCGACCGGTATGACGGATTGATGTTCCCCGGGAGGGGCAATTTGACGTGTTGCAGGCACAGTGAAGATCCAATGTGGGAGCGGGCTTGCTCGCGAAGGCGGTGTATCAGCCAATGCATCCGGTGACTGACACTCCGCCTTCGCGAGCAAGCCCGCTCCCACATTTTGACCGCTGTGTGTCAGGTCAGGCCAGTGCTGTCTCGGCAGGCGACACAATGCTGGTCTTGCCCCCACGGGACTTACCGGAACTCAGGTACTCGGCAATCGACTCCTGGGTCACCTCCCCGAGGAACACCCGCTCCGCATCCATCACCGGCAACCACGAGCGGTTGAACTCGTACATCCGCGACAGCAGGATGCGCAAATGCTCGTCATACGCCGCCGTGGCGTTGAATTCCCGCAGGTACTGGCCGCAGGTACCGGCCTGACGATGCAGGTCGCGACGTCGCACATAACCCAGGGCCTTGTTCTCGGCATCGGTGACCACCACGTAGCGACGGTCCAGCTCATCCATCTGCTCCAGGGCATCCGCCACCGGGGTTTCCGGGCTGACCGACGGCGCGTTGTCCGCCGCATCTTCAGCCTTCACCAGCAGCAGGCGCTTGAGGGTGCTGTCCTGGCCAACGAAGTTGCTGACGAATTCGTCGGCAGGGTGGGCCAGCAGGGTGTCCGGGTGGTCGATCTGCAGCAGCTTGCCGGCGCGGAAGATCGCGATCTTGTCACCCAGCTTGATGGCTTCGTCGATGTCGTGGCTGACCATGATCACGGTCTTGTTCAGCGCGCGCTGCATCTCGAAAAACTCGTTCTGGATCATCTCGCGGTTGATCGGGTCGACCGCGCCGAACGGCTCATCCATCAGCAGCAACGGTGCATCCGCCGCCAGGGCGCGGATCACGCCGATCCGCTGTTGCTGGCCGCCGGACAGCTCACGCGGGTAGCGATGCAGGTACTGCTTGGGTTCGAGCTTGATCATGCTCATCAACTCGCGGGCGCGGTCGTGGCATTTCTGCTTGTCCCAGCCCAGCAGCTTGGGCACCACCACGATGTTCTCTTCGATGGTCATGTTCGGGAACAGACCGATCTGCTGGATCACGTAGCCGATGTTGCGACGCAGGGTCACTTCGTCGAGGTCGGTGGTGTCTTCGCCGTTGATCAGGATCTTGCCGGAGGTTGGCTTGATCAGGCGGTTGATCATCTTCAGCGTGGTGCTCTTGCCGCAGCCCGAGGGGCCGAGGAATACGCAAATTTCGCCTTCGTTGACGGTCAGGCTTACGGAATCAACGGCGGTGATGGTCTTGCCGTTGCTTTGGAAGGTCTTGGTCAGGTTTTGAAGTTCGATCATTTGAGCAGTCCTTTTGGAGTCAGCGTGCGTTGCAGCCATTGCAGAAGCAGGTCGGCGAAGATGGCCAGGAGACTGACCAGCACGGCGCCAACGATCAGCATCGACATGTCGCTGCGGCTGATGGAAGCCAGAATAAGTACACCCAGGCCACCGGCGCCGATGGTGGCGGCGATGGTCATCACACCAATGTTCATGACGACGGCGGTGCGCACACCGGCGAGGATCACCGGTACGGCAATCGGCAGCTCGACCATGCGCAAGCGCTGGCCGAAGGTCATGCCGATGCCTTTGGCGGCCTCGCGAATGCCTGGCTCAACGCCGGTGAGGGCGAGGTAGGTGTTACGCATGATGGGCAACAGGGAATAGAGGAACACGGCGGTGATCGCCGGCATCGGCCCCAGGCCCTGGCCGAACTTGGAGTAGAACGGCAGCAGCAGGCCGAACAGCGCAATCGACGGCACGGTCAGCAACACCGTGGCACTGGCTTGCAATGGGCCGGCGAGCGTCGGGAAGCGGGTCATCAGCACGCCCAGGGGCACGCCGACGACGATTGCGAGGATCACTGCAATGCCGACCAGGGTGATGTGCTGCCAGGTCAGGTGCAGGACTTGGGCCCAATCAAGATGGGAAAAGGCGTTCAGGAATTCCATGTCTTCTCCTCTTAGTTGATCGGATGCTGGCGCAGGAAATCTGCGGCCACGGCGGACGGGCTTTCGTGGTCGACGTCGACCCGCGCATTCAGCTGGCGCATGGTTTCGTCGTCGAACAGCGCAGCCAGTGGCTTGAGATCAGCGGCCAGTTGCGGATGGGCATCGAGGTAAACCTGACGCACCACCGGCGCGGCGGTGTAGTCCGGGAAGTAGTGCTTGTCGTCTTCCAGCAGCTTCAATTTGAAGGCGTTCAGGCGACCGTCGGTGGTGTAGACCAAGCCGGCAAACACCTGGCCATTACGCAGCGCGGTGTACACCAGGCCGGCGTCCATCTGCCGGGTGTTCTTGCGGGTCAGGTTCATGTCGTACAGCTTGACCATGCCGGCCATGCCGTCGGAACGGTTGGCGAACTCGGTGTCCAGGGCCACCAGGCGGTTTTCCTTGGTTTTCTCGGCCAGTGCCGCGGTCAGGTCGCTGATGCTGTTGATCTGCGGGAATTCCTTGGCCACGTTCTCTGGCAGGGCCAGGGCGTAGGTGTTGCTGAATTTCGACGGAGAGAGCCAGACCAGGCCTTTTTTCGCGTCGAGTTCTTTCACTCGGGCGTAGGACTGTTCGCTGTCGAGCTTCTCGTCGACATGGTTGTAGGCCACCAGCGACACGCCGGTGTATTCCCAGATCAGGTCCAGTTGCCCGCTTTCCTGGGCACTACGCGCCAGGTTGCTGCCCAGGCCGCCGGTCACACGGGTGTCGTAGCCCTTGGTGCGCAGGTACTGGGAGGTGATTTCGGCGAGCAGGGTCTGTTCAGTGAACACCCGGGCGCCGATGCGGATGACCGGTTTTTCAGCGGCTTGCGCAAACCCTGCGAACAGCAGGACGCAGCTCAATATCAATGTCAGTTTTTTCATGTGAATTCCTGTTTCAGGCCCAAGACGGGGCCAAAGCCTTAAGACGGACGCAACCCGCGTTCCAGCCAAAGGCGGCTGGCCATGGTCACCAGACCGTCGAGCAGCAAGGCCAGCAGCGCGGTGCATGCGGCGCCGAGCAGCAGTTGCGGCTGATTGTTCAGGGCGATGCCGGGGAAGATCAGGCTGCCCAGGCTGTTGGCGCCAATCAGGAACGCCAGGGGCGCGGTACCGACGTTGATCGCCAGGGCCACGCGCACACCGCCGATGATGATCGGCACGGCGTTGGGCAATTCCACGCGAAACAGCACCTGGCGCGGCGTCATGCCGATGCCGACGGCGGCTTCTTTCAGGGAACCTTGAACGTTTTTCAGGCCTTCATAGGTGTTGCGCACGATGGGCAGCAACGAGGCGAGGAACAGCGCGAAGATCGCGGGGCCGCTGCCGATGCCAAGGACACCGAGGGCGATGGCCAGTACGGCCAGGGGAGGGACGGTATTGCCGATGTTGAAGATCTGCATGAAGCGTTCTGCGCGCCCGACCATGTTGGGTCGGCTCAGCAGGATACCGGCGGGAATCCCTACGATCAGGGCGGCCAGCATCGAAACAAGGACGAGGATCAAGTGAGCTTGCAGGTAAAACAACAAATCGTCGCGGTACAGTTCGATCGTGTTGATGCCGATCCAGTGGACCAGCAGGGCCAGGAGAGCGACGACAACCGCTCCTCCTATCAGCCCTTTGCCATAGCGAATAGCCACAGGCGGACTCCTTTTTTCTTTTGTCGGCGAACACATTTCCGAGCGGCAATGCCATTCCTGGCTGTCGGCGAATGTGGTCGCGAATAGCAGCTCGCCCCTACCGGCAACGCGGTATGCGGTCGAGCCATGAGCGCAGCCTCGTCAGGCTAACTTGCTGATTTTTCAGCCCCTGTTACGAGTGCGATAGCAGGGGAGTGGACGTCTCTACCTTTTAAAAGGTTCCATACTTGGCAGCAATTAGCCACCCCCAATGGGGTGAACGGTGGTCCGTCACCCCGGGTTTGCGCTATACTCGCCGCCCTTTTTTGACTCACCTGCCAGGCGATTTCCCATGACCCACCAGGCCGCCGAAGTCGCGAAACGCCGCACTTTCGCCATTATTTCCCACCCCGATGCCGGTAAAACCACCATCACCGAAAAGCTGTTGCTGATGGGCAAGGCGATCGCGGTGGCCGGCACGGTGAAATCCCGTAAATCCGACCGCCATGCCACCTCCGACTGGATGGAAATGGAAAAGCAGCGTGGTATTTCCATTACCACGTCGGTCATGCAGTTCCCGTATCGCGACCACATGATCAACCTGCTCGACACCCCGGGCCACGAAGACTTCTCCGAAGACACCTACCGCACCCTGACGGCGGTGGACTCGGCGCTGATGGTCCTCGACGGCGGTAAAGGCGTCGAGCCCCGCACCATCGCGCTGATGGACGTGTGCCGCCTGCGGGATACGCCGATTGTCAGCTTTATCAACAAACTCGACCGTGACATCCGCGACCCGATCGAACTGCTGGACGAAATCGAAGCCGTCTTGAAGATCAAGGCTGCGCCGATCACCTGGCCGATTGGTTGCTACCGCGACTTCAAGGGCGTGTACCACCTGGCCGACGACTACATCATTGTGTACACCGCCGGCCACGGCCACGAACGTACCGATGTGAAAATCATCGAGAAGCTCGACTCCGACGAAGCCCGCGCCCACCTGGGTGACGAGTACGACCGGTTTGTCGACCAGCTGGAACTGGTGCAGGGCGCCTGCCACGAGTTCAACCAGCAGGAATTCCTCGACGGCCAGCTGACGCCGGTGTTCTTCGGTACCGCCCTGGGCAACTTCGGTGTCGATCACGTGCTGGATGCCGTGGTCAATTGGGCCCCCAAGCCGCTGGCCCGGGTTGCCAACGAGCGTACCGTGGAGCCTGTGGAAGAGAAATTCGCCGGCTTCGTGTTCAAGATCCAGGCGAACATGGACCCCAAGCACCGCGACCGTATCGCCTTCATGCGCATCTGCTCCGGCAAATACGAAAAAGGCATGAAGATGCGCCACGTGCGTACCGGCAAGGACGTGCGCATCGGCGACGCCCTGACCTTCTTCTCCTCCGAGCGTGAGCAGCTGGAAGAAGCGTATGCCGGCGATATCATCGGCTTGCACAACCACGGCACCATCCAGATCGGTGACACCTTCACCGAAGGCGAAGTGCTGGGCTTCACCGGTATCCCGCACTTCGCCCCGGAACTGTTCCGCCGCGTACGCCTGCGTGACCCGCTGAAATCCAAGCAACTGCGCCAGGGTTTGCAGCAGTTGGCGGAAGAGGGTGCCACCCAGGTGTTCTTCCCGGAACGCAGCAACGACATCATCCTCGGCGCCGTCGGTGTGCTGCAGTTCGATGTAGTGGCCAGTCGCCTGAAAGAGGAATACAAGGTGGAATGCTCTTATGAGCCGATCACCGTGTACTCCGCGCGCTGGATCGACTGCAGCGATAAGAAGAAGCTGGAAGAGTTCAAGATCAAGGCCGTGGAAAACCTGGCGATCGACGGCGGTGGTCACCTGACCTACCTGGCCCCGACCCGGGTCAACCTGGCGCTGATGGAAGAGCGCTGGCCGGATGTGAAATTCCGCGCGACCCGTGAGCATCACTAAGGGTTAGCGATATAAGAGAGGGCGAAGCTGTGATGGCTTCGCCTTTTTCTTTGGCTGCTATTCAGGTTGTTTCATTGGCGAAAACTTCAGTTCGGGACTAGTTTGAAGCAAGGCGACGGCGGACAGCTGTCGTACGCAGTTCAACTCCTGACTGGGCGGAATTCGACCATGAGTATCTTTCAACGTGTGGTGCTGTTGCTCAAAGTGCTGGTGATGATGTCATTGGGCATGTCTGCCGCGTGGGCCAATACGGCTGTGCAAAGCCATGGCACGGGGTTTGTGGCGGCGAAGACGGTGCAGGCGGGTGGCTTGCAGTTGGCCAAGAGTGAATCCGAGCCCGGTGACGAAAACCAGGGCGGTTCCAAGGACGATGACGATGCCGAGAACCCGGACAATGATGGCGAAGACAGCGACACCTACAACGATGGCGACAGCGATACATAAGTAACGCAGGCAAAAGAAAGCCCCGCTTGCCGAACAGATGCGCTATCCGACAAGCAGGGCTGTAGAACACTGGAATGCTCTGGACTCACCCTCCAGAGCATTTTTTTGCACGTCAGACCACAAATTGCTCCGCGTAGTGGCAAGCCACCTGGCGGTTGTCGAGTGGTCGCAGCACCGGTTCATCGGTACTGCACAGCTGGGTCGCGTACGGGCAGCGCTTGTGGAAGGCGCAGCCGGATGGCGGGTTCAACGGGTTGGGCAACTCGCCGACGATTTTGATCTTCGGTTTGTTCGGGTCCGGATGAATGGTCGGGGTCGCCGACAGCAACGCCTGGGTGTACGGGTGCAGCGGGCGTGCGTAGATGTCTTCCTTCGGGCCCACTTCCACCGGGCGGCCGAGGTACATCACCATTACGTCGTCGGCGACGTGCTGCACCACCGCGAGGTTGTGGGAGATGAACACGTAGGCGGTGTTGAATTCCTGCTGCAAATCCATGAACAGGTTCAGCACCTGGGCCTGGATCGATACGTCCAGCGCCGAGGTCGGTTCATCCGCCACCAGCACCTTGGGTTGCAGCATCATCGCCCGCGCCAGTGCGATTCGCTGGCGCTGGCCGCCGGAGAACATGTGCGGGTAGCGCTGATAATGCTCAGGGCGCAGGCCCACTTGCTTCATCATCGCCTGGACCTTTTCCCGGCGCTCGGCGGCAGACAGGTTGGTGTTGATCAGCAGCGGCTCGCCCAGTTGGTCGCCGACCTTCTGGCGCGGGTTCAGCGAGGCGTAAGGGCTCTGGAACACCATCTGCACGTCTTTGCGCAGTTGCTTGCGCTGGGCCTTGTCGGCACCGGCGACTTCTTGCCCGGCGATTTTCAGCGAGCCGGAAGACGGCTCTTCAATCAAGGTCAGGGCGCGGGCCAGGGTGGATTTGCCGCAACCGGACTCGCCCACGACCGCGAGGGTCTTGCCGGCTTCGAGCTCGAACGACACACCGTTGAGTGCGCGCACCAGGGCATGGCCCTTGAACAGGCCACGGGACACTTCGTAGTGACGGGTCAGGTCGCGGGCGGTAAGTACGACGGCCATTACGCCACCTCCTGGTTCAGCGGGTAGAAGCAGCGGGCAAGGCTGTGGCTTTTCGGGTCAAGGCCCGGGCGTTGGGCGCGGCAGGACTCCTGCACATACGGGCACCGCGGCGACAGCAGGCAACCCTGCGGGCGGTCATAACGGCCGGGAACGATACCCGGCAGCGTGGCCAGGCGCGTGGCGCCGAGGCTGTGCTCGGGGATCGCCTTGAGCAACGCTTCGCTGTACGGGTGCGCCGGGATGTCGAACAACTGCGGCACCTGGCCAACTTCCACGGCTTGGCCTGCGTACATCACGCACACGCGCTGGGCGGTTTCGGCCACTACCGCGAGGTCGTGGGTGATCAGCACCAGGCCCATGTTCTGCTCTTTCTGCAAGGCCAGCAGCAGGTCCATGATCTGGGCCTGGATGGTCACGTCGAGCGCAGTAGTCGGTTCATCGGCGATCAGCAATTTCGGCTCGCCGGCAATCGCCATGGCGATGGCCACACGTTGGCTCATACCACCGGACAGCTGGTGCGGGTAGGCATCCATACGGCTGGCTGCGCCCGGGATTTCCACCTTTTCGAGCAGTTCGATGGCACGCTTGCGCGCTTGCTTGCCGGACATTTTCAAATGCAGGCGCAGCACTTCTTCGATCTGGAAACCCACGGTGTAGCTGGGGTTCAGGGCGGTCATCGGGTCCTGGAAGACCATCGCCAGGTCTTTGCCGACGATCTGCCGGCGCTGACGGTTGCTCAGCTTGAGCATGTCCTTGCCGTCGAAGTTCAGGGCGTCGGCGGTGACGATGCCGGGGTGCTCGATCAGGCCCATCAGCGCCATCATGGTCACGGATTTACCCGAACCGGACTCGCCAACGATCGCCAGTACTTCGCCTTTGTCGACGGAGATGTCGAGGCCATCGACCACTGGCACGGCGGTCTTGTCGCCGAAGCGGACATTGAGATTCTTGATTTCTAGCAGTGACATGGGAATCTCCTCAGGCGGCATTCTTGAGTTTCGGGTCCAGCGCATCGCGCAGCCCGTCGCCCATCAGGTTGATTGCCAGCACGCTGAGCAAAATGGTCAAGCCAGGCAGGCTCACGACCCACCAGGCGCGTTCGATGTAGTCGCGGGCCGAGGCCAGCATGGTGCCCCACTCAGGGGTTGGCGGTTGTACGCCAAGGCCCAGGAAGCCCAGGGCTGCAGCATCGAGAATCGCCGAGGAGAAACTCAGGGTGGCCTGAACGATCAGCGGCGCCATGCAGTTCGGCAGCACGGTGACGAACATCAGGCGCGGCAGGCCGGCGCCGGCGAGGCGGGCGGCAGTCACGTAGTCACGGTTCAGTTCGCCCATCACCGCAGCGCGGGTCAGACGGACATAGGACGGCAGCGACACGATCGCGATCGCAATCACGGTGTTGATCAGGCCAGGGCCGAGGATCGCGACAATCGCCACAGCCAGCAGCAGCGACGGCAGGGCCAGCATGATGTCCATCAGGCGCATGATGGTCGGGCCGAGCAGGCGCGGGAAGAAACCGGCGAACAGGCCCAGCAGGATCCCCGGGATCAGCGACATCACCACCGACGATAAGCCGATCAGCAACGACAGGCGCGAACCCTGGATCAGGCGCGACAGCAGGTCACGACCGAGTTCATCGGTGCCCAGCAGGAACTGGATCTGCCCACCTTCCAGCCAGGCCGGAGGGGTCAGCAGGAAGTCACGGTATTGCTCGCTCGGGTTATGCGGGGCCACCCAAGGGGCGAAGAGCGCGCAAAACACCACCAGCAACATGAACAGCAGGCCGGCAACGGCGCCCTTGTTCTTGGAAAAGGCTTGCCAGAATTCTTTGTACGGGGACGGGTACAGCAGGCTTTGATCGACTGCTACCGCGGGAGTAGGTGTGGTCATGGTCATGATCTCAGCGCTGGTGACGGATGCGTGGGTTGGCGAAGCCGTAGAGGATATCCACCACGAAGTTCACCAGAATCACCAGGCAGGCGATTAACAGGATGCCGTTTTGCACCACGGGATAATCCCGTGCGCCAATGGCTTCGATCAGCCATTTACCGATGCCGGGCCACGAGAAGATGGTTTCGGTCAGGACCGCACCGGCCAGCAGCGTGCCGACTTGCAGGCCAACGACAGTGAGTACCGGGATCAAGGCGTTACGCAGGCCGTGGACGAACACCACGCGCGCCGGCGACAGGCCTTTGGCCTTGGCGGTGCGGATGTAATCTTCACGCAATACTTCAAGCATCGACGAACGGGTCATCCGCGCGATAACGGCCAGCGGGATGGTGCCGAGCACGATGGCTGGCAGGATCAGGTGGTGCAGCGCGTCCCAGAATGCGTCCGGCTCGTCGGCCAGCAGGGTGTCGATCAGCATGAAGCCGGTGCGCGGCTCGATGTCGTAGAGCAGGTCGATCCGTCCGGAGACTGGCGTCCAGCCCAGGCTGACGGAGAAGAACATGATCAGGATCAGGCCCCACCAGAAGATCGGCATCGAATATCCCGCCAGGGAGATGCCCATCACCCCATGGTCGAACAGGGATCCTCGCTTCAAGGCCGCGATCACCCCGGCTAACAGCCCCAGGATACCGGCGAACAACAGGGCGGCCATGGACAGTTCCAGGGTCGCAGGGAAAAGGGCGGTGAATTCAGTCCACACGCTGGTACGGGTGCGCAGGGATTCGCCGAGGTCGCCGTGGGCGAGCTTGCCGACATAATCCAGGTATTGCGCGTAGAGCGGTTTATTCAGACCAAGGCGTTCCATTGCCTGAGCGTGCATCTCGGGGTCGACTCGTCGTTCGCCCATCATGACTTCGACGGGGTCGCCAGGGATCATGCGAATCAACGCGAAGGTCAGCAAGGTGATGCCGAAAAACGTGGGGATCAATAACCCCAATCGGCGGGCAATAAAACTAAACATCTTGTTGTGTACCTCAATCAGCCGGTTAGGCAGGTTCGGCACCGTCAATGTCGACGGTGCCGAGCGTCTCTTATCTACTTCACCTGGGTGGTGGCGAAGTTATTTGTGGTCAGAGGGCTTTGGGTATAACCCTCGACGTTTTTACGCATGGCGGTGAACATTTTCGGGTAAGCCATGGGAATCCATGGTTGGTCCTTGTCGAAAACGTCCATTGCTTGTTCATAGAGTGCAGCGCGCTGGGTGGGTTCAGCGATGGCGCGCGCCTTGTCGATCAAGTCTTGAAACTCCTTGTTACACCAGCGGGCGTAGTTTTCGCCGTTTTTCGCTGCATCGCAACTCAAGTTCGGGGTGAGGAAGTTATCCGGGTCCCCGTTATCCCCCGCCCAGCCGGCGGAGACCATGTCATGTTCGCCATTCTTGGCGCGCTTGAGCATTTCGCCCCATTCCATGACCTTGATGTTCACTTTCAGGCCGATCTGCGCCAGATCCGCCTGCATGCGCTGGGCGCCGAGCATTGGGTTGGGGTTGGTCGGGCCGCCGCCGTTGCGGGTGAACAGGGTGAACTCGGTGCCTTCCGGTACGCCGGCTTCCTTGAGCAGGGCGCGGGCCTTGTCGAGGTCGCGGGGCGGGTTTTTCAGCTTGTCGCTGAAACCCAGCAGGGTCGGCGGGTACGGGCCGGTGGCGTCGACCGCGTTGCCTTTGCCGTACAGGGATTCGTTGTAGCCTTTCTTGTCGAACGCGATGTTGATCGCGTGACGCACCCGCGCGTCGCTCATGTACTTGTGGGTGGTGTTCATGGCGGTGTAGGCGGTGGTCATCGCCGCCAGTTCCGCCACCTTCAGGTTCGGGTCGGCCTTCATGCTCGGCACGTCATCCGGTTTCGGATACAGCGCGATCTGGCATTCGTTGGCCTTGAGCTTTTGCAGGCGCACGTTGTTGTCGGTGGTGATGGCCAGGATCAGCGGGTCAGCCGGCGGCTTGCCACGGAAGTAGTCCGGGTTGGCCTTGAAGCGCACTTGGGCGTCTTTGGCGTAGCGGGTGAAGATGAACGGGCCGGTGCCGATGGGCTTGGCGTTCAGGTCGTCGGTCTTGCCGGACTTGAGCAATTGGTCGGCGTATTCGGCGGAGTGAATCGAGGAAAACGCCATGGCCAGGTCGGCCAGGAACGGTGCTTCAGGGCGGGTCAGGGTGAAGACCACGGTGTGGTCATCGGTCTTCTCTACGCTCTTGAGCAGTTCCTTGAAGCCCATGCTTTCAAAGTATGGGTAGCCCACGTTGGACTTTTTGTGCCACGGGTGATTCGGGTCCAGCTGGCGCTGGAAGCTCCAAAGCACGTCGTCGGCGTTCATGTTGCGCGTGGGTTTGAAGTAGTCGGTGGTGTGGAACTTGATGTCGTCACGCAGGTGAAAGGTGTAGGTCAGGCCGTCGGCGCTGATCTCGGGCAGGTCTTTGGCCAGCGCCGGGATCACCTCGGTGGTGCCGGGCTTGAAGTCCACCAGGCGGTTGAAGATGGTTTCGGCCGCGGCGTCGGCGGTGACAGCCGTGGTGTACAGGACCGGATCGAAGCCTTCCGGGCTGGCTTCGGTGCAGACGACCAACGGTTTGGCCGAGATGCCGACAGCGACGCTCAACAGCGCAGCGGCAATGGCAGCTTGTAACGGGAGCATTTTCATCTAAGAGCCCTCTGCAATCGATTGGACCAGACAAGCGTAGGCGGCGGGCCCGTCCTGAGCCCGCCGCCGACCTGGCGCTGATTAAAGAATGTTGAACGGGATGGTGGTCACCAGGCGGAACTCACGCAGGTTGCCGTCAGCCTGGTTGGCGCTGGCACGGTGAGTCACGTAGGTACCACGAATGGTGGTGGCCTTGAGTGCGCCGCTCTGGATCGCGTAAGCCGCGCCTACACCGTATTCCTGGTGCTTCTCGCCGTCCTGGGCCTGAATGCCGTTGTAGGCAAAGCCAGCGCGGCCGCCGTCACCGGTGTAGTGAGTACCGTCGATACCCCAGCCACGTGCCGAGTAGACGTTGAACTTCAGGCCCGGCACGCCGTATTCGGCCATGTTGATGCCGTAGGCGATCTGGAAGGACTTCTCGTTCGGACCGTTGAAGTCGGACGTCAGGGAGTTGGCCAGGTAGATGCCGTTGGTTTCGTGCAGGTAGTCGAAGTACTCGTCGCCGTTCACGGCCTGGTAGGAGAAGGTCAGGCTGTGAGCCTGGTGGGTCAGGCCGAACGACAGCGAGTAGGTGTCGTTGTCGATCTTGCCCATCAACTTTTTGCCTTCGTCGACGGTCTTGTAGTAGTTCAGGCCCGTGGTCAGGGACAGGGTCTGGCTGTCACCCAGTTCGTGGGTAGCACCGAAGTAGTACTGGTTCCAGAAGTCTTCCACGTTAGCGGCGAACAGGCTGGTCTTCAGGCTCTTGAACGGCTGGTAGTTGACGCCCAGGGTGTTGACCTTGTCGGTTTCCTGGCGACCATTGCCGTATTCAGTACGGAATTTCGACAGGCTCTGCTCGGTCCGTGGCGAAACGCGGTCGAACACGCCGCCCTGGAAGGACAGGTTGCTGAACTCTTCGCTGTTGAAGCTCACACCTTCGAAGCTCGAAGGCAGCGCACGGTTACCGATGGTGTCGATGATGCCGCTGCTGAAGTTCTGGCGACCGGCGGTCAAGGTGGTGTTCGAGACACGGAACTTGACGTTGGCCAGGCCCAGTTTGCTCCACTGGTCTACAGCGTCGCCGTCGGAGTCGGCCAGGGTACGGTTGGAGCCGCCCTTGATGTCGCGCTTGCTGCGGTCCAGGACCAGAGCGTTGTAGACCGCCACTTCAGTGCTCACGCCAACGGTGCCTTGGGTGAAACCCGAGGTGGCGTTGAGGATGGTGCCTTGCACCCAGTTGGTACGGTAGTTGTCAGTACGGGCTTCGCCGTGCTTCTGGTAAGTGAACTTGCTGCCACGGAAGCGCTGTTCGTTGGAGAACCAGTTACGGGTTGTACCGCCCAGGCTTGCGCCATCGATAAAGCCTTTGGCCTCGCTTTGGGCGCTGGTGCCGGCCAGTGTGGTTGGAACGAAGTCCTGGCTTGCAGGATCAGCGTAGGCGTTAGCCGTGATGCTGCTGATGGCCAGGGCCAGTAGCGCGGTGCTGCTCAGTTTCATGGGTGAAGCTCCTTTGGTTCTCTTTTTAATGCCGGTCTTTTTAGGTGAACCGGCTATTGGGTGTGTAACTCGTTCAAGCCTTTGCAAACGTTTGCCCATGGGTAAAACCCGAAATAAGGCTGCACGTTTGCAGCAAGGCGAATGCTCGCCCTGCGCAATCCGGTTATCTTTTTATGGGTTGATGCTGACGCCCGAGAACACGTTGCGGCCGAAGGGGCTCACTTTGAAACCTTCGACTTTGGCGCTTAACGGCTGGTTGACCGTCGAGTGGGCGACTGGCGTGATCGGCACCTGCTGCTTGAGCAGTTGCTGCGCCTGTTTGTATAGAACAGTCCTTTGTTCGCGGTCGGTGACGACCTTGGCTTGCTTGATCAGCTTGTCGTACGCCGGGTCACACCACATTGAGTAGTTGTTCCCGCCGATGGCGTCGCAGCTGTAGAGGGTGCCCAGCCAGTTGTCCGGGTCACCGTTGTCGCCGGTCCAGCCGATCAGGCTGACATCGTGCTCGCCATTCTTGGTGCGCTTGATGTACTCGCCCCATTCATAGCTGACGATCTTGACCTTGAGACCAATCTTCGCCCAATCGCTTTGCAGCATTTCGGCCATCAGCTTGGCGTTGGGGTTGTACGGCCGTTGTACCGGCATCGCCCACAGGGTGATCTCGGTGCCTTCCTTCACGCCGGCAGCCTTGAGCAATTCCTTGGCTTTTTCCGGGTTGTAGGCGGCGTCCTTGATGGTGTCGTCGTAAGACCACTGGGTCGGCGGCATGGCGTTGACCGCCAGTTGCCCCGCGCCCTGGTACACGGCGTTGAGGATGCTCTGCTTGTTCACCGCCATGTCCAGGGCCTGGCGCACTTCGAGCTGGTCGAAGGGCTTGTGCCGCACGTTATAGGCGATGTAGCCGAGGTTAAAGCCTGGCTTGGTCAGCAGTTGCAGGTTCGGGTCGGCCTTCAGGGCTTCGACGTCGGCCGGGCGCGGGTGCAGGGTGATCTGGCATTCGCCGGCCTTGAGCTTTTGCACCCGTACCGAGGCGTCGGTGTTGATCGCAAAAATCAGCTGGTCGAGCTTCACGCGGCTCGGGTCCCAGTACTGTTTGTTGCCGGTGTAGCGAATCTGCGAGTCTTTCTGGTAGCGCTGGAACACGAACGGCCCGGTGCCGATCGGCTTCTGGTTGATGTCGCTGGGCTTGCCGACCTTGAGCAAGTGGTCGGCGTATTCAGCCGACAGGATCGAGGCGAAGCTCATGGCGATGTTCTGGATAAACGCGGCGTCGACCGTGTTCAGGGTCATCACCACGGTGTGCGGGTCGGTTTTCTCGACCTTGGCGATATTCTTGTTCAGGCTCATCCCGTTGAAGTACGGAAACTCGGTGGGGTAGGCCTTGCGGAACGGGTGTTCGGGGTCAAGCATGCGATTGAAGGTGAACAGCACGTCGTCGGCGTTGAAGTCGCGCGTCGGCTTGAAGTCCTTGTTGCCGTGGAATTTCACCCCTTCACGCAGGTGGAAGGTATAGGTCAGGCCGTCTTCGGAAATATCCCAACGGGTTGCCAGGCCCGGTACGACATTGGTCGCGCCTTTTTCAAACTCGGCCAAGCGGTTGTAGATAGGCTCGGCGGCGTCGTTATCGGTGGCCGTCGTGTATTGCGCGGTGTCGAAGCCCGCCGGGCTGCCTTCGGAGCAAAACACCAGGCTCTTTTTATCGGCAGCCTGGCCCATCGAGGCCACAGCCAGCAGGCTGGTGCCAAATATCGCGGATAGAACGGTGGTATGGCGCATAACAATCCCGATCCTTGTTTGTTGTTTTCGTCAGTGAGCAATCGCAAGGTCATTCACGACCTTGCGACAACACTGATCCCACAACGGCAGTTGCCCTACAGAGACGATGCGTCTGCCGTACCACGACGTTATGGGTC
Organism: Pseudomonas sp. IPO3774; assembly: GCF_013386835.1. Lineage (NCBI taxonomy): Bacteria > Pseudomonadati > Pseudomonadota > Gammaproteobacteria > Pseudomonadales > Pseudomonadaceae > Pseudomonas > Pseudomonas sp. IPO3774. The sequence goes on from NZ_JACAQY010000017.1 coordinate 108,093, forward strand.
GGGAGCCGGGCAGTAAATGCAACGAATCTGACAGACCTTGTAGGTAACGGAGCCGCGATTCGCAGTTAGCTGCCGTAGGACGGCAGCGTGTGCGGAGGTGGTCTGTTTCCTACGGTCTTGGCGGATGCAATAACGGCGACGTTATGAAACGTCGCCGCCAGAGATCCTTACTTGCCGCTTACGCTCACGCCGTAGAAGGAGTTCAAGCCAAATGGGCTGATCTTGAAGTCCTGCACGTTGTTGCGCATGGGTTGATACACCGTCGAGTGCGCGATAGGTGTCATCGGGACTGCATCTTTGAGGATATGTTGCGCCTGCTTGTACAGCTCGGTGCGTTTGGCTACGTCGGAAGTCGCCTTGGCTTCTTTCACGATGCCGTCGAATTTCTTGTCGCACCACTTGGAGAAGTTGTTGCCGGCCAGGGAATCGCAGCCGAACAGCACGTTCAGCCAGTTGTCCGGGTCACCATTGTCGCCGCTCCAGCCAATGATCATGGCCTGGTTCTCGCCGCCTTTGGAACGCTTGATGTACTCGCCCCACTCATAGCTGACGATGTTCACTTTCAGGCCGATCTGTTTCCAGTCGTTCTGCAGCATCTCGGCCATCAGCTTGGCGTTCGGGTTGTACGGACGCTGGACCGGCATCGCCCACAGGGTGATCTCGGTGCCTTCCTTGACGCCGGCTTCCTTGAGCAAAGCCTTGGCTTTGGTCACATCAAACGGCGCATCCTTGATGGTGGTGTCATAGGACCACTGGGTTGGCGGCATGGCGTTGACAGCCAGTTGGCCTGCGCCCTGGTACACCGAGTCGATGATCTGCTGCTTGTTCACCGACATGTCCAGGGCCTCACGCACGCGCAGGTCGGACAGCGGGTTAGGCGCGGTCTGGCCCTTGAGGACCGGCATTACGTTGTAGGCGATGTAGCCCAGGTTGAAACCGGCCTGGTGCGGCAGTTTCAGGTCCTTGTCTTCACCCAGCGCCTTGAGGTCGGCCGGACGTGGGAACAGGGTCACCTGGCATTCGTTTTTCTTCAGCTTCTGGATACGCACCGACGGGTCGGTAGTGATGGCGAAGATCAGGTTGTCGATCTTCACGTCTTCAGGTTTCCAGTAATCCTTGTTGCCGGTGTAACGGATGTTGGAGTCTTTCTGGTAGCTCTTGAACACGAACGGACCAGTGCCGATTGGCTTCTGGTTGATGTCCTGTGCCTTGCCTTCCTTCAACAGCTGGGCGGCGTATTCAGCCGACTGGATGGAGGCGAAGCTCATTGCCAGGTTCTGGATGAAGGCGGCGTCCACGGTGCCAAGGGTGAACTTGACGGTGTGGTCATCGACTTTCTCGATGTTCTTGATGTTGGTGTCCATACCCATGTCCGTGAAGTACGGGAACTCGGTCGGGTAGGCTTTACGGAACGGATCGTCTTTATTGATCATCCGGTTGAAGGTGAACAGTACGTCGTCAGCCGTGAATTCACGAGTTGGCTTGAAGTACGGGGTGGTGTGGAACTTGACGCCTTCACGCAGGTGGAAGGTGTACGTCAGGCCATCCGGGGAAACGTCCCAGGTCGTGGCGAGCCCAGGAACAACAGCGGTGCCGCCGCGCTCGAACTGGGTCAGACGGTTGAACATGGTTTCGGCCGAAGCATCGAAGTCTGTTCCGGTGGTGTACTGGCCTGGATCAAAACCGGCCGGGCTCCCTTCGGAGCAGAACACCAGGTTGCTCGCCGCTTGGGCGAAAGGTGCAGCAGCCATTAAACCGGCGCTGACTAATAACGGAATGACTGCGTGTTTAAGCATGTTGGCCTCATGATTTGTTGTCATTTTTGGTAGTGAGGGCGACCTCGTGAGTCGACCTGCGGATACTTATGCAGGGCCCATACCCAATGCAAGATGTTGAGAGCCTACAACGGCTAAACAGTGGTACGAACGTACACGAATGTCGCATATGTGTAAGTTCAGACACATTTACGCACTTTTGAGGGTTTTTTTCGGTGCGAGGGCTGCACCAGGAATGCCCAACCGAGGCGTCTGGCGCACTCGGTTGGGGCGCGGCTGTTACTTATTCAGACTGACGCCGTAGAAGGGAGTGAGTCCAAAAGGACTGATCTTGAAGTCCTGCACTTCCTTTCGCAGGGGCTGGAAAACCGTCGAGTTTGCGATAGGCGTTATAGGTACTTGTTCCTTAAGGATTTTTTGTGCCTGTTGATACCACTTGATGCGCTGCTCGCGGTCGCTGCTGACCTTGGCCTGCTGCACCAGTTTGTCGTAGGCCGGGTTACACCATTTTGCATAGTTGCTGCCCTTCACCGCGGCACAACTGTAGAGCACGCCGAGCCAGTTATCCGGGTCGCCGTTGTCGCCGGTCCAGCCGTAGATCATCACGTCGTGCTCGCCGGCTTTGGCGCGTTTGATGTACTCGCCCCACTCATAGCTGACGATATTGGCCTTGATGCCAATCTTTTCCCAATCCTGCTGGATCATCTGCGCCGACATCCGGGCATTGGGATTCGACGCGCGTTGTACGGTCATCGCCCACAGGTTGAGGGTGGTACCTGGTGCAACCCCTGCTTCTTTTAGTAGCGCCCGCGCCTTGGCCGGATCGTAGGGCGCGTCCTTGATTGTCGGGTCATAAGACCACTGGGCCGGAGGCAGGGCGTTCTGCGCCAATTGTCCGGCGCTCTGGTACACCGCCTTGATAATTGCCGGCTTGTCGATGGCCATGTCCAGCGCCTGGCGCACCTTGAGCTGGTCCAGGGGCGGGTGGGTCACGTTGTAGGCGAGAAAGCCCAGGTTGAAGCCGGCTTGCTGAAGAACCCGCAGGTTGGGGTCTTGCTTCATCACTTCGATGTCGGAAGGGCGCGGGTAACCGCTGACCTGGCACTCGCCGGCCTTGAGCTTTTGCAGGCGCACGGCGGCGTCCGGGGTGATCGAGAACACCAGGTTGTCGAGCTTCACATCTTCGGGCTTCCAATACTGTTTATTGGCGCTGTAGCGAATCTGCGAATCCTTCTGGTAACGCTTGAACACAAATGGCCCGGTGCCCACCGGCTTCTGATTGATGTCCGCGGCCTTGCCTTCCTTGAGCAACTGCGCGGCATATTCGGCGGACTGCACCGAGGCGAAGCTCATGGCCAGGTTCTGCACGAAGGAGGCGTCAACGTTGTTCAGGTTGAAGCGCACGGTGTGCTCGTCGAGTTTTTCGACGCTCTTGATCGTGGTGTTCAAGCCCATGTCGGTGAAGTAGGGCGACTCCGATGGATAGGCCTTGCGGAACGGGGTCTCGGGATCCAGCAGGCGCTGGAAGGTGAAGAACACGTCGTCGGCGTTGAAATCACGGGTCGGGGTGAAATAGTCGGTGGTGTGGAACTTGACGCCATCGCGCAGGTGGAAGGTATACATCAGGCCGTCTTTGGACACGTCCCAATTGGTTGCCAGGCCGGGTTCGACTTCAGTGCCGCCACGCTTGAACTGGGTCAGGCGGTTGAACACGGTTTCGGCGGAGGCATCGAAATCGGTGCCGCTGGTGTACTGGCTGGGGTCGAAGCCGGCGGGGCTGGCTTCGGAGCAGTAGACCAGGGTGCCGGCTGCCTGGGCCATGGGCATGAATGCCAGCAGGCCGGCAGCAAGGAGCAGCGGTTTTAAGGTGATTCTTTCCATGGAGACCCCTGAAGTGGCAGGCAAATAGTGCCCGAACGAAAACGGCAGTCACCGAGGTTACCGCCGTTCTTGTCACTCAGGTAGAGATAAGCATGCGAGGCCCCAGTGTCTCCGGGATTCGGCTATTCCAGGTCGCTACGATTTGGCCGGAAAGTGTTCGGGTTTATAAGTGAACGCCCACCACTTGAACGGATTCCAGTACGGGTTGTTCTTTGACGGCTTGAATTTCTTGATCCGCGCCATTTCTTCGCTGACATACTGTTCAGCCTGAGCTCTTACTGCGGTACGGACGTTGTCGGTGATCGGGATTTTTTGTGCGGATAAGTTCTCCAGGTAGAGGTGTTCTACTTTATCAATGGCTGCTTTTACTTGTTCCGGGGACAGGTTGGCGGTCAAGGTACCGCTATAACCTTTGACAGGGCGGCCAATCAACTTTTGGAATTGAGCGGCAAACGAAGCATCCCCACCGGTTGCGGAGTCACATGACAGCAGGCGCACGTTGTCGAACTCTTCCGGATGGATCCCTTTGCTGTGAAGCGTATCCAGCAATTCATCCGGACTATTGAGCTTTCCATCATAAGAAACTTTTGCGACCCCGGTAGTCTCATCGACTTTACCGTGTACCAGTATGTTCAATCGCTGGGCCGAACCTTGTTTGTTCACATCCACGAACGTGTAAAGTTTATCGTTGATAGTGTTCAGGCTATCTATTTCTCCACTGAGAATACTGGTTTTTTCAGCAGTAGAAAAAAGGGCTTCGCCGACCGGCAGATTTTTAACCGTTTTCAGGGGCGGCAGTTCGACGCCGTCTACGTTGATAGATGCCGGGGGGGCCTCTGGTCCACTCGACTCAATTTCATTTAAAGACGGGTCCGGATGACTATCGCCGGATACTTTCGAAACGCGTGTCAGCTCAAATTCGCTCTTCTGCGAATTATAGTTCCAGCGGTAGTCTTCAGTAACGGTGGAGTTGAACGTAATCGGAGTTTCACCCAGGCTCGCCTCGACCAAACCGGGTGCAACTTCGTGTGCCAGCATCAGGCTTGAGATGACGGCCGCAGCAGTTCCCCCTGTGCGCTCGCCTGCGGTCTTGCCATAGAGGCTGTCATGCACGCCAAACACGATATTGCCTATATTGCCAACAATGGGCAGATTACCAAAGGTTTTGCCCCAGGTGTCTTTCACCGACTTCCAGGCTTGCTGCGAGGCACCAAACACATCCGTCTGGTCGGCCCACACCGCATTGTTGGCGTTCTGCTCCTGATAGTGGGGGGCGATACCTTTGTTCAGATCGCCAAATTGCAGCCCATAACCTGCTTTTCGCGATTCGGTGTAGTTGAATAGCTCTCGTACCGGCACGGATTTATCTTTGTACCAGTGTTCGTACCCCGGATATCGCGACCGATTATCCTGGATGAGGCTGTCGAGCACCGCCCCGGCCGGTGGCCAGTGGGCATTGTGTCCCCCTTGCATATCACCGGTATTGAAACGGCGCATCAATTCATCACGATTGTCTTTGGCCCAGTTCGCAAATTCTTCATCGCCTTTTATCTCGCGGACAGCGCCGTTCTTCAAGTCGATCATGACTCCCTGATTGGGGCGATTGGCGGGATTGCCATCGTAAGGCGTGTAGGGGATAAAGGCATACCCGCTCATGGGGTAGCCGTAAATATTGGGGATAATCACTTGCCCATTCTTGTCCAGCGTGCGATTCACCGCTTCCTGGCCGGCAGGGCTTAACCTTGCGAAATTTTCCGTGTCACTACGAAGGCTCAGCAACGTGCCCCGTGTTACATAGGCGTCTGCTTTTCCCGATCGCTCTGCTATTGTTCCGGAGCCCTCGCGCATCGGCGCGGCTATGTCTTTCTCCCAGCGAGCTTGAAGTTGTCGGCCGAACGCTTCCAAATCATTGATTTTTGTCCGGTCTTTTTTTTCTATTTCCATTTCAGGAAAATTTAAAACCCCACCACGTGCGGGTCTGTCGTGCGCTAGAGCACCCGCTGCAATTTCCCATGCGAAATAAGTGTGTGTCTGGGTATCAGAGAGATTTTGTGCTGTGCCCATACCGACATAGGTATTGAACGTTACCGTGAACTTTTCATGCGGGTCGAACCCGGCTGCCAATAAACCCCCACTGAAGTATCCTGCGGGGTCCATGAACAGGCGCACGTTCTGGAACTTGACGTTTCGTTCGCCTTCAGTGCCACTTTCTATATTTTCGATCTGCGTCTTTACACGATTGGCATAGGCATCGATATGAGCCTCTCGCTCATTGTAGATATACCCATCGCCTGGCGCGTGAACAAAGTCGGGTCCGTAAATGGTTGCCTTGTAGATATCAGACTCGTTCCTGGCGGCAGTGCCAACGTTGTCCGTTTCATAAATATCGGTACTCTTCAATGGCGTTGGCGGTATCCGTTCCAGCGCCTCGGTACGTTGTTCTTGAGTCGTACCGGGTAGCGGTGTTTTTGGGTAATGGACAATGTTAAGTTGAACTGAGCTTGTCATTTCAGATTACCTGGCTGGATGTTGATTGCACGCATCTGCGCCGCCATAAACTGTGGATGAGGAGTACGGTGATCTACGCCATGAGTGGTGCAGCGTCCAGGCGTGTTCCGCTCGTTGAGGGTGAGGATGTAGTTGTCCATTGCACGGGTTATAAGTTGAAAAGATTTATCACCAACGCACTTCAATGTGTCCGGAACAGCAGACGCCCGGCGATTAAGCATTTTCTGAAGCTGGTAACCGGTTATTACCGCTGAAACTTCTTGAATTAAGTGCCAGGCAAAAAAATGCTGCCCGAAGGCAGCGGCATTGCAGTCCTGCTCCTTGAAATGGCAGGTGAACGCTACACGAACGAGAACGGCGGTCACCACGATTGCCGCCGTTCGGGTTACCCAGGTTGAGATAAGCGCCTGCGTCGCGGCGATCGCCTTAAAACACCTGTGCGCCGCCATAAACGGTGGACTGTATCCACCGCGGGTCCATAGGATCGCTCCAGACGTGCCGAGGCGGCGTACCACCATCTCCGATCAGGATTTGCCGGCCCTCGTCGCTCCATTCCTGCATGCGTTGTGCGAATTGGCCGTGGTACTCGTTGGCCGGACAAGTGATACCGGCCCATGTGTCCACTATCCACGCATCAGCCCATTCGGGCTCGGCAAATCCAGCGGTCAAGAGGTTAGGCTGACTTGCGGGGCCGCCGACCACGCTGAAGGTGTGTCCCTGCACTTGTGCAATGCGGGCAAAGCCGCCACTGGCGTTAACGGTATCGGTGGCGACCCTGGCCATCTGGTCGCAATTGCCGGCCCCCGTTTTCAGGATGACCTCCGAGTAGTTGGGCGCGCCGGTTCGAGTGTATAGCCAGGTCACTATTTCATTGGCCACGTCGCTGCGCAGACTGTTACCGGCATCGGCCAGGGTTTTCTGGTTGGCCGACCGTATACCGGTTGTCTGGAACTGTTCCTCCACCGTTCTCTTGCCCCAACGGGCGTAGGCCTTGTTTTGCTCGTTGACCGTGAGCTGCCCGAAATAGTGAGGCTTTTGAAGGGGCTCAAGTTGTATGGTCTTGGCGGCCACCTCTACCTTCTTGTCCCAGGCATAGACTGCCAGTAGAACTTCACGTTTCTTCTCATCGGACAGTCCGGCCAGGACTCGGTCCAGTTGGGTGGCTTGATCGGGTGTGAAGTTGTATTCAAGGCTCAGTTTTTTTGCCAGTGAGTCCAGGGAGGGCAGTATCACCAGATCGTTATTGTGGGTTTTTCCGGAAATGTCACGATAGAGGTCCTTGTACTCGTCATGCAGCCTGATGATGTCCCGGCTGGCCGGATCGGTGTTTGCGGCGATGCGTTGAAAGTTGAGCGCAGGGTTCGAACCGTCGTATTCGGCCACGTAGTAAATGCCGGTATCGCCCTCGACCACCACATAATCTATTCCTGCGTAGGGTATTTTTATGCCCCTCAGGACGCGCTGGTCATCACTGAGATCACTGATCTGGTCCAGCTTTACAACCACGGTTTCCTGGTTGAGCGCCCGTGGTTGACCGATATCTTCATAGCCGAAGTCCGGCTCATTGAGCACCACCCCGCTGGTTTGGTTGCGGTAGGTAACCGGCGTGTGCCCGGGCACCGACATCAGCTCCTGGCTGGATGTGTCGCTCACTCTATACAGCCTGTGCTCATGCACCACGGTCCGCGCGCCTTCCTGCGTTGGGGCGCCCGGCAAGAGACGCCGATGCTCAAGTGCCTGGGCGTCTTGAGCGACCGATGTATCGGCGTCCTCGATCATTTTTGTGTAGCACAAGCTGTCAATGTTGCGCTTTACGCGGCGCCCAACCGGCGCACAAACGGCTTCAAAATCCTCCAGCGGCTCGGCATGCTCGGTAGGCCCCATCTTGGTCAAGGCGTCCGGTTGTGCGGGGTCGTAGCGGTAAACGTCATCCCCGACCACTACATCGGTATGGGTTGCACGCTTGATCAGGAAGGTCTGGTCTGCGGACAGGCCCTCAGGTACCAGCACGCTTGCCCCTGCAGCTCCCGGCTCGACTTCGCGCGTGAGGGCGATGCGGGTGGAGGACTCAAGGGCTTTCGAGGCCCTCTCTATCCCTTTCTCCACCAGTGAAGTTGCGCCCGAAGCCACCGTCGGCAGCGCATTGAGCACTCCGAACACGATATGGTCGGCCCCGCCTTTCTTGCCGTGCTTGACGTCATCGATGCCGATACCGGCCTCCGCTACGCCGGAGGCGACGTAGAACACCTCGAGGGCCACGGCGACTTCGGGCATCACCAGTGCCAGCGGCGTCATCAGCATCGCGACCTTGGTGGCGGTTTCCAGGCCTTTGAGGATGTTGGCTTTGGTCACGTCGCTGTCGGTGACGATTTGGGTCTCGGCATCCTTGTACGAGCGATCTTTCTGGCGGGCAGTAATGGCCTCGAATGGGTCCTGGGCGAGGGGTTCGGTGGTGATGAAAGTCTGCGGGTTGAATTCATTCAGGCGCTCCAACACATCGGCATCCGGCGCGTCTTTGCGGTGCCAGCCACCCAGCCCGGTCAGTGTCTGGTTCACGCCGTCGGAGAACGTCCGGTCGGCCTGGTCACGCAGCGTGAAATGGGTTGAAAGGGCTTCGCGCTTGGTGGGGTCGGCAGCTTGCTCAGCCAGCCAGTTTTTCATCTGGGCCTGGCTGTCAAAGCGATGAATAGGCGACGAGTTGCCGGGAATATACAAAAGCGTGGGGCTGATGATCTTGCCGTCATCGGTGACCTTGGGGTTTTTGTCGGTGATGTACAGCAGGTCCGAAGATTGAAAACCGTTGATGCTGAGCAGACCCATTTCCAGGCCTGGGTCCTGGGCGGCAGAGGCTTTCAGGTCCTCGACGCGGAGGTTCGACCAGTCTTTATCGGTGGTCAAGTTCGCTGCGCGTAGCGCCAGTTCCTTGTCGCTTGGGCTCAGGCTGCCGGTCTTTTCCTGGAGCAGGATGGCGGCAACGAAGGAGGCCTTGGTCAATGCCGTGTATTTGCTTTCGTGGCTGGGCCAGAACGTATCCAGGAATGTTTTATACGGCGCGGCGCGTTCGGTGTTCCACACCAATTCCCTGAATTGCTCCGGGGTCTTTTTGATCCGCATCGACTCGTTGTATTGCTGGCGCTGGCCGGGCGGGGAGGCGCGGTATATAAACTCATAGGTCTGCTGGGCATTGACGGCAGAGTCAATGGCAAGCCCCGCCTGGCCCAGCGGCGAAAACGTCAGTAGCCGTTCCAGCCAGGTATGCAGGGTCGTGCGTGTTTTTTCCTCGGGCGTCTGGTGTTCATCGGTGTTGTTTTTTTTCTGCACATCTTGCAGGGCCGCCTGGGTCAAGGTTATCCGGTTCAGTACCTTTGCATTGCGAGGAGGCCTTCCCCGTGTCGGGTCGTAGTTGAAGGTGGTAATAAACGTGTTGTCCGGATCAACGTCCTCGCCCCACTTTTTCTTGATTTCGGCCTTGATAAGGTTGGCGGTGCTTTCCAGGGGCGTCTCGAACCCTGTCGTTGCACTGCGAATGTAGTTTTCGACTGTCTTGTTGTATGGCAATCCCGGGATCAACACGTCGTGAGTGTGACGGCGGGGTCGTGATGCGGGAGTGTCGGTGGCCCGATCGGCTGCCTTTACGGGCTGCCCTGGCGAATATGTCTGCCGTGAAGTATCCGTACCTTGGCGGGGTTTTCCCTGTTCTTCGGCAATACCTGCCGAGGAGGGGGTATCAAGGAAGAAGCCGTTGTTTGCCGCGATGGAACCTATGGTGGTCATATGACAAATCCTGATGTGCATGGTGTGCAGGAATGATGTGATGTCCGCCATAGGTGGTTCAGCATGTAGGCGTGTTCCGTTCTTTGATGGGGAAGATGTAGTTCGCCATTACGCGGGTTATAAGCTGAAAAGATTTATCGCCGGTGCGCTTCAAGGTGTGTGGACCAGAACACTCTCAGCCATTGAGTATTTTCTTAAGCTGATATCCGGTTATTACCGCTGATACTTCTTGAATGAAGTGCGCAGGCAAAAAAAAACGCTGCCCGTGGGCAGCGTCATTGCAACTGGGGTACCGCTCGATCAAGGCATCTGGACTTCGATCACGCCATCTGCGGTCATGTTGACCTGGCTGGTGCCGGCTTCGACTTCCGGCGTCGGTGCCGAATCCATCGCTGCGGCTTTCATCATCATCCCGCCACGTGCATACGGCTGTGGATAACCGTTGGTGTTGAAGTTCAGGTTGACGATCTTGTAGCCCTTGCCGCCCAGCGCATCGGTGGCCAGTTGGGCACGGGCCTTGAATGCGGTGACCGCTTCTTTAAGCAGGGCATCTTCGCTGGCCTTGCGGGTCGGGTTGGCGATGGCGAAGTCCATGCTGTCCATTTTCAGGTTGGTCAGCATGTCGCCGGTGAGCTTGGACAGGGCGGCGAAGTCGGCACTTTCCATGCGCAGCTCAGCGCGTTCACGCCATCCGGTGATTTTCTGGTTCTTGTTGTCGTAGATCGGGTAGCTGTTGCGGCTACCCTGGCGCAGGGTCACGCCTTTGACTTCGCGGGCCTGGGCCAGCGCCTTGTTCATGGTGGTGGTGATTTCGGCGGCAAGCTTGGCCGGGTCGGTGTTCTGCGACTCGGTGTACAGGGTGACGATCATCTGGTCGCGCGCCACTTCCTGGCTGACTTCGGCACGCAGGGAAATCTGGTTGTAATGCAGTTCGTCAGCGGCCATGGCCGGCAGGCTGGCGAGGGTAGCGGCGCCGAGGGTGAGGGTGGCTGCACTGCGAATGAAACGAGACATGTAAGCTCCTTGAGATGTTCGTGTTCGGTAAGACTGTAGACGCAAGGTTTCAGTTCTTCGGGTTTACACATTCGCTACAAGTTGGCGGATGCCGACGAACGGTCATGATCCTGACCCCTGCGTCAAAGAGCCACACACGCCGTGCCAGCGCTGTCGCTTCGTTTATACTCCGTGCGATCCGCCTGCAGCGCTCATCGGGAGAGCTCATGCTCGCCGCCGTAAAACTGACTTCCGCCACCCGCCAGAACCTTTGGCGCCTGACGTTCATCCGCACCCTGGTGCTGGCCGCACAGGCCGGTTCGGTGGGGCTCGCCTATTGGTTCAAACTGCTGCCGCTGCCCTGGTTGCAGTTGGCCGTGACCCTCGGCTTCTCCACGGTGCTGTGTGTATTTACCGTCATCCGGCTGCGCACCACGTGGCCTGTGACCGAGCTGGAATACGCCCTGCAACTGGCCTGCGACCTGTTTATCCACAGCGTGTTGCTGTACTTCTCCGGCGGCTCCACCAACCCGTTCGTGTCCTATTACCTGGTGCCACTGACCATCGCGGCGGTGACCTTGCCGTGGCGTTATTCGGTGGTGCTGTCGGGTATTGCCCTGACCCTGTACACCCTGCTGCTGGCACAGTTCTACCCGTTGCAGACCTTCCCCATCGCCCGGGAAAACCTGCAGATCTACGGCATGTGGCTGAGCTTTGCCCTGTCGGCGGCGGTCATCACCTTTTTTGCCGCACGAATGGCGGAAGAGCTGCGCCGCCAGGAAGAACTGCGCGCCATTCGCCGTGAAGAAGGCCTGCGTGACCAGCAGCTGCTGGCCGTTGCCACCCAGGCCGCCGGCGCGGCCCACGAATTGGGGACGCCGCTGGCGACCATGAGCGTACTGCTCAAGGAAATGACCCAGGACCACCACGACCCGGCCCTGCAAGACGACCTGAGTGTGCTGCAGGAACAGGTCAAGCAGTGCAAGCTGACCTTGCAGCAGCTGGTGCGCGCCGCCGAGGCCAATCGCCGCCTGGCGGTGGAGATGCAAGACGTCACCCAGTGGCTGGACGAAGCCCTGAACCGCTGGCACCTGATGCGTCCCGAAGCCAGTTACCGGTTTCACCTGCTGGGCCAGGGCACGGTGCCGCGCATGGCACCGCCGCCGGACCTGACCCAGGCGCTGCTGAACCTGCTGAACAACGCCGCCGATGCCTGCCCGGAAGGGTTGGAAGTGACCCTGGACTGGGATGCGGAAGACTTCACCATCAGCATTCGCGACCACGGCGCCGGTGTGCCGCTGGCGATTGCCGAGCAGATCGGCAAGCCCTTCTTTACCACCAAGGGCAAAGGCTTCGGCCTGGGCCTGTTTTTGAGCAAGGCCAGCGTGACCCGCGCGGGCGGCTCAGTGAAACTCTATAGTCATGAGGAAGGCGGCACGCTCACCGAGCTGCGCCTGCCCCGTGTCGCACGAGGAGACATCGATGAGTGACGAGATCCAAGTCGAAGGCGAAGAACTGCCGCACCTGCTGCTGGTAGATGACGACGCCACCTTTACCCGCGTGATGGCCCGCGCCATGAGCCGTCGTGGCTTTCGCGTCAGCACCGCAGGTTCCGCCGAGGAAGGCCTGGCCATCGCCACGGCCGACCTGCCGGAATACGCGGCCCTGGACCTGAAAATGGACGGCGACTCCGGCCTGGTGCTGCTGCCCAAGCTGCTGGAGCTGGACCCGGAAATGCGCGTGGTGATCCTCACCGGCTATTCCAGCATTGCCACCGCCGTCGAGGCGATCAAGCGTGGCGCCTGCAACTACCTGTGCAAGCCGGCAGATGCCGACGACGTGCTGGCCGCCTTGCTCTCCGAGCACGCTGACCTCGACACCCTGGTGCCGGAAAACCCGATGTCGGTGGACCGCCTGCAGTGGGAACACATCCAGCGGGTGTTGACCGAGCACGAAGGCAACATCTCCGCCACGGCCCGCGCCCTGGGCATGCATCGTCGAACGTTGCAGCGCAAGTTGCAGAAACGCCCGGTTCGACGTTGAACGGCGACTGAACAATCTGCTTCAGGCCGCACGGAGCCCTGAACCGATCGTCTATGATCGGTTCAAACGCCTGTTATTTTTTTCCTACCGAGCCTGAACAATGAATCAGAACGCTGAGTATTCCGCGGTCAATGACGCGGTGCGTGGGCAATTTTTAAGGAAAGTCTGGGCGCTGATCACCCCCTACTGGCGCAGTGAGGAGAAGTTCAAGGCCTGGCTGTTGTTGCTGGTGGTGCTGGGGCTTTCGCTGTTCAGTGTGGCCGTGTCGGTGTGGTTCAACAGCTGGAACCGCGACTTCTATAACGCCCTGGAAAAGAAGGACTACGACGCCTTCACCCACCTGCTGATGTATTTCAGCGTGATCGCCGTGGTGGCGATCGTCACCGGGGTGTTCACTTCCTATTTGCAGCAAATGCTCACCATCCGCTGGCGGCGCTGGCTGACTGAAACCTACTTCGCCAAGTGGCTGAGCGAGAAGAACTACTACCACCTGGAATATGGCGGCTACACCGATAACCCCGACCAACGTATCTCCGAAGACCTCAACGCCTTTACCAGCAGCACCCTGAGCCTGGGCCTGGGGTTTATCAGTAACCTGGTGAGCCTGGTGTCGTTCTCGGTGATCCTGTGGGGCGTGTCCGGCAGTATCGAGGTTTGGGGCATCACGATTCCCGGCTATATGTTCTGGGCGGCACTGGTATATGCCGTGCTGGGCAGTTGGTTGACCCACTTGATTGGTCGAAAACTGATCGGCTTGAGCAACCGCCAGCAACGCTTCGAGGCCGACTTGCGTTTCAGCCTGGTGCGAGTGCGCGAGAACGCGGAAAGCATCGCGCTGTTCAATGGCGAGCCGAATGAACACCAGCAACTGAGTGCACGTTTCGGGCGGGTGTGGAGCAACTTCTGGAGCATCATGCAGCTCAAGAAGCGCCTGAACTTTTTCACCAGTGGTTACTCGCAGATTGCGATCATCTTCCCGTTTGTGGTGGCAGCGCCGCGTTACTTTTCCGGCCAGATAGAGCTGGGCGTGCTGATGCAAGTGGCCAGTGCGTTTGGCAGCGTGCAGGGCAGCCTGAGCTGGTTTGTCGACGCGTACACCGTGTTGGCCAGCTGGCGTGCGACCTGTGATCGTCTGCTGAGCTTTGGCGAGGCGATGGAAGAAAACGAAGGCCGCAACATGGGCATCGAGTTGCAACGCCAGGGCGGCAATTTGCAGATGAGCAACCTCAGCCTCGATCTGGCGGATGGTCGTCACCTGCTGGATGGCGCCAACCTGACGGTTGCCGAGGGTGAGCGATTGATGCTCAGCGGGCGTTCCGGCAGCGGCAAGTCAACCTTGCTGCGGGCCATGGGCAATCTCTGGCCAAACGGCCACGGCAACATCCGCTTGCCGGCCGAGCGTTATCTGTTCCTGCCGCAAAAGCCGTACCTGCCGATTGGTACCTTGCGGGGTGTGTTGAGTTATCCACAGGAGGAGGGCGCGTACCCGGCGCAACGTTATGCACAGGTCCTGGAAACCTGCCGCCTGGCGCACCTGATTCCACGCTTGGACGAAGCCAATCACTGGCAGCGCATGCTGTCGCCGGGTGAGCAACAGCGCCTGGCGTTTGCGCGGGCGTTGTTGTTTGAACCGCAATGGCTGTACATGGACGAGGCCACCTCGGCGATGGACGAGGAAGATGAGGCGGCGCTGTATCAGGCGTTGATCGATGAATTGCCGGGGTTGAGCATCGTCAGCGTCGGGCACCGCAGCAGCCTCAAGCGTTTCCATGGGCGGCATGTGCGGATCGAGAACGGGCAGCTACAAGAACAACCCGTGTCCTGAGGCAGGGCGCGGTCAATGTGGGAGCGGGCTTGCTCGCGAATGCAGTGTGTCAGTCACCCGATGTATTAACTGACCCACCGCATTCGCGAGCAAGCCCGCTCCCACATTGGATCAGTGTCGTCTGGTCGACCTGATTCCAACAAAAAAGCCCGGCTGATCATCGATCAGCCGGGCTTTTTTATGCCGCTTGAAAAGCTATTACTTCTTCAAGCCGTAATGCTCATCCAGCATCCCCGGGGCATTTGGCGTTTTTGGCGCGTAATCCCGTGGCGGTTCCTGATTTTCCCGCGGAGGGGTCAGGCGTTCCCGTGGAGCGTGCGGTGCATCGGAATGCAGCGCGGCCAGCAGGCGCTGGCGGGTGATGTCGTCCAGGGCCAGGCGGTTGGCACCCTCGGCGAGATGATCCTGTACTTCCTGATAGCTCTGAGTGAGCTTTTTCACCAGGGTCGCGGTGCTGTTGAAGTGGGTAACAACCTCGTTCTGATAACTGTCAAAACGTTCCTGAATGTCATCCAGCTGACGCTGCGTGCGGTTAGGCGCGGCATTCGGCAGCAGGCGGGCAACCAGGAATCCAATGGCGACACCGGCAACCAAGGCGAGAGTCGGCAACAACCAAACTAAGAGCGAGTGTTCCACGAGTCCTTCCTCTATAAACGGCTTTGCTTTACGTTAACGGCTCGGACCTGCGCTGTATACCGCGATTAAGCTCGCAATGATGCCATGCACAGACTTTTAGCTAGACGAGTCGACCCCTTGAGAGGTCACGGAGTTCCTTCCTTGCTGATGCGTGAAACCCCCGTTTTGATCGATGGCCCGGTAGGCCAACTGGACGCCCTGTATCTGGATCACCCCGAGCCACGTGGCCTGGCGCTGATCTGTCACCCGAACCCGGTGCAGGGCGGCACCATGCTCAACAAAGTCGTATCGACCCTGCAACGCACCGCGCGCGATGCCGGCTTGATCACGTTACGTTTCAATTATCGCGGTGTCGGCACCAGTGCCGGTACGCACGATATGGGCACCGGTGAAGTCGACGACGCCGAAGCGGCAGCCACCTGGCTGCGTGAAAAGCATCCCGACCTGCCGATCACCCTGCTGGGTTTTTCCTTCGGCGGGTTTGTCGCGGCCACCCTCGGCGGCCGCCTGGAAGCCAAGGGCGAAAAACTCGCGCACCTGTTCATGGTGGCCGCGGCCGTGATGCGCCTGCGGGATAACGACGTGTTGCCACAAGGCTGCCCATTGACCGTGATCCAGCCGGAAACCGACGAAGTGGTCGACCCGCAACTCGTCTACGACTGGTCCGCGGCCCTGAATCGCCCCCATGAGCTGCTGAAAGTGGCAGAATGCGGACACTTTTTTCATGGCAAGCTGACCGATCTCAAGGATCTTGTGCTGCCACGTCTTTCGAATTGATGACAAGCGATCACCCATGACGACCCGTACCCGCATCCTCACCGGCATCACCACCACCGGCACGCCGCACCTGGGCAACTACGCCGGCGCGATTCGCCCGGCGATCCTTGCCAGCCAGGACGCCAACGCCGACTCCTTCTACTTCCTGGCCGACTACCACGCCCTGATCAAGTGCGATGACCCGCAGCGCATCCAGCGCTCGCGCATGGAAATCGCCGCGACCTGGCTGGCCGGTGGCCTGGATGTGAACCGGGTAACCTTCTACCGCCAGTCCGACATCCCGGAAATCCCCGAGCTGACCTGGCTGCTGACCTGCGTGGCGGCCAAGGGCTTGCTCAACCGTGCGCACGCCTACAAGGCCTCGGTGGACAAGAACCTGGAGAACGGCGAAGACCCGGATGCGGGGATCACCATGGGCCTGTACAGCTACCCGGTGCTGATGGCCGCGGACATCCTGATGTTCAACGCCCACAAGGTGCCGGTCGGTCGTGACCAGATCCAGCACGTGGAAATGGCTCGCGACATCGGCCAGCGCTTCAACCACCTGTTCGGCAAGGGTAAAGAATTCTTCACCATGCCCGAAGCGCTGATCGAAGAAAGCGTCGCCACCTTGCCGGGCCTGGATGGCCGCAAGATGTCGAAGAGCTACGACAACACCATCCCGTTGTTCACCAGCGCCAAGGACATGAAGGACGCGATCTCGCGGATCGTCACCGACTCCCGCGCGCCGGGCGAAGCCAAGGATCCGGACAACTCGCACCTGTTCACCCTGTACCAGGCATTTGCCACCCAGACCCAGGAAGAAGAGTTCCGCGGTGAACTGCTGCAAGGCCTGGGCTGGGGCGAGGCGAAGAACCGTCTGTTCCAACTGCTGGACGGCCAGTTGGGTGAAGCGCGCGAGCGTTATCACCAACTGATGTCGCGCCCGTCGGACATGGAAGACCTGCTGCTGGTCGGCGCCCGCAAAGCCCGCGCCGTGGCTGCACCGTTCCTGGCCGAACTGCGTGAAGCGGTGGGCCTGCGCTCGTTCGTCAATCCGGTCGCCGTGGCTGCCACCACCAAGAAGAAAGCTGCGAAAGCCGCACGCTTTGTCAGCTTCCGCGAAGACGACGGCAGCTTCCGCTTCCGTTTGCTGGCGGCCGAAGGCGAGCAACTGCTGCTGTCGCGCAACTTTGCCGACGGTAAAACCGCAGGCGCCGTAACCAAGCAGCTGCAATCGGGTCAGGCGCTGGATGTACGCAGTGAAGCCTCGAGCTTCAGCGTGTGGCTGGACGGTGAAGTCGTCGCCGATAGCCCGGCGTTCGCCGACAGCGCCTCGCGGGATGCGGCGATCGAAGCCTTGCGCGTTGCGTTGACCCCAATCGAGGATTGACCCGACCAAGGGTTGATTGCCATTCTTCAGGGCCGTCGTTACAGTGGCGGCCCGTTTTTGTTGCCTTGCTAACGAATTATGACGCCCCTAGAACGATATCAAGCTGATCTGAAACGCCCTGAATTCTTCCATGACGCTGCCCAGGAAACTGCGGTGCGCCATTTGCAGCGCCTGTACGACGATCTGGTCCAGGCCTCGCAGAACAAGCCGGGCATGTTCAGCAAGCTGTTTGGCAAGAAAGACCATACGCCGGTCAAGGGCCTGTATTTCTGGGGTGGTGTTGGCCGGGGCAAGACTTACCTGGTGGACACCTTCTTCGAAGCGCTGCCGTTCAAGGAAAAGGTCCGCACCCACTTCCACCGCTTCATGAAGCGCGTGCATGAAGAGATGAAGACCCTGCCGGGCGAAAAGAACCCGCTGACCATCATCGCCAAGCGCTTCTCGGAAGAAGCCCGGGTGATCTGTTTCGATGAGTTCTTCGTGTCCGACATCACCGACGCGATGATCCTCGGCACCCTGATGGAAGAGTTGTTCAAGAACGGCGTGACCCTGGTCGCCACCTCGAACATCGTGCCCGACGGCCTGTACAAGGACGGTCTGCAACGCGCGCGTTTCCTGCCGGCCATCGCCCTGATCAAGCAGAACACCGACATCGTCAACGTCGACAGCGGCGTCGACTACCGCCTGCGTCACCTTGAACAAGCCGAACTGTTCCACTACCCGCTCAACGAAGTGGCCCAGGAAAGCCTGCGCAAGAGCTTCCGCGCGCTGACGCCGGAATGCACCCAGGCGGTTGAAAACGACAAGCTGATCATCGAAAACCGCGAAATCATCGCGCTGCGCACCTGCGATGACGTGGCCTGGTTCGAATTCCGCGAACTGTGCGACGGCCCTCGCAGCCAGAACGACTACATCGAACTGGGCAAGATCTTCCACGCGGTGATCCTGAGCGGTGTCGAGCAGATGAGCGTCACCACCGACGACATCGCGCGGCGCTTTATCAACATGGTCGACGAATTCTACGACCGCAACGTCAAGCTGATCATCTCGGCGGAAGTCGAGCTCAAGGACCTCTACACCGGCGGCCGCTTGAACTTCGAATTCCAGCGCACCTTGAGCCGCTTGCTGGAAATGCAGTCCCACGAGTTCCTGTCGCGGGCGCACAAGCCGTAAGCGATGTGCTTGAAATGAAAAAGGCCCGCAGCGATGCGGGCCTTTTTTTATGCAAAATTTCCAGGTCAACAGAAAGCAACTGTGGGAGCCGGGCTTGCCCGCGATAGCGGTCTGTCAGCTGATGCCTCTGGTGCCTGGCACGCCGCCATCGCAGGCAAGCCAGCTCCCACATTTTTACTGTGTATACCCTTTGGTTACGCCGCCTGCTGGAATTGCTGGCGATACTGGTTGGGCGACAGCTCGGTATGCTGGCGGAACAGCCGCGCAAAGAAGCTCGCGTCATCGTAGCCCACCTCGTAACTGATGGTCTTGATGCTTTTTCGGCTGCCGGACAGCAGGCCCTTGGCTGTCTCGATGCGCAACCGTTGCAGGTAGTGCAGCGGCTTGTCACCGGTAGCGGTCTGGAAGCGGCGCATGAAGTTGCGGATGCTCATGCCGTGTTCCCGGGCCACGTCTTCGAAGCGGAACTTGTCGGCGAAGTGCTCTTCGAGCCAATGCTGGATCTGCAGGATGATCACGTCCTGGTGCAGCTTCTGCCCGCCAAAACCGATGCGCCCGGGGGCGTAGCTGCGTTGCACTTCGTAGAGGATGTCGCGGGCTACGGCCTGGGCGATGTTGGCGCCGCAGAAGCGTTCGATCAGGTAGATGTAGAGGTCGCAGGCTGAAGTGGTGCCGCCGGCGCAGTAGAGGTTGTCGGCGTCGGTCAGGTGCTTGTCCTGGTTCAGCTGCACCTTGGGAAAGCGTTCGGTGAAAGCGTTGAAGAAGCGCCAATAGGTGGTCGCTTCCTTGCCATCCAGCAGGCCGGCTTCGGCGAGCCAGAACACCCCGGTGGCTTCGCCGCACAGCACCGCGCCACGGGCGTGTTGTTCACGCAGCCAGGGCAGCACTTGGGGGTAGCGTTGGCACAACGAGTCGAAATCGTCCCAGAAGGCCGGGAGCACGATGATGTCGGCGTTTTCGAGGCCGCCGTCCACCGGCATGATCACATCGCTGAAGCTGCGCACCGACTGCCCGTCGGGGCTGACCAGGCGGGTTTCGAAGGCGGGAGTGAGGCCCTGGCCCAGCTGTTTGCCGTAGCGCAGGCTCGCGAGGTGGAAGAAATCCTTGGCTTGCATGAGGGTTGAAGCGAATACCCGATCAATGGCCAAAATGCTGACGCGCCGCAAGGGCGTGGAGATTTGGTTAGACATAATTTCATTTATTCTTATAGGGGAAAGTGGTCACCAGACGGCTGGATCGTCTTATTTTTTGTCGCATGTGTCCAGTGTCCTGTGACGCCTTCGCGGCTTAGGCTCTGTGATCCCGGTCTTGTCCGACAATTCACACAGGTGACCCATGATTCCCAGAACCTTGTTCAGCTCGGAGCACGAACTCTTCCGCCAGAGCGTGCGCACCTTCCTCGAAAAAGACGCGGCGCCGTTCCACGGGCAATGGGAAAAGCAGGGCTACATCGACCGCAACCTGTGGAACAAGGCGGGGGAGGCGGGGATGCTCTGCTCGCATCTGCCGGAAGAGTACGGCGGCCTCGGGGCGGACTTTCTCTACAGCGCGGTGGTAATCGAGGAGATCAGCCGGCTGGGATTGACCGGGATTGGTTTCTCCCTGCATTCGGACATTGTTGCGCCCTACATCCTGCATTACGGCAGTGAGGCGCTGAAGCACAAGTACCTGCCCAAGCTGATCTCCGGGGAAATGGTCACGGCGATTGCCATGACCGAGCCGGGGGCCGGGTCCGACCTGCAAGGGGTCAAGACCACGGCGGTGCTGGATGGCGATGAATACGTGATCAACGGCTCCAAGACGTTCATCACCAATGGCTTCCTGGCTGATCTGGTGATCGTCGTGGCCAAGACCGATCCCAAGGCCGGCGCCAAGGGCACCAGCCTGTTCCTGGTGGAGGCCAACACGCCGGGTTTCGACAAGGGCAAGCGCCTGGAGAAGATCGGGATGAAGGCCCAGGATACATCGGAGCTGTTCTTCCAGGATGTGCGGGTGCCCAAGGAGAATCTGCTGGGCCAGGCGGGGATGGGCTTTGCCTACCTGATGCAGGAGTTGCCGCAGGAGCGTTTGACGGTGGCGATTGGTGCGCTGTCGTCAGCCGAGGCGGCGTTGCAATGGACGCTGGAATACACCCGGGACCGCAAGGCGTTCGGCAAGGCGATCATCGACTTCCAGAACACCCGATTCAAACTGGCGGAGATTGCCACTGAAACCCAGATCGGCCGGGTGTTTGTCGACAAGTGCATGGAGTTGCACCTGGAAGGCAAGCTCGATGTGCCCACGGCCGCGATGGCCAAATACTGGGCCACGGACCTGCAGTGCAAGGTGCTGGATGAGTGTGTGCAACTGCACGGCGGGTATGGGTTTATGTGGGAATACCCGATTGCGCGGGCGTGGGCAGATGCGCGGGTGCAGCGGATTTATGCGGGGACGAATGAGATCATGAAGGAGATCATCGCACGGGCGCTTTGAATTCTTGGTGTTTTTGAGGGCCTCTTCGCGAGCAAGCCCGCTCCCACATTCGACTGCATTCCAAAGGTGGAACTCGGTGGAATGTGGGAGCGGGCTTGCTCGCGAAGGCGGCCTAGAGATCAATCAAGGCGCAGGATTCGGATGATCCTTCTGAATCGCCTCAATCCCTGCCAGCACCTCATCCGACAGTTTCAGGTCGGCGCTGGCGATGTTGCTGTCCAGCTGGTCCAGGGTCGTGGCGCCAATGATGTTGCTAGTCACGAACGGTTGTTGGGTCACAAACGCCAATGCCATCTGCGCCGGGTCCAGGCCGTGCTCACGGGCCAGTGCCACGTAACGGCTGCATGCAGCTTCCGACTGCGGGTTGAAGTAGCGGCTGAAGCGGCTATAGAGGCTCAGGCGGCCCTTGGCCGGGCGTGCGCCACCTTCGTACTTGCCGCTGAGCATGCCGAACGCCAGCGGTGAATACGCCAGCAAACCGCACTGTTCACGGATGGCGATTTCCGCCAGGCCCACTTCAAAGCTGCGGTTGAGCAGGTTGTAGGGGTTCTGGATCGACACCGCGCGGGTCCAGCCACGGGCTTCGGCCAGGGCCAGGAACTTCATGGTGCCCCACGGGGTTTCGTTGGACAGGCCGATGTGGCGGATCTTGCCGGCCTTGACCTGCTCATCCAGGGCTTCGAGGGTTTCTTCCAGCGGCGTGAGGTCTTCTTCGGCCTTGTGCTTGTAGCCCAGTTGGCCGAAAAAGTTGGTGCTGCGCTCGGGCCAGTGCAGCTGGTAGAGGTCGATCCAGTCGGTTTGCAGGCGCTTGAGGCTCGCGTCCAGGGCTTCGGCGATGTGCTTGCGGTTGTGCTTGAGGCTGCCATCGCGGATGTAGTCGATGGTGTTGCCGGGGCCGGCGATCTTGCTGGCGAGGATCCAGTCGGCACGGTCGCCGCGGCTTTTGAAGTAATTACCGATGTAGCGCTCGGTGGTGGCGTAGGTGTCGGCCTTGGGCGGCACCGGGTACATTTCCGCGGTGTCGAGGAAGTTGATCCCCGCGGCCTTGGCCCGTTCGATCTGTGCGAAGGCCTCTGCCTCGCTGTTCTGCTCGCCCCAGGTCATGGTGCCCAAGGCTATCGCGCTCACGTTCAGATCGGTTCGGCCCAGCTGTCGATAGTCCATCGGGTACTCCTTCGGGGAAAACAATCATAAAAGCAGGTTGAAATTTTTTTGGCAATCTGCATAATTGCCCACCTCTTTCTGCAGTGGAAGTGATGCGCCGCCTGCCGAAGAATCTTGCCGTTGAACGGACGCGCCGACCCGAGCCCCCGATAGCGTCTGTATCCGGCTGCCTTTGACTTGTCAAAGTACGCACTATTCAGTAAGATCCGCCGTCTAATTTACAGGGCGGCCCCTGAGGCTATTAAAGAATGACAACTTTTACTGCAAAACCAGAAACAGTTCAGCGCGACTGGTTTGTCGTCGACGCCGCTGGTCAGACCCTGGGTCGTCTGGCCACTGAAGTCGCCAGCCGTCTGCGTGGCAAGCACAAGCCTGAGTACACCCCTCACGTTGATACCGGTGACTACATTGTCATCATCAACGCCGAGCAGGTACGTGTTACCGGCAACAAAGCGCAAGACAAAATGTACTACCGTCACTCCGGTTTCCCAGGCGGTATCAAGTCTTCGAACTTCGAAGGCCTGATCTCCAAAAAGCCTGAAGCCCCGATTGAAATCGCGGTCAAAGGTATGCTGCCGAAGGGCCCACTGGGTCGCGACATGTATCGCAAGCTGAAAGTCTATGCGGGCGCTGCTCACCCTCATGCTGCTCAGCAGCCCCAAGAACTGAAGTTTTAACGGAATAGTTCATTATGTCGGCGACTCAAAATTACGGCACTGGCCGTCGCAAAACCGCTACCGCTCGCGTTTTCCTGCGTCCGGGTACTGGTAACATCTCGATCAACAACCGCACTCTGGAAAATTTCTTCGGTCGCGAAACTGCCCGCATGGTAGTTCGTCAGCCGCTGGAATTGACCGAGACCGTTGAAAAGTTCGACATCTACGTCACCGTTATCGGTGGCGGTGTAAGTGGTCAAGCTGGCGCAATCCGCCACGGTATCACTCGCGCTCTGATGCAGTACGACGAAACCCTGCGTGGCGCTCTGCGCAAAGCTGGCTTCGTGACTCGCGATGCTCGTGAAGTTGAACGTAAGAAAGTTGGTCTGCGTAAAGCGCGTAAGCGTCCGCAGTACTCGAAGCGTTAATTCGCTTTTACGTTCCAGAAAACGCCCAGCCTCCTCACGGAGCTGGGCGTTTTTTATTGCCTGCTATTTATGTAAAAAAATCTGTGTGACAACTTGCCACATCCGTAGAGCCCCTATACTCAAAGGCTTGGAGCCAGTGCCGGGGGTAATTACCTTGTCAGACGTGGGGCTTTTCATTACCATTCGGCAAAATTTTTATAAGTTCAGATTTAACACTTAGTAGACGCCTGATTTAACAGGCCACAAAGCTGATGGGAGAGGACTGAATGAGCAATGACGGCGTGAATGCAGGCCGGCGTCGCTTCTTGGTAGCAGCCACATCCGTGGTGGGTGCTGCAGGAGCGGTGGGGGCTGCGGTCCCGTTCGTGGGGTCATGGTTTCCCAGTGCCAAGGCGAAAGCCGCAGGTGCACCGGTGAAGGTGAATGTCAGCAAGATCGATCCAGGCCAGCAAATGATTGCTGAATGGCGCGGTCAGCCAGTGTTCATCGTTCGTCGTACCGAGGAAATCCTGGGAAATCTGAAGAAGATCGAGGGCCAGCTGTCCGACCCCGACTCGAAGAATTCCGACCAACCCGCTTACGTCGATAAGGAAATTCGCTCGATCAAGCCGGAAATTCTGCTGCTGATCGGTATCTGCACCCACTTGGGTTGCTCTCCCACCTTCCGCCCGGAAGTGGCGCCCGCGGACCTGGGCAAGGACTGGGTCGGGGGCTATTTCTGCCCGTGCCACGGTTCTCACTACGACCTCGCTGGCCGCGTCTACAAGTCACAACCTGCACCACTGAACCTGCCAGTTCCGCCACATCACTACGAGACTGACAGTGTCATTGTCATTGGCGTCGACGAGGGGGAGAAAGCCTGATGAGCAAGTTCATGGATTGGGTGGATGCGCGCTTCCCCGCGACCAAGATGTGGGAAGACCACCTCAGCAAGTACTACGCACCGAAGAACTTCAACTTCTTCTATTTCTTTGGCTCCCTGGCACTTCTGGTACTGGTCAATCAGATCGTTACCGGTGTCTGGCTGACGATGAGCTACACCCCGTCGGCCGAAGAAGCCTTCGCCTCCGTCGAATACATCATGCGCGACGTCGAGTACGGCTCGATCCTGCGTCTGCTGCACTCCACCGGCGCCTCGGCGTTCTTCATCGTCGTCTACATGCACATGTTCCGTGGCCTGCTCTACGGCTCGTACCAGAAGCCTCGCGAGCTGGTGTGGGTGTTCGGCATGCTGATCTACCTGGCGCTGATGGCCGAGGCCTTCATGGGCTACCTGCTGCCGTGGGGCCAGATGTCCTATTGGGGCGCCCAGGTGATCATCTCGCTGTTCGGTGCGATCCCGGTCATCGGCAACGACCTGACCCAGTGGATTCGCGGTGACTACCTGATCTCCGGGATCACCCTGAACCGCTTCTTCGCCTTGCACGTGGTGGCCTTGCCGATCGTGATCCTGGGCCTGGTAGTGCTGCACATCCTGGCGTTGCACGAAGTGGGTTCGAACAACCCCGACGGCGTGGATATCAAGAAGCACAAGGACGAAAACGGCGTACCGCTGGACGGCATTCCGTTCCACCCGTACTACACCGTGAAAGATATCGTCGGTGTGGTGGTGTTCCTGTTCATCTTCTGCTCGATCGTGTTCTTTTTCCCGGAGATGGGCGGTTATTTCCTCGAGAAACCGAACTTCGAACAGGCGAACGCCTTCAAGACCCCGGAACACATTGCCCCGGTCTGGTACTTCACTCCGTTCTACGCGATCTTGCGGGCGATTCCCGACAAACTCATGGGCGTTATCGCCATGGGCGCAGCGATTGCGGTGCTGTTCGTGCTGCCGTGGCTCGACCGTAGCCCGGTCAAGTCCATGCGCTACAAGGGCTGGCTGAGCAAGATCTGGCTGTGGGTGTTCTGCATTGCGTTCGTGATCCTGGGTGTACTGGGCGTATTGGCGCCGACCCCGGAGCGTACGTTGCTGTCGCAGGTCTGCACCTTCCTGTACTTCGCCTACTTCATTCTGATGCCGTTCTATACCCGGCTCGAGAAGACCAAACCGGTACCGGAAAGGGTGACTGGCTGATGAAAAAATTATTCGTTGCATTCATTCTTGCGGCCCTGCCGCTGCTGTCTTTCGCCGCTGAACACGGCCCAGAACTGGAAAAAGTCGACATCGACGTGTCGGACAAAGCCGCAATGCAGGACGGGCTGCGTACGTTCACCAACTACTGCATGGGCTGCCACAGCGCCAAGTTCCAGCGTTACGAGCGAGTGGCCGACGACCTGGGCATTCCCCATGACGTGATGCTGAGCCACTCGGTGTTCACCGGGGCGAAGATCGGCGACCACATGACCATCGGCATGCAACCGGCCGACGCCAAGACCTGGTTCGGGGCTGCACCGCCCGACCTGACCCTGGTGGCCCGTGTGCGTGGCACCGATTGGCTCTATGGCTACCTGAAATCCTTCTATGAAGACCCGACGCGTCCCTACGGCGTGAACAACAAAGTGTTCCCGAACGTCGGTATGCCTAACGTTCTGGTCGGCCTGCAAGGTCGCCAAGTGGTAGGATGCAAGCAAGTACAAATCGTCGAAGACGGCAAGAAGCAGTATGATCCGCTCACCGGTACGCCTTTGACTCATGAAGCGTGCGATCAGCTGACCATAGTGCCGAAGACCGGCACGCTGAACGAAGAGCAGTTCGACGAGAAGGTCAAGAATCTGGTGACCTTCCTGGCCTACTCGGCCAACCCAGTGAAGCTGCAGCATCAGCGCATTGGTACCTATGTGTTGCTGTACCTGGCCTTCTTCTTCGTGTTCGCCTATCTGCTGAAACGCGAATACTGGAAGGATGTGCATTGATCCAACCGTAAGTAATTGCTGTTAATCTTGCGCGCCCAGCGGCATCTCTGAAGGTAAGTCTGGTTTATCCAGGCGTCACGGAGATGCTCACTGGGCGCGCTCGTTTTTGAGCTTCCGATAATTTCAACAAGCGAGGAGGACCGCCATGGGCGTGACCAATCGGTTGGCCTGTTACTCCGACCCCGCCGACCACTATTCCCACCGAGTACGCATCGTGCTCGCAGAGAAGGGTGTCAGCGCAGAGATCATCAGTGTGGAGGTGGGACGTCACCCGCCGAAACTGATCGAAGTGAACCCTTACGGCAGCTTGCCCACCCTGGTCGATCGTGACCTGGCGTTGTGGGAGTCAACCGTGGTGATGGAATACCTGGATGAGCGTTATCCCCATCCACCGTTGCTGCCGGTGTATCCGGTGGCGCGTGCCAACAGCCGCCTGCTGATCCATCGGATCCAGCGTGACTGGTGTGGCCTGGTGGACCTGATTCTGGATTCACGCAGCAAGGAAGCGGCCCGGGTTCAGGCGCGCAAGGAATTGCGCGAGAGCCTGACCGGTGTTTCGCCGTTGTTTGCCGACAAACCTTTTTTCCTCAGCGAGGAACAAAGTCTGGTGGATTGCTGCCTATTACCCATACTCTGGCGCTTGCCGATTTTGGGCATAGAACTGCCGCGGCCTGCCAAGCCGCTGCTTGACTACATGGAGCGCCAGTTTGCGCGTGAGGCTTTCCAGGCGAGTCTGTCTGGTGTCGAACGCGATATGCGCTAAGGCTTAAGGAGCCGTTGATGAACTCCAGTCGACCTTACCTGGTCCGCGCGCTCTATGAGTGGATAGTGGACAACGATTGCACCCCGCACATGCTGGTCAATTCCGAGTTTCCCGCGGTTCAGGTACCGCAAGGTTTTGCCAGTGACGGACAAATCGTCCTGAACGTTTCACCCAGTGCCGTGCGACACCTGCACATGGACAATGAAGCGGTCAGCTTTGAAGGGCGTTTCGGCGGTGTGCCGCATACGCTGTTCGTGCCCATCGGTGCCATCCTCGGGATCTACGCCCGGGAAAATGGCCAGGGCATGGTGTTTGATCTGGAGTCTTCCCTTGAGGATGACGAAGCGATCGAGCTCGAAGGCGAAGATGATGTGCCGCCGCCGGATTCCGAGCCACCGCGTCCAAGCGGTCGGCCGAGTCTGAAAGTGGTGAAGTAATAAGGCGCGGGCCCTCGGGCCAGCGTTGAAAATGCCTCGGTGATGCCGGGGCATTTTTTTGCCTGGCAAAAACCCCGGCGGTTATAGATGAAAGTCATGACAGGACGGTGATCGTACAACCGCCATGGGCTATCATGCGTGCTTCAGATCGCCGAGATAGATGATTCATCATGGAAAACTCCAGCGCCGCCCCTCGTCTTCCCCGCAAGCGCCGCAGCCTTGCCCAGGAATTGGTCACGGTGTTGTCCGAGCAGATCCGCGACGGCCAACTCAAACGTGGCGACAAACTGCCCACCGAGTCGGCGATCATGGACGCCCATGGGGTCAGCCGCACCGTGGTGCGTGAAGCCATCTCGCGATTGCAGGCCGCCGGGCAGGTAGAAACCCGCCATGGCATCGGCACTTTTGTACTGGATACGCCAAGCCCCAGCGGTTTCCGGATTGATCCGGCCACTGTCATCACCCTGCGTGATGTGCTGGCCATCCTTGAACTGCGGATCAGCCTGGAAGTGGAGTCTGCCGGGCTCGCCGCCCAGCGTCGTAGCGACGAGCAATTGGCCGGCATGCGTGCTGCCCTCGATGCGCTGAACGAAAGTGCGGCCCACGCCGGTGATGCGGTGGCGTCGGACTTCCAGTTCCACCTGCAGATTGCCCTGTCCACCGGCAACCGCTACTTCACCGACATCATGACCCACCTGGGCACCAGCATCATTCCGCGCACGCGGCTGAACTCGGCACGCCTGGCCCATGATGACCAGCAGCACTACATGAGCCGCCTGAGCCGCGAACACGAAGAGATCTACGAGGCGATCGCGCGCCAGGACTCGGATGCGGCGCGGGCGGCCATGCGGTTGCACCTGACCAACAGCCGTGAGCGGCTGCGCCATGCCCATGAAGAGGCGGAAGCGCAGCGCGGTTGATTCCAGGCTGGACGTAAGCGTGTGGCTTGAAAGCTCATTGTGGCGAGGGAGCTTGTTCCCGTTGGGCCGCGCAGCGGCCCCAAATCCATTGCCCCGAGTTCTGTCTGAAAGAACCCCGTGTTCTTGCCGGGGCTGCTTCGCAGCCCAACGGGAGCAGGCTCCCTCGCCACAGGTTAGTGCGCGAGGCTTAACTCACGTCTTTCAGGCCGGCTGATTCGGCGTGTAGTCCTTGAGCAGCAGATACGTGCTCCAACCCCACCAATCATTGGTCCACTGCTTGTCGTTCAGGTTGTTGACGTCCTTGCGTCGCAGCACCTTGTCGCCTTCAGCCTTGAACAGCGGTGAGAAGTTGTTCGCCGGGTTCTGCGCGGCGTTCAGGTCCGGCACATACAGCGGTGCCTTGAAGTTGGCCGGGGAGGGCGCCATGCCGCTGATAAACGTTTCGAAGATCTCATCGGCCGAGGCCTGCACGGCGCGTTTGACCATGGCGCGGTTGGCCGCATCGTTGCTGTCGAAATAGCGTTTATCACCGTAGGCATGCCACTGCTCGCCCAGGGCGTTGCGCACATTGAGCCCGAACTTGCTGTCTTCATCGTGCATGAAGCGGCTGATCAGCGAGCCCAGTTCACCCGGTGTCACCACCGCCGCCAGTTGCTTGCGCGGTACCCGCAGGTGCCCGGCGGAAAATAGATCGGTCAAAAAGTGATCAGCAAAGCTGTTCATGGCATAGGCCAGTTCCAGCGCCTGGTCGGTGCCGGTCTGATGCGCCACGACGGCTTGTTGCAAGGCTGCCGTATGCCCCGCCAGATAGGCCGCCAAAGCCCATTCGCCAAAGTGGTCGGCATTGTCTGCCGCCAGTTTCAGGTAGCGCCCCAGTGGAATCAGCGCCGAGACGGCACTGCCGCCGCCGGTGATGCGGTTCCATTCCTCGGACAAGGTGTCACCCAGTGCGTCATAGGCTTCATGGGGTTGCTTGCCGTCCTTGATTGCCTGGTTGACCGCATTGATCTCCTTTTGCATCACCGCCAGGATCTTGCCCGCTTCTTCCCGTGATGCTGGCAATACCGCCAGCGAGTTGAATGCATCGGTAAAGCGCTGCACACGATCAGCGGGCGATGTGCCTTCGTTGATGGGGCGCCCGGGGATGCCATAGAAATCACCGCCCAGGGCGATGATCTGGCCGTAGCTCAGGGCCAGGCCATTGGGCAGGTGCAATTCGACCTGCCGGGCGGGAATCGGCGGGGCGTCCTTGACGAAACGCAACAGGGTGTCGTCGCCGATGGCGGTGTGTTCGCCGCCTTCAAAACGCAGGGTTGGCGGGGTTTTCACAGGTGTGGCGAGTTCAAGATCTGACATGTTAGCTCCTTGCTATGTCGTAGGAATCTTCCGTAATAACTGTACGTATATACAGTTATCCCGAGCATAGAGGAAAAACTTCCTACGTCAAGAAAGCAGCAATCGAGAAGGGCGGCGATGAATTGCAGTTGACGAATATTTTTATAGTTGTACGATGACGTACGACATCAAGATAACCATCCGTAATCTCACAACAGAAAGTCTTCGCCCAGGGTGTTCGAATAATGAATCCACAAGAACTGAAGTCCATCCTCTCTCACGGTCTGCTGTCTTTCCCGGTGACCGATTTCAATGCCCAGGGTGATTTCCACCAGGCGGGCTACATCAAGCGTCTGGAATGGCTGGCCCCTTATGGCGCTACCGCCTTGTTCGCCGCTGGCGGCACCGGTGAGTTTTTCTCCCTGGCGGCCAGCGAATATTCGCAAGTGGTGAAAACCGCCGTTGATACCTGCGCCACCAGCGTGCCGATTCTTGCCGGTGTCGGCGGTGCCACCCGCCAGGCCATCGAGTACGCTCAGGAAGCCGAGCGTCTGGGCGCCAAAGGCCTGTTGCTGCTGCCGCACTACCTGACCGAAGCGAGCCAGGACGGGGTTGCCGCCCACGTTGAAGCGGTGTGCAAGTCGGTCAAGATCGGTGTAGTGGTCTACAACCGCAACGTCTGCCGCCTGACCGCGCCGCTGCTGGAACGCCTGGCCGAGCGCTGCCCGAACCTGATCGGTTACAAGGACGGCCTGGGTGACATTGAATTGATGGTGTCGATCCGTCGTCGCCTCGGTGACCGTTTCAGCTACCTGGGCGGCTTGCCGACTGCAGAGGTTTACGCCGCTGCCTACAAGGCCCTGGGCGTGCCGGTGTACTCCTCGGCGGTGTTCAACTTCATTCCAAAAACCGCGATGGATTTCTACCACGCTATCGCCCGGGAAGATCACGCCACCGTCGGCAAGATCATCGACGACTTCTTCCTGCCGTACCTCGACATCCGTAACCGCAAGGCCGGTTACGCGGTGAGCATCGTCAAGGCCGGGGCGAAAATCGTCGGTTACGACGCTGGCCCCGTGCGTACCCCGCTGACCGATCTGCTGCCGGAAGAATACGAAGCCCTGGCCGCGTTGATCGACAAGCAAGGCGCGCAATAACCCATCACCAAGGCCGCTGAGTAATCAGCGGCTTTTTGCGTCAGGAGAGAATTCGTGTCCCAAGCCAAGCGTTTCGAAAACTACATCGGTGGCCAGTGGGTTGCCGGCGCCGACTACTCGGCCAACATCAATCCGTCGGAGTTGTCTGATGTCATTGGCGAATACGCCAAGGCTGACCTCGCCCAGGTCCACGCGGCCATCGACGCTGCGCGCGCTGCTTTTCCGGCGTGGTCCACTTCCGGGATCCAGGCGCGTCATGATTCGCTGGATAAAGTCGGCACCGAAATCCTCGCCCGTCGCGAAGAACTCGGCACCCTGCTGGCCCGGGAAGAGGGCAAGACCCTGCCGGAAGCCATCGGCGAAGTGACCCGCGCCGGTAACATCTTCAAATTCTTCGCCGGTGAATGCCTGCGCCTGTCCGGCGACTACCTGCCGTCGGTGCGTCCGGGCGTCAACGTTGAAGTGACCCGTGAGGCGTTGGGCGTGGTTGGCCTGATCACGCCGTGGAACTTCCCGATTGCCATCCCGGCCTGGAAGATCGCCCCGGCCCTGGCCTACGGCAACTGCGTGGTGCTCAAACCGGCTGAACTGGTACCGGGCTGCGCCTGGGCCCTGGCCGAAATCATCTCCCGCGCCGGCTTCCCTGCCGGTGTGTTCAACCTGGTGATGGGCAGCGGCCGTGTGGTCGGCGATGCCATGGTCAACAGCCCGAAAGTTGACGGCATCAGCTTCACCGGCTCGGTGGGCGTGGGTCGTCAGATCGCCGTCAGCTGCGTGTCGCGCCAGGCCAAGGTGCAGTTGGAAATGGGCGGCAAGAACCCGCAGATCATTCTCGACGACGCCGACCTCAAGCAAGCCGTCGAGCTGTCGGTGCAGAGCGCGTTCTACTCCACCGGCCAGCGTTGCACCGCGTCCAGCCGCTTTATCGTCACCGCCGGGATTCACGACCAGTTCGTCGCGGCCATGGCCGAGCGGATGAAGTCGATCAAGGTCGGCCACGCCCTGAAAACCGGCACCGACATCGGCCCGGTGGTTTCCCAGGCCCAGCTGGACCAGGACTTGAAGTACATCGACATCGGCCAGAGCGAAGGCGCCCGGCTGGTCAGCGGCGGTGAGCTGGTGACCTGCGACACCGAAGGCTACTTCCTCGCGCCGACGCTGTTTGCCGACAGCGAAGCCGCGATGCGCATCAGCCGTGAAGAGATCTTCGGGCCGGTGGCCAACGTGGTGCGCGTGGCGGATTACGAGGCGGCGCTGGCGATGGCCAACGACACCGAGTTCGGCCTCTCGGCCGGTATCGCCACCACCTCGCTGAAATACGCCAACCACTTCAAGCGTCATTCCCAGGCCGGGATGGTGATGGTCAATCTGCCGACTGCCGGTGTGGATTACCACGTTCCATTCGGCGGCCGTAAGGGTTCATCCTACGGTTCGCGTGAGCAGGGTCGCTATGCGCAAGAGTTCTACACCGTGGTGAAAACCAGCTACATCGGTTCGTAACGGCTGCACCCTGTGGCGGGTCCGTGCCCGCCACAGGCTTACAATTTGATTACCCGCAAAAAAAATAATTAGTGGGAGTACATCTTCATGCAAGCGACCAAGCCGACCCATGTCCGCTATTTGATCCTGCTCATGCTGTTCCTGGTGACCACGATCAACTACGCCGACCGGGCCACCATCGCCATTGCCGGCTCCAGCCTGCAAAAAGACCTCGGCATCGACGCGGTCACCCTTGGCTATATCTTCTCCGCATTCGGTTGGGCCTACGTGGCCGGGCAAATTCCCGGCGGCTGGCTGCTGGACCGATTCGGTTCGAAAAAAGTCTACGCCCTGAGCATCTTCACCTGGTCACTGTTCACCGTGCTGCAAGGCTATGTCGGTGAGTTCGGTGTTTCCACGGCCATCGTTGCGCTGTTCATGTTGCGCTTCCTGGTGGGCCTGGCTGAAGCGCCATCCTTCCCCGGAAATGCGCGCATCGTGGCGGCGTGGTTTCCTACGGCTGAGCGGGGTACGGCCTCGGCGATCTTCAACTCGGCGCAGTACTTTGCGACTGTGTTGTTCGCGCCGTTGATGGGCTGGATCGTCTACACCTTCGGCTGGCAGCACGTGTTTATCGTGATGGGCGGCATCGGCATTCTGTTCTCGTTGATCTGGCTGAAACTTATCCACAGCCCGCGCCAACACCCGATGATCAACGACGCCGAACTGCAGCACATCGCCCAGAACGGCGGCATGGTCGATATGGATCAGGACAAGGGCAAAGGCAAGAAAGTCGACGGGCCGAAGTGGGATTACATTCGTCAATTGCTGACCAATCGCATGATGCTCGGCGTGTATCTGGGCCAGTACTGCATCAACGGCATCACCTACTTCTTCCTGACCTGGTTCCCGGTGTACCTGGTCCAGGAGCGCGGCATGACGATCCTCAAGGCCGGCTTTATTGCTTCCCTGCCTGCGGTCTGTGGTTTTATCGGTGGCGTGTTGGGCGGGATCATTTCCGACTATCTGCTGCGCAAAGGCCATTCGCTGACGTTCGCCCGCAAGGCGCCGATCATTGGTGGATTGCTGATTTCCTGCAGTATCGTGGCCTGCAACTACGTAGACATCGAATGGATGGTGGTGGGCTTCATGGCCCTGGCCTTCTTCGGTAAAGGCGTTGGCGCACTGGGTTGGGCGGTAGTCTCCGACACCTCGCCAAAGCAAATCGCCGGTTTGAGCGGTGGTCTGTTCAACATGTTCGGCAACATCGCGTCGATCACCACCCCGATTGTGATCGGCTACATCATCAGCACCACCGGCTCGTTCAAGTGGGCCCTGGTGTTCGTTGGCGCCAACGCGCTGGTCGCTGTGTTCAGTTACGTGGTGATCGTTGGCCCGATCAAGCGTGTAGTGCTCAAGGAGCCGCCGGCCAAAGGCCCCGAGCTGACTAAACTTTCCCAAGCGCATTCCTGAAGGGGCCCGCGTCATGCAGTTGATTGAACATGCCGATTCGCCACGCTCCATCCGTTTGCACGCACTGGATAACGTGGTGATTGTGGTCAACGACCAGGGCGTACCGGCGGGGACCGAGTTTCCCGACGGCCTGGTGACGGTGGATTTCATTCCCCAAAGCCACAAGGTGACGCTGGAAGACATCCCCGAAGGCGGCCGCATCATTCGCTACGGCCAGACCATCGGTTATGCCCTGCGCCCGATTCCCCGCGGCAGTTGGGTGCAGGAAGATCAACTGCGCATGCCCACGGCGCCGCCGCTGGACAGCTTGCCGCTGTCCACTGAAGTGCCCGAGGCCCAGGCGCCGCTGGAAGGCTTTACCTTCGAGGGTTATCGCAATGCCGACGGCACCGTGGGCACGCGCAATATCCTCGGGATTACCACCACGGTTCAGTGCGTCACGG
Source organism: Pseudomonas sp. IPO3774 (assembly GCF_013386835.1). NCBI lineage: Bacteria > Pseudomonadati > Pseudomonadota > Gammaproteobacteria > Pseudomonadales > Pseudomonadaceae > Pseudomonas > Pseudomonas sp. IPO3774. The sequence continues at coordinate 142,430 of NZ_JACAQY010000017.1, forward strand.
GCGTGCTGGACCATGCGGTGAAGCGCATCAAGGACGAGTTGCTGCCCAAGTACCCGAACGTCGATGACGTGGTGGCGCTGACCCACAGCTACGGCTGCGGCGTGGCGATCACGGCCACCGACGCCTACATCCCGATCCGCACCGTGCGTAACCTGGCGCGCAATCCGAACCTGGGCGGTGAAGCCCTGGTGATCAGCCTGGGTTGCGAGAAGTTGCAGGCCGGGCAGGTGATGCATGAAAACGACAGCTCGGTAGACCTGAGTGAGCCATGGCTGTATCGGTTGCAGGACTCCAGCCACGGCTTTACCGAAATGATCGAACAGATCATGGAACTGGCCGAAACCCGCCTGAAGAAACTCGACCTGCGCCGGCGGGAAACCGTACCGGCGTCGGAGTTGATCCTCGGCATGCAGTGTGGCGGCAGTGATGCGTTCTCGGGGATTACCGCGAACCCGGCGCTGGGTTATGCCTCGGATTTGCTGCTGCGGGCGGGCGCGACGGTGATGTTTTCCGAAGTGACCGAAGTCCGCGATGCGATCTACCTGCTGACTTCCCGTGCCGAGAACCAGGACGTGGCCCGGGAACTGGTGCGGGAAATGGACTGGTACGACCGCTACCTGGCCAAGGGCGAGGCGGATCGCAGCGCCAACACTACGCCGGGGAACAAGAAGGGTGGGTTGTCGAATATTGTCGAGAAGTCGTTGGGTTCCATCGTCAAGTCGGGCAGCAGTGCGATCAACGGCGTGCTTGGCCCCGGTGAGCGGTTCAATCGCAAGGGCCTGATCTTTTGCGCCACGCCGGCGAGTGATTTTGTGTGCGGCACGTTGCAGTTGGCGGCGGGGATGAATTTGCATGTGTTCACCACCGGGCGTGGCACGCCCTATGGGCTGGCGATGGCGCCGGTGGTGAAGGTCTCGACCCGGACGGAGCTGGCGCAGCGTTGGCCGGACCTGATTGATATCGATGCCGGGCGGATCGCCACTGGGCGGGCAACGATCGAGGAGTTGGGTTGGGAGTTGTTCCACTTCTACCTGGATGTGGCCAGCGGCAAGAAGCAGACATGGGCGGAGCAGCACAAGCTGCATAACGACATTACGTTGTTCAATCCCGCGCCGATTACTTAAGACCGAGTCGCCTGCTTCGCGAGCAAGCCCGCTCCCACATTTGACTGCATTCCAAAGGTAGAACTCGGTCAAATGTGGGAGCGGGCTTGCTCGCGAAAGCGGTAGTCCAGACGAAGCTGGCCATGCTGGCTTATCATTAGCCACCTACCGACGCCCACCCAAGGTTCTCCCCGGCATGCTGGCAATCTTCCTACAAACCCTGAACATCACCGCGCCGGTGTTTGCCATGCTGTTCCTGGGCGTCCTGCTCAAGCGCATCAACTGGATCAACGACAACTTTATCCACATCGCTTCGGCCCTGGTGTTCAACGTCACTATGCCGGCGTTGCTGTTCCTCGGGATTCTCCATGCCGACCTGCATTCAGCCCTCAAGCCCGGCCTGCTGATCTACTTCGCCGTCGCCACGCTGGTGAGCTTCGCCCTGGCCTGGGGCTGGGCGATCTTTCGGTGCCCGCGGGAAGATCGCGGCATCTATGCCCAAGGCGCGTTTCGCGGTAACAACGGTGTGATCGGCCTGGCCCTGGCCGCCAGTATGTACGGCGACTACGGGATTTCCCTTGGCGCGGTGCTCGCGGCGCTGGTGATCCTGTTCTACAACACCCTGTCGACCATTGTGCTGGCGGTGTACAGCCCGGTGATCAAGTCCGACCCGTGGAGCATTTTCAAAAGCGTGCTGGCCAACCCGTTGATCATCAGCGTGATCGCGGCGGCGCCCTTCGCGTACTTCCAGATTGGCTTGCCTGGCTGGCTGGAATCCTCCGGGCAGTACCTGGCGGACATGACGTTGCCATTGGCGTTGATCTGTATCGGTGGCACGTTGTCGTTGGCGGCGCTGCGTAAAAGCGGCGACATGGCCCTGAGTGCCAGCCTGATGAAGATGGTCTGGCTGCCGGTGATCGCGACCCTGGGGGCGTGGCTGCTGGGGTTTCGCGGGCCGGAGTTGGGGATTCTGTTCCTGTACTTCGGCGCGCCCACGGCGGCGGCCAGTTTTGTCATGGCGCGGGCGGCGGAGGGCAATCATGAACTGGCGGCCGCGATTATCGTGATCACCACCCTGATGGCGGCGGTGACCACGAATATCGGGATTTTCGTGTTGCAGGCGGGTGGCTGGATCTAGGCGTCTTTCTGGTAGCTGTCGATCACTTCCTGAGCGGCGCGAAAGGCGTCAATCGCCGCCGGCACACCGGCATACACCGCACAATGCAGCAGCGCCTCGCGAATCTCCTCCACGGTGCAACCGTTGTTCAGCGCGCCGCGCACGTGGCCCTTGAGTTCCTGCGGGCACTTGAGGGCGGTCAACGCGGCGAGGGTGATCAGGCTGCGGGTTTTCAGCGGCAACCCTTCGCGATTCCACACGCTGCCCCAGGCATGCTCGTTGACGAAATCCTGCAGCGGCTGGCTGAACTCCGTGGCATTGCCCAGCGCCCGATCGACAAACACATCACCCATCACCTGGCGGCGCATTTCAACGCCGGGCTTTTTCTGTTCGGTCATTGCGATTCCCTCTTGTGTTGGCGGCGCCAGGCTTGCAGCGAGGTGAACAACAGGAAAGCCACCAGCGCTGGCAGGACGTAATACAGCATCAGTTGTTCAAGCTTGTTGGCCAGCGGCATGCCGAAGGTGAACGACACCACGTGCAGCCCGTACACCAGGTACAGGCCCAGGAACACCAGGCCTTCGGCCCGGGTGACGCGGTAGCCCGAATAAAACACCGGCAGGCACAGGGCGACCACGCCGAGCATTACCGGCAGGTCGAAATCCAGGGCATTGGGCGACACCGACAACGGCGAGGGCGCCACCAGGGCGGTAAAGCCCAGCACCCCAAGCAGGTTGAACAGGTTGCTGCCGATCACGTTGCCCACGGCAATTTCCCGCTGGCCGCGCAGGGCGGCGATCAGCGAGGTGGCCAGGCAGGGCAGGGAAGTGCCGACGCCAATCAGCGTCAGGCCGATGATGCGTTCCGACAGGCCCAGGTCAGAGGCCACGTCCACCGCCGCGCCCAGCAGCAGGTGCCCGGCCAGTACGAGGATCAACAGTCCACCGAGCATCAGCAGCACGCTGCTCAGCCACGGCGCCTGCACCACAGTGTCCCGGGTGCGCGGGCGGCGGGAGTGGCGGGTCTGGTAGAGCAGCACGCCGAGGTAGGCCACCAGGGCCACCAGCAGTAACAGGCCATCGATCGGCGTGAGTTCTTCATTGGCGGCTAGCACAAACACCAGCAGGCTGGCGATGATCATCATCGGGATATCCAGGCGTACCAGTTGCCGGGAGACCCGCAGCGGAATGATCAGGGCTGCCAGGCCAAGGGTCACGAGGGTGTTGAAGATGCTGCTGCCGATCACACTGCCCACGGCGATGTCGGTGTTGTCCGCCAGGGTCGCTTGCAAGCTGATCGCCATCTGCGGCGCGCTGCTGCCGAAGGCGACGATGCTCAGGCCGATGATCAGCGGGCGCACCTTGAGGCTGGCCGCCAGGCGCACGGCGGCGCGCACTAATACTTCTGCGCCGAAGATCAACAGCAGCAGGCCGCTGATCAGTTCGATCAGGCTAAAGGGCGAGAGGGCGGTTAATGCGGAAATGGCCTGGGCTCCGTCGGTCAGTTGCTGAGGGCTTGCACGCGAACGCGCGCGGTGCCGCTGCCGATCATACCGATCTGTTCGGCGGCCTTGCGTGAAAGGTCGATCAGGCGCCCACGGGTATGCGGGCCGCGATCATTGATGCGGACAACGACGCTTTTGTTGTTGTCGAGATTGGTGACCTTCACCTGCGTGCCGAAGGGCAGGCGACGATGGGCGGCGGTCAGGGCATTCTGGTTGAACGGTTCACCGCTGGCAGTGCGGTTGCCGTGGTGTTTGGCGCCGTAGTAGGACGCGGAGCCGGTTTCGTCATAGCCGTTGGGGTCGATGAGGCCGCTGGCGCAGCCGGCGAGCAGAGAGAACAGGGCCAACAGGCCGAGTAGACGCTTCATTTTCAAGGTTCCCCCCTTACAGATGTGGGAGCGGGCTTGGGTGGGAGCGGGCTTGCTCGCGAATGCAGTGTGTCAGGCAACGAATAGGCTGACTGATCCACCGCTTTCGCGAGCAAGCCCGCTCCCACACAAGCCCGCTCCCACAAGGGGTCAGAGTTGGACGTGAGGTCCTGCTCCGACCATTTCACCGCGTTTAGCCTTCGAGTTTGCTTTTCAGCAGTTCGTTGACCTGTTGCGGGTTGGCCTTGCCTTTGGAGGCTTTCATCGCCTGGCCGACAAAGAAGCCGAACATCTTGCCGCGCTTGGCTTCATCCGCAGCACGGTATTGTTCAACCTGTTCGGCATTGGCTGCCAGCATCTCGTCGAGCACGGCCGAAATCGCGCCGCTGTCGGTGACTTGCTTCAGGCCGCGCTTTTCGATGATCTCGTCAGCGTTGCCTTCGCCGGCGGCCATGGCTTCAAACACGGTCTTGGCGATTTTGCCGGAGATGGTGTTGTCCTTGATCCGCAGCAACATGCCGCCCAACTGTTCTGCCGACACCGGTGCTTCGTCGATTTCCAGGCCCTGTTTGTTCAACAGGCTGCCCAGCTCAACCATCACCCAGTTGGCCGCCAGTTTGGCGTCGCCGGCAATGCTCACGACTTTTTCGAAGTAGTTGGCTTGCTCGCGGCTCGACGCCAGCACGCTTGCGTCATACACCGAAAGCCCGAACTGCGCCTGGAAACGCTCGCGTTTCTGCGGTGGCAGTTCCGGCAGCGTGGCGCGCACGTCAGCCAGGAACGAGTCCTCGATGACCACCGGCAACAGGTCCGGATCGGGGAAGTAACGGTAGTCGTTGGCTTCCTCCTTGCTGCGCATGGCGCGGGTTTCGTCTTTGTTCGGGTCGTACAGGCGGGTCTGCTGGATCACCTTGCCGCCGTCTTCGATCAGCTCGATCTGGCGACGTACTTCGGTGTTGATCGCCTTCTCGATGAAACGGAACGAGTTGACGTTCTTGATCTCGCAGCGGGTGCCGTATTCGGCCTGGCCCTTTGGCCGCACCGACACGTTGCAGTCGCAACGCAGGGAGCCTTCGGCCATGTTGCCGTCGCAGATCCCGAGGTAACGCACCAGCGCGTGGATCGTCTTGACGTAGGCCACGGCTTCCTTGGCGCTGCGCATGTCCGGCTCGGAAACGATCTCCAGCAGCGGGGTGCCGGCGCGGTTCAGGTCGATACCGGTGGCGCCGTTGAATTCTTCATGCAGGCTCTTGCCGGCATCTTCTTCCAGGTGCGCACGGGTCACGCCGACACGTTTGATGGTGCCGTCTTCCAGCGGGATGTCCAGGTAGCCCTTGCCGACGATCGGCAATTCCATCTGGCTGATCTGGTAGCCCTTGGGCAGGTCCGGGTAGAAGTAGTTCTTGCGGGCGAACACGTTGTGCTGGCCGATCTCGGCATCGATGGCGAGGCCGAACATCACCGCCATGCGCACCGCTTCCTGGTTCAGCACCGGCAGCACGCCGGGCATGCCCAGGTCTACCAGGCTGGCCTGGGTGTTGGGTTCTGCGCCGAACGTGGTGGCGCTACCGGAGAAAATCTTCGATTGGGTGGCGAGCTGGGTATGAATCTCCAGCCCGATCACGACTTCCCATTGCATAGTGTTCTCCTCAGAAGCCGGTAGGGGTGCGAGTGTGCCAGTCAGTGTTCAACTGGTACTGGTGCGCCACATTGAGCAGGCGGCCTTCCTGGAAATACGGGGCGAGCAGTTGCACGCCCACCGGCAAGCCATCGACGAAACCTGCAGGCATGGACAAGCCCGGCAGACCGGCGAGGTTGGCGGTGATGGTGTACAGGTCTTCCAGGTACTCGGCGATCGGGTCGCCGGTCTTGGCGCCGATCTTCCAGGCCGGGTTCGGCGTGGTTGGGCCGAGGATCACGTCGACTTCATTAAAGGCAGCCATGAAGTCGTTCTTGATCAGGCGACGGATCTTTTGCGCCTTGAGGTAGTACGCGTCGTAGTAGCCGGCCGACAGGGCGTAGGCACCGACCATGATCCGGCGTTGTACTTCCGCGCCGAAACCTTCGCCACGGGAGCGCTTGTACAGGTCGGTGAGGTCTTTCGGGTTTTCGCAGCGGTAGCCGAAGCGCACGCCGTCGAACCGCGACAGGTTGGAGGACGCTTCTGCCGGCGCGATCACGTAGTAGGCCGGAATCGCGTGCTGGTTGTTCGGCAGGCTGATTTCCTTGATCACGGCGCCGAGCTTTTCCAGCTCCTTGACGCTGTTGTCCACCAGTTCGGCGATGCGCGGGTCGAGGCCGGCGCTGAAATACTCTTTCGGCACGCCGATGCGCAGGCCTTTGATCGAGGTATTCAGGCTGGTGCTGTAGTCCGGCACGGGTTCATCAATGCTGGTGGAGTCCTGCGGATCGAAGCCTGCCATGTCTTGTAACAAAATTGCGCAGTCTTCAGCGGTGCGTGCCAGGGGGCCGCCCTGGTCGAGACTGGAGGCGTAGGCAATCATGCCCCAGCGGGAAACGCGACCGTAGGTCGGTTTCAGACCGGTGAGGTTGGTGAAAGCGGCCGGTTGGCGGATCGAGCCGCCAGTGTCGGTGGCCGTGGCGGCAGGTAACAGACGAGCGGCAACCGCGGCCGCCGAACCACCGGACGAACCGCCGGGCACGTGCTCGAGGTTCCACGGGTTTTTCACCGCGCCGTAGTGGCTCGACTCGTTGGCCGAGCCCATGGCGAATTCGTCCATGTTGGTCTTGCCCAGGGTCACGGCCCCGGCAGCGGCCAGCTTGGCGACCACAGTGGCGTCGTAGGGCGCCTTGAAATTGTCGAGCATCTTCGAGCCGCAACTGGTGCGAATGCCCTGGGTGCAGAACAGGTCCTTGTGGGCAATCGGCGCACCCAACAGGGCGCCGTTCTCACCGTTGGCGCGACGTACGTCGGCGGCCTTGGCCTGGCTCAGGGCCAGCTCTTCGGTGATGCTGATGAAGCTGTTGACCTTAGGGTCCAGCTCGGCGATACGCGCCAGCAGGGTCGTGGTCAGCTCTTCGGAAGAAAACTTTTTGTCGGCGAGACCGCGGGCGATCTCGGCCAGAGTCAATTGATGCATTGCAGGCTCTTTCCCTTTAGTCGATGACTTTCGGAACCAGGTACAGGCCGTTTTCGACCGCTGGCGCGATGGACTGGTAAGCCTCGCGATTATTGCGCTCGGTCACGACGTCGGCGCGCAGGCGCTGGCTGGCTTCCAGCGGGTGAGCCAGGGGCTCGATGCCGTCGGTATTCACGGCTTGCATTTGGTCGACCAGCCCGAGAATGCTGTTCAGGGCTGCGGTGGTCTGTGGAAGATCGGCTTCATTGAGGCCCAGGCAGGCCAAATGAGCGATTTTTTCCACGTCGGAGCGTTCAAGCGCCATGGGATTCTCCAGTGGAAAACAGAACGGAAGCTATCCGTGTGTTAGATTGTAGGAACACTACCGCATTTCTACGGTCATATGGCCGCGATTGTGGGGGTTGGTGCACAGAAAGTCGGCCAATTTAGCACATTGGCGCCTTGCCCAAAATCCCTGTCGTTGTTAGAGTTTGCCGCACTTTTTTACCCACGCGTTGCCTAGGGTCCCTTTCCCATGTTCAAGAAACTGCGTGGCATGTTTTCCAGCGATCTTTCCATCGACCTGGGCACTGCCAACACCCTTATTTACGTGCGCGAGCGCGGTATCGTCCTGAATGAGCCATCGGTTGTGGCCATTCGGACCCATGGTAATCAGAAAAGTGTCGTTGCCGTTGGCACCGAGGCCAAGCGCATGTTGGGCCGAACACCGGGCAACATTGCTGCCATTCGTCCGATGAAGGATGGCGTGATTGCTGACTTCAGTGTCTGCGAAAAGATGCTGCAGTACTTCATCAACAAGGTTCACGAAAACAGTTTCCTGCAGCCCAGCCCTCGTGTGCTGATCTGCGTTCCGTGCAAGTCCACCCAGGTGGAACGTCGTGCCATCCGTGAGTCGGCCCTTGGCGCCGGTGCCCGTGAAGTGTTCCTGATTGAAGAGCCAATGGCCGCTGCGATCGGTGCCGGCCTGCCGGTTGAAGAAGCGCGCGGTTCGATGGTGGTGGATATCGGTGGTGGTACCACTGAAATCGCCCTGATCTCCCTCAATGGTGTGGTGTATGCCGAATCCGTACGGGTTGGCGGCGACCGCTTCGACGAAGCGATCATCACCTACGTGCGTCGCAACTACGGCAGCCTGATCGGCGAATCCACCGCTGAGCGCATCAAGCAGGAAATCGGTACCGCTTACCCGGGCGGCGAAGTTCGCGAAGTCGATGTTCGCGGTCGCAACCTGGCCGAAGGCGTTCCACGTGCCTTCACCCTGAACTCCAATGAAGTGCTGGAAGCTCTGCAAGAGTCCCTGGCCACCATCGTTCAGGCGGTGAAGAGCGCCCTGGAGCAATCGCCTCCGGAACTGGCTTCCGATATCGCCGAGCGTGGCCTGGTACTGACCGGTGGTGGCGCCTTGCTGCGCGACCTCGACAAGTTGCTGGCCCAGGAAACCGGTTTGCCAGTGATCGTCGCTGAGGACCCGTTGACCTGCGTCGCCCGCGGCGGTGGCCGTGCACTGGAAATGATGGATAAACACACCATGGACCTGCTCTCCAGCGAATAAGAATTTGCTGGTTTGCCCATGTTTCGCTCACAGGCAGCACTTTGCAGTGCTGCCTGTTGGCGTTTATCTTCTTCAATCTGCATCCAGGCCGGTTTGATGCCGTATGAATAAAGAAAACATTTGCCTGGGAGGAGCGGCTTATTAAACCGCTTTTTTCCAAAGGCCCCTCATTGGGCGTGCGCCTGTTGGTGCTGGTCGTGCTATCGGTTGCGCTGATGGTGGTCGATGCCCGCTTCACACTGCTCAAGCCAGTGCGTAGCCAGATGTCGCTGGTCCTGATGCAGACGTACTGGATCACTGACCTGCCGCAGCGTCTCTATCAGGGTGTCGCCAGTCAATTTGGCAGCCGCACCGAACTGGTGGCGGAGAACGAAAAACTCAAGACCGAAAACCTGCTGCTGCAGGGGCGCATGCAAAAGCTCGCGGCCCTCACCGAGCAGAACGTTCGGCTGCGCGAGTTGCTCAATTCCTCTGCGCTGGTCAATGAGAAGGTCGAAGTGGCCGAGTTGATCGGTATGGATCCGAACCCCTTCACCCATCGCATCATCATCAACAAGGGTGAGCGCGACGGCGTAGTCCTTGGCCAACCGGTGCTCGATGCCCGTGGCTTGATGGGCCAGGTGGTGGAGTTGATGCCTTATACCTCCCGCGTGCTGTTGCTGACCGACACCACCCACAGCATCCCGGTGCAAGTCAACCGCAACGGCCTGCGGGCGATTGCCAGCGGTACCGGTAACCCGGAACGCCTGGAGTTGCGTCACGTCGCAGACACCGCCGACATCAAGGAAGGCGACCTGCTGGTCAGCTCCGGCCTGGGTCAGCGGTTCCCGGCAGGCTACCCGGTCGCGACGGTCAAGGAAGTGATCCACGATTCCGGCCAGCCGTTCGCCATTGTGCGTGCCGTGCCGACCGCCGCATTGAACCGCAGCCGTTACCTGTTGCTGGTGTTCAGTGACAACCGCACCCCGGAAGAGCGTGCCAACGAAGCCGCCCAGGCCCAGGAAGCGGAAGACAAGCAAAACGGCACCGCGCCGATCATTCCGGCCACCGTGCCAAAACCGGCGGCACCTGCTGCCCCGGCAGCCGCTCCGGCAACGCCAGCCGCGCCGGTTGCGACACCGGTCAAGCCTGTGGCCCATAGCGCGCGTCCGGCCAAGCCTGCGGCTGCAACACCTGCCGCTGCCAAACCGCCCGCCGCCGCCAAACCACCGGCCGCGGCCCCGGCAACCACTCGGCAGAGGGAAGAATAATGGCCGGTACTCATTCGCGTAACGGCTGGATCGTCTGGCTGACCTTTGCCATCGGCTTGCTGCTCAGCGTTTCGCCGCTGCCGCAATTCATGGAGATCCTGCGCCCGCTGTGGCTCGCCTTGCTGCTGGCGTTCTGGGCCCTGGCGCTGCCGCACAAGGTCGGGATGGTCACGGCCATGTGCCTGGGGCTGATGGAGGATGTGCTCTACGGCACCCTGCTCGGGCAGAACGCGTTGATCCTGACCCTGATTACCTTCCTGGTGCTGTCATTGCAGCAGCGCCTGCGGATGTTCCCGATGTGGCAACAGTGCCTGGTGATCCTGGTGATCTTCGGCCTGGCGCAGTTGGTACAGCTGTGGCTCAGCGCCTTGACCGGCAACCGCCAACCGACCCTGGCGCTGGTGTTGCCCGCGCTGGTCAGCGCGCTGTTGTGGCCCTGGGTCAGTTTTGGCCTGCGTGGATTGCGTCGTCGCTATAAAATCAATTGAATGGATCGCGAGGCTCTGCCTGGTTATCGAACCCTACAGGGAGAGTCTGCATGAATTCGCTTTATCTGGCCTCGGGCTCCCCGAGGCGGCGTGAGCTGCTGACACAGATCGGCGTGCCGTTCACCGTCGTCAGCGCCGCCATTGATGAAACTCCCCTTACAAATGAATCGCCCGCGTCCTACGTAGAACGCCTGGCGCGCGGCAAGGCTGCGGCCGGTCGAGCGACCTTGGCCGATGCCACCGGCGCCTGTGTGCTGGGCGCGGACACAGCCGTGATCCTCGACGGCCGGATCCTCGGTAAACCTGTGGATCAAGCCGATGCCCTGGCCATGTTGCTGGCCCTTTCCGAGCGTGAACACGAAGTGTTGACGGCCATTGCGCTGATTGACGGCCAGCGTTGCGAAACGCAGCTGGTCAGCAGTCGTGTGCGCTTTCGCAGGATTTCAGCGGACGAAGCCACCACTTATTGGCACAGCGGCGAGCCCCAGGACAAAGCGGGCGGCTATGCTATCCAAGGCTTGGCGGCGGTGTTCGTCGCCGGACTCAATGGCAGCTACTCTGCCGTCGTTGGCCTGCCGGTCTGCGAAACCGCAGAACTGCTGGGCCAATTCGGCATACCCTGTTGGCAAAACCTTACCGTGCGCTAAACGCCGTATTCCAGCGCCAAGCCTTAAGCGATCGGTCACTATTGTGAAAACGCCTGAACGAGACCCAGCCATGAGTGAAGAGATTCTGATCAATATCACGCCGATGGAATCGCGCGTGGCGGTGGTAGAGAACGGTGTTCTGCAAGAAGTGCACGTCGAGCGCACCCAAAAGCGCGGGATCGTCGGCAATATTTATAAAGGCAAGGTCGTGCGTGTGTTACCGGGGATGCAAGCGGCGTTCGTCGACATCGGCCTGGACCGCGCTGCGTTTATCCATGCTTCGGAAATCTCCCTGCGCGAAGGCCCGGCGGTTGAAAGCATCAGCGCCCTGGTGCACGAAGGGCAGAGCCTGGTGGTGCAAGTCACCAAGGATCCGATTGGCTCAAAGGGCGCACGCCTGACCACGCAACTGTCGATTCCTTCGCGCTACCTGGTGTACATGCCGCGCACGGCCCACGTCGGTATTTCCCTGAAAATCGAAGACGAAGCCGAGCGCGAGCGCCTGAAAAAGGTGGTCAGTGACTGCGTGGCGCTCGAAGGCATCAAGGAGGCCGGCGGCTTTATCCTGCGTACTGCCGCAGAAGGTGCCGGTGCCGATGAAATCCTCATGGACATCCGCTACCTGCGTCGCCTGTGGGACCAGATCGGCGCGCAGATCAAGACTATCGGCGCCCCCAGCGTGATCTACGAAGACCTCGGCCTGGCCCTGCGCACCTTGCGCGACCTGGTCAGCCCGAAGATCGAGAAAATTCGCATCGACTCGCGGGAAACCTTCCAGCGCACTACGCAATTTGTTGCCGAGCTGATGCCGGAAATCGCCGATCGCCTGGAGCATTACCCGGGCGAGCGGCCGATTTTCGACCTGTATGGCGTCGAAGACGAAATCCAGAAAGCCCTTGAGCGCAAAGTGCCGCTCAAGTCCGGCGGTTACCTGGTAGTGGACCCGGCGGAAGCCATGAGCACTATCGACGTGAATACCGGTGCCTTTGTGGGCCATCGCAATCTCGAAGAAACCATCTTCAAGACCAACCTCGAAGCGGCCACCGCGATCGCCCGCCAGCTGCGCCTGCGCAACCTGGGCGGGATCATCATCATCGACTTCATCGACATGGAAGACGAAGAGCACCAGCGCCAGGTGCTGCGTACCCTGGAGAAGCAACTGGAGCGCGATCACGCCAAGACCAACATCATCGGCATCACCGAGCTGGGCCTGGTGCAGATGACCCGCAAGCGCACCCGCGAAAGCCTCGAGCAAGTGCTGTGCGAGCCGTGCAGCAGTTGCCAGGGGCGCGGTAAGTTGAAGACCCCGGAAACGGTTTGCTACGAGATTTTCCGGGAAATCTTACGGGAGGCACGCGCCTACCAGGCCGAGGGCTATAGAGTCCTGGCTAACCAGAAGGTGGTCGACCGTTTGCTGGATGAAGAATCCGGCAACGTAGCCGAGCTGGAGGGTTTTATCGGGCGCACCATTCGCTTCCAGGTCGAAACCATGTATTCCCAGGAACAATATGACGTGGTGCTGCTCTGATTCGCGTTAGTTCTTATCAACGAGACGGGCAGGCCTTGATCTGCCGTCCGACTATTGCCTTTGAGGGTCGCCTGACATGGAGCGTCTGATACGCTTTTTTGCCGCATTGACCCGCTGGGGCCTCGGCCTGTGCGCCTTGCTGCTGGTATTGGCGGCGGTGTACGTGAGCCTGGGCCGTGAATTGACGCCGTTGGTGGCGGAATACCGTGGCGAAATCGAGGCCAAGGCGCGTATTGCGCTGGATATGCCCGTGAACATCGGCAGCCTGGAAGGGCGCTGGAGTGGCTTCGCGCCGGTATTGTTGGCTCACGACGTGATGGTCGGCGAGGGCAGCAGCGCCCTGCGCCTGGACCAGGTGCAAGTGGTGCCGGATATCTGGGCCAGCCTGCTGGCGCGTGAAGTGCGCATTGCCCACCTGGAAGTCAGCGGCCTGCAAGTCAGCGTGAAGGAAGACCAGGACGGCCACTGGGCGCTGCAAGGCCTGCCGGTGCAGGATGACCAGCCGCTGGATCCCGAACAACTGCTGACGCGCATGCAAATGGTCGGGCAGGTTTCATTGCTCGACAGCCAGGTGACGCTGCAGCCGTTCGACCAGGCTCCGCTGACCTTGACCTATGTCGGCGTGAGCCTGCAGACCGGCGCCAACCGCCAGCGCCTGGACGCGCGCCTGACCCTGCCCGACGGCCAGCCCCTGGCGTTGAACCTGCGCACCCGAATCCGCGCCAGCCAGTGGAAAGACGGCGAAGCCGAGGCTTACCTGAGCTTGCCCCAGAGTGACTGGGCAAAATGGATCCCGGCAAAACTGACCCAGCAATGGAAACTTACCGAACTCAAGGCCGGCGGCGAATTCTGGCTGACCTGGGCCAAGGGCACCGTGCAAAGCGCCGCCGTGCGCCTCAACGCCCCGCAGCTCAAGGGCAGCTATGCCGATCGCAAGCCGACGCACATCGAGAACCTGGCCCTCACCGCATACCTGCAACGCAGTGACAGCGGCCTCAAGGTGCTGTTTGACTCGCTCGCAATGAACCTCGGCGACACCCGCTGGGAATCGCGCCTGCAACTGCAGCAAACCCTGGCCACCGACAAGGCCCAGGAAGTCTGGAACCTGCAGGCCGATCGCCTCGACCTGACGCCGATCACGCCATTGCTGCACGCCTTGGCACCCTTGCCGGAAGCCGTGGCCACCACCCTGGATCATCTGAAGGCCACCGGCACGCTGCGGAACGTGTTGCTGGATTATCGGCCTCAAGACACCACCGACCAGCGCGTGAGCTTCGCGGCCAACCTCGACCGTATTGGTTTCGACGCTTACTTCGGCGCACCGGCAGCCCGCAATGTCAGCGGCAGCATCAGCGGTGACCTGGGCAAGGGTGAGCTGCGCATGGATAGCAAGGATTTCTCCTTGCACCTGTTTCCGATCTTCGCCAAGCCCTGGCAGTACATCCAGGCCAACGCCCGCCTGACGTGGAAGCTCGACAAGCAAGGCTTCACCCTGATCGCGCCGTATATCAAGGTGCTGGGCGAGGAGGGCAAGGTCGCCGCCGACTTCCTGATTCGCCTGCATTTCGACCATAGCCAGGAAGACTACATGGACCTGCGGGTCGGTATGGTCGACGGCGATGGCCGCTTCACCCCCAAATACCTGCCGGCGGTGTTGAGCCCGGCACTCGATGAGTGGCTGCGCACTGCGATTCTCAAGGGGGCAGTGGACGAGGGCTTCTTCCAGTACCAAGGCTCGCTGAACCACGACGCACTGCCTGCCTCGCGCAATATCAGCCTGTTCTTCAAGGTGCATGATGCCGAGCTTGCATTCCAGCCGGGCTGGCCGCACGTGAGCAAGGTCAAGGGTGAAGTGTTTGTCGAGGAAAGCGGCGTGCGCATCCTGGCCAGCAAGGGCCAGCTGCTCGACACCAAGGTCAATGATATCTACGTCAACATTCCCCACGCTCCCGAAGGCAAGGATAGCCACCTGCTGCTCACCGGCAACTTTGCCGGTGGCCTGGGCGATGGCCTGAAAATCCTTCAGGAAGCGCCGATCGGCACCGCCTCGACCTTCGCCGGCTGGAAAGGCGAGGGCGACCTGCAAGGCAAGCTGGACCTGGATATTCCCCTGGCCAAGGGCGCCGATCCCAAGATCGTGGTGGATTTCAAGACCGACAAGTCCCGCCTGCAACTGGCCGAGCCTACGCTGGACCTGAGCCAGCTCAAGGGTGATTTCCGCTTCGACAGCGCCAAGGGCCTGAGTGGCCAGAACATCAGCGCCCAGGCCTTCGACCGACCGATCACCGCGCAGATTTTCGCCGATGGCAAGCCAGGCGACCTCAACACCCGCGTCACCGCGAAAGGGCAGGTGACCGTCAAGCGGCTGACTGACTGGCTGAAGGTCAGCCAGCCGTTGCCGGTGTCCGGCGATATCCCCTACCAATTGCAGCTCAACCTCGATGGCGCCGACAGCCAGTTGATGGTCAGCTCCAACCTCAAGGGCGTGGCCGTGGACCTGCCGGCGCCGTTCGGCATGCCGGCGAGCCAGGGCCGCGACAGTGTGTTCCGCATGACCTTGCAGGGTAAGGAGCGCCGTTACTGGTTCGATTATGGCGAGTTGGGCAGCTTCACCTTCGCCGCCCCGGCGGACAATTTCGCCGACGGCCGGGGTGAGCTGTTCCTGGGAGATGGCGATGCGGTGTTGCCGGCCGGCAAGGGCTTGCGAATCCGCGGCGTGTTGTCGGAGCTGGATATCGACCCCTGGAAAAAGCTCGTGGACCGCTACGCCGGCAACGACCCGGGTGGCAGTGCCAAGCAGTTGTTGAGCGGGGCCGATTTCAAGGTCGGCAAGCTGACCGGTTTCGGCACCCAGTTCGACCAGGTCAGCTTGCAGCTGGACCGCAAACCCGCTGCCTGGGGCTTGCAGTTCGACAGCCAGCAGGCCAAGGGTACCGTGGGGTTGCCGGACGCCAAGGGCGCGCCGATTGCAGTCAACCTGCAGTACGTGAAGCTGCCTGCGGTGGATCCGACCGTGCAGGCGGATGAAAATGCGCCGGACCCATTGGCTGATGTTGATCCCAAGGATATTCCCGCGCTGGATATCTCGATTGCCCAGTTGTTCCAGGGCCCGGACCTGGTAGGTGCCTGGTCTCTGAAAGTTCGCCCGACCACCAGGGGCATGGCGTTCAACAGCCTGAACCTGGGGCTCAAGGGCATGGTGCTCCAGGGCGCCGGCGGTTGGGAAGGTGCACCCGGTGCCAGCAGCAGTTGGTACAAGGGCCGCCTCGATGGCAAGAACATTGGCGACGTGCTCAAGGGCTGGGGATTTGCGCCGAGCGTGACCAGCGAAGATTTTCACGTGGACGTGGACGGCCGCTGGCCGGGTTCGCCGGCCTGGGTAGGTCCCAAGCGTTTCTCCGGCAGCCTGGACGCCAGTTTCCGCAAAGGCCAGTTTGTTGAAGTGGACGGCGGTGCGCAGGCCCTGCGGGTGTTTGGCTTGCTGAACTTCAACTCCATCGGTCGCCGGCTGCGCCTGGACTTCTCGGACTTGCTTGGCAAGGGCTTGAGTTATGACCGGGTCAAGGGCTTGCTGGCCGCCAGTAACGGCGTGTTTGTAACCCGTGAGCCGATCACCATGACCGGCCCGTCGAGTAATCTGGAGATCAACGGCACCCTGGACCTGGTGGCTGATCGCGTCGATGCCAAGTTGCTGGTGACGCTGCCGGTCACCAACAACCTGCCGATTGCTGCATTGATCGTCGGCGCGCCGGCCATTGGCGGGGCGCTGTTCCTGATCGACAAGCTGATTGGCGACCGTGTTTCGCGTTTCGCCAGCGTGCAGTACAAGGTAGAAGGCCCGTGGAAGGACCCGAAAATCACCTTCGACAAGCCATTTGAAAAGCCAAACTGAGTACCTGTGGAGTAGCATGGCCGCATGCCTTTTCTGGAGTGTGGGCCCATGTCCTTTGCGGTAATTCAAATGGTCAGCCAAAGCGATGTGCTGGCCAACCTGGCTCAGGCTCGGCGCCTGCTGGAGCAAGCGGCGGCGGGCGGTGCAAGGCTTGCGGTACTCCCGGAAAACTTCGCCGCCATGGGCCGTCGCGATGTGGCCGATATCGGTCGCGCCGAGGCCTTGGGCGAAGGTCCGATCCTGCCATGGTTGAAACAGACCGCCCGCGACCTCACCTTATGGATAGTGGCCGGCACTTTGCCGCTGCCCCCAAAGGATCAGCCGAACGCCAAGTCCAATGCCTGCTCGCTGCTGATCGATGATCAGGGCGAAATCGTTGCCCGCTACGACAAGCTGCACCTGTTCGATGTCGATGTGGCCGATGCCCGGGGTCGTTATCGTGAATCCGATGACTATGCTCATGGTAGCCAGGTGGTCGTCGCGGATACGCCGGTCGGCCGCCTGGGGCTGACGGTGTGTTACGACTTGCGCTTCCCGGAGCTATACAGCGAATTGCGCGCTGCGGGTGCCGAGTTGATCACCGCGCCCTCGGCCTTTACAGCGGTAACCGGCGCCGCGCACTGGGATGTGCTGATCCGTGCGCGTGCCATCGAGACCCAGTGCTACCTGCTGGCGGCCGCCCAGGGTGGCGTGCATCCGGGGCCCAGGGAAACCTTCGGGCATGCAGCGATCATCGACCCATGGGGGCGCGTGCTGGCACAACAGGATCAAGGCGAGGCGGTGTTGTTGGCCGAACGCGATAGCAGCGAACAGGCGTCGATACGGACGCGCATGCCGGTGGCGGGCCACCGGCGCTTTTTCTCGCAGGGCGCACAGCGACCTGCTTCAGAACGATGAATTTAAGGCCAAACCTATGAGCGAGTTGTTGTCCTCAGTCAGTGAACACCTCCTGGCGCCTGGTGGCGTGACCATCGAAAGCTTGCAAACGGTCCTCGGCGATCTGGCCGGGCCAGGCATCGACGCTGCGGACCTGTATTTCCAGGGGCAGATTTCCGAGTCCTGGGCCCTGGAAGACGGGATCGTCAAGGAAGGCAGCTTCAACCTCGACCAAGGCGTGGGTGTGCGTGCGCAGTCCGGTGAAAAAACCGGCTTTGCCTACAGCAACGCCATCACCCTGGAAGCCCTGGGGCTGGCGGCTCGCGCAGCGCGTTCGATCTCCCGTGCCGGGCAAAACGGCACGGTGCAGGCGTTCAGCACCCAGGACGTGGCCCAGCTGTATGCCCCGGATAACCCATTGGAAGTGATCAGCCGCGCCGAAAAGGTCGAGCTGCTCAAGCGTGTGGACGCGGCGACCCGCGCCCTGGATCCGCGTATCCAGCAAGTCACCGTAAGCATGGCCGGGGTGTGGGAACGCATCCTCGTGGCCTCCACCGATGGCGGCCTGGCGGCGGATGTGCGGCCGCTGGTGCGCTTCAATGTCAGCGTGATCGTTGAACAGAATGGCCGTCGCGAGCGCGGTGGCCATGGCGGCGGTGGGCGTACCGACTACCGTTATTTCCTCACCGAAGACCGCGCCATGGGGTATGCCCGTGAAGCGTTGCGCCAGGCCCTGGTCAATCTGGAAGCAATTCCGGCCCCGGCGGGTACGTTGCCGGTGGTATTGGGCTCTGGCTGGTCCGGCGTGCTGCTGCATGAAGCGGTGGGCCACGGCCTGGAAGGTGATTTCAACCGCAAGGGCAGTTCCGCCTACAGCGGGCGCATGGGCGAGATGGTTGCGTCCAAGCTCTGCACCATCGTCGATGACGGTACCCTGGCCGGGCGTCGCGGTTCGTTGAGCGTCGATGACGAGGGCACCCCGACCGAGTGCACCACACTGATCGAAAACGGTGTGCTCAAGGGCTACATGCAAGACAAGCTCAACGCGCGCCTGATGGGCGTGGCCCGCACCGGTAACGGTCGTCGCGAGTCCTACGCGCACCTGCCGATGCCGCGCATGACCAACACCTACATGCTCGGCGGCAAAAGCGATCCGGCCGAAATCATCGCCTCGGTGAAACGCGGCATCTACTGCGCCAACCTCGGTGGTGGGCAGGTGGACATCACCAGCGGCAAGTTCGTGTTCTCCACCAGCGAGGCGTATTTGATCGAAGACGGCAAGATCACCGCGCCGGTCAAGGGTGCAACGTTGATTGGCAACGGCCCGGAAGCCATGAGCAAGGTGTCGATGGTCGGTAACGACCTGTCGCTGGACAGCGGTGTGGGGACGTGCGGCAAGGATGGTCAGTCGGTGCCGGTGGGTGTCGGCCAGCCAACCTTGAAAATCGATGCGATCACCGTGGGTGGCACGGGGTCGTAAGAACGGGAGCTTCGGGTGGCGAAGGCCGCCACCCGGGGAAGAGGGTCAGCGCAGGCCGCGTTGACTATCGTCCAGCTCACGGATGTATTTGAAGATTTTTCGGCTGGAGGCCGGTGGCTTGCTTTGCGCCAGTTCGTGCTGGGCCTGACGGATCAGGGAGCGCAATTGTTGGCGATCGGCATCCGGGTACTCGATGACGAACTTCTCCAGTACCGCGTCATCGCCAGCGATCAGGCGATCACGCCAGCGTTCCAGGTTATGGAAGCGCTCGTTGTACTGGCGAGTGGAGGCATCGAGTTGATCGAGCAACGTCAGAATGGCGTCAGTGTCCTGGTCGCGCATCAGTTTGCCGATGAACATGAGGTGCCGTTTACGCGCGATATTCGCGGTGTGCTTGGGCGCATCGTTCAGAGCCCGGCGCAGGGCGTCGGTCAATGGCAGTTTTGCACACAAGTCAGGCTTGAGTGTTGTAAGGCGCTCGCCGAGGTCAACCAGAGCATGCAGCTCGCGTTTGACCTGAGATTTGCTTTTCTCCCCATCGAGGGAGTCGTCGTAAGAATCAACCATGGTGGCAGTCCGCAAAGAAACGCCGCCATGATAACCAGTCGGGGGCCGCTTGTCCGGCCCGGTCGGTAGAAGGCCTTAACCGAAAGCAGAATTTGAGTGGAGAAAACCATGAGTGCAGCCCAAAGCGTCGGTCCGCAAGCGTTACCGGCACTGCAGGAACAAGTCGAGCAGATCATTGCCGAGGCCAAGCGCCAGGGGGCCAGTGCCTGTGAAGTGGCGGTGTCCCTGGAGCAGGGGTTGTCGACTTCGGTGCGCCAGCGGGAAGTGGAAACCGTCGAATTCAACCGCGACCAGGGGTTTGGCATCACCTTGTACGTGGGCCAGCGCAAGGGCTCGGCCAGCACTTCTGCCAGCGGCCCGGAAGCGATTCGCGAAACCGTTGCAGCAGCGCTGGCGATTGCCAAGCACACCTCCGAAGATGAAAGCTCCGGCCTGGCTGATGCAGCCCTGATGGCTCGGGACTTGAAGGATTTTGACCTGTTCCATGCCTGGGACATCACCCCGGAACAGGCTATTGAACAGGCTTTGACCTGTGAAGCGGCGGCATTCGATGCCGACAGCCGGATCAAGAACGCCGATGGCACCACCTTGAGTACTCATCAGGGTTGCCGCGTATACGGCAACAGCCACGGTTTTATCGGCGGTTATGCCTCGACGCGTCACAGCCTGAGCTGCGTGATGATCGCCGAAGCCAACGGCCAGATGCAGCGTGATTACTGGTACGACGTGAACCGCCAGGGCGAATTGCTGATGGACCCGGTACTCATCGGCCAGCGTGCCGCGCAGCGTGCTGCCAGCCGCCTGGGCGCGCGCCCGGTGCCGACCTGTGAAGTGCCGGTGTTGTTCTCGGCGGAACTGGCCGGTGGTTTGTTCGGCAGTTTCCTTGGGGCGATTTCCGGTGGCAACCTGTACCGCAAGTCGTCGTTCCTGGAAGGTGCGATTGGCCAGAAGCTGTTCCCGGAATGGCTGACCATCGATGAGCGCCCGCACCTGATGCGCGCCATGGGCAGTTCGTCGTTTGACGGTGATGGCCTGGCCACCTATGCCAAGCCGTTCGTCGAGAACGGTGAGCTGGTGTCCTATGTGCTGGGCACCTACGCCGGTCGCAAACTCGGCCTGCCAAGCACCGCCAACTCCGGTGGCGTACACAACCTGTTCATCACCCATGGCGATGAAGACCAGGCGGCGCTGTTGCGGCGCATGGGCCGTGGCTTGCTGGTCACCGAGTTGATGGGCCATGGCCTGAATATGGTCACGGGTGATTACTCCCGTGGTGCGGCGGGTTTCTGGGTGGAAAACGGCGAAATCCAGTTCGCCGTGCAGGAAGTGACCATCGCGGGCAACATGCGTGACATGTTCAAGCAGATTGTCGCGGTGGGTAATGACCTGGAACTGCGCAGCAACATCCGCACCGGTTCGGTGTTGATCGAAAAGATGACCGTCGCCGGCAGCTAGTCCGCCGACAGACGCCATAAAGAAGGCGCGCCACCCATTGGGTGGCGCGCCTTTTTTTGTGCCTGGAATTCCGAGTGATTCCCTCAGGCTCTTGTTTTGATTCTCAATATCATTTAATAATAAATATCATTACCGAATGAGTGTGGATCATGAGTTCTGTCCTGCATGAGGATCCCTACCTGGAAAGCTGGCGTTGGATGAGTCGTCAGATTCGTTGCGGCCTTGCTCCCGACGAGCCCCGCCTGATCGAACATTATCTGGCCGAAGGCCGGTACCTCGCCTGTTGCACTGCGACCCACCCGTGGACCATCGGCGAAACCTCATTCCGCCTGCTGCTGGACACCGCCTCCGACATCGCCTTGCCCTGGCACTGGCGGTCCATGTGCCTGGACCAGGCCTGGCGCCCGTTGCGCGACCTGGAAAAACTTTCCCACTGTGCCTGCCGCCTCAAGCGCTGGCAGACCTTTGCCTGGCAATTGGCGACCTGCGAATTGCTGCCATCGATTTCTCACTCTGACCTGGTGCAAGGATCTTCCGATGAGTAACACCCGTATCGAACGCGACAGCATGGGCGAACTGCAAGTGCCCGCCGAGGCCCTGTATGGCGCACAAACCCAGCGTGCGGTGAACAACTTTCCCATCAGCCACCAGCGCATGCCGGCGCAGTTCATTCGTGCGTTGATCCTGGCCAAGGCTGCCGCCGCTAAAGCCAACGTCGAGCTGAAACAACTGAGCGAAGCCCAGGGCAAGGCCATCGTTGATGCCGCCCAAGGCTTGCTGGAAGGCGATTTCATGCAGCATTTCCCGGTGGATATCTTCCAGACCGGTTCCGGCACCAGCTCCAACATGAACGCCAACGAAGTGATTGCGACCCTCGCCAGCCGCTTGCTGGGCGAGCCGGTCAACCCTAACGATCACGTCAACTGCGGCCAGAGCAGCAATGACATCATCCCGACCACCATTCACGTCAGTGCGGCGCTGGTGCTGCATGAGCAAACCCTGCCGGCGCTGCTGCACCTGGTCCAGGTGATCGAGCACAAGGCCGAGGAGGTGCACCGTTTCGTCAAGACCGGTCGGACGCATCTGATGGACGCCATGCCGGTGCGCATGAGCCAGGTGCTCAATGGCTGGGCGCAGCAGCTCAAGGCCAATATCGGCCATCTGCAAGACCTGCTGCCGAGCTTGCAGGCGCTGGCCCAGGGTGGCACTGCAGTCGGCACCGGGATCAATGCGCATCCGGAGTTTGCAGTGCGCTTCAGCCAGCAACTGAGCAGCCTGACCCACGTCCAGTTCACCCCAGGCAAGAACCTGTTCGCGCTGATCGGCTCCCAGGACACGGCCGTCGCGGTCTCCGGGCAGCTCAAGACCACCGCCGTGTCCCTGATGAAAATCGCCAACGACCTGCGCTGGATGAACTCCGGCCCATTGGCGGGCCTTGGTGAAATCGAGCTGGAAGGCCTGCAGCCGGGCTCTTCGATCATGCCCGGCAAGGTCAACCCGGTGATCCCGGAAGCCACCGCCATGGTTGCCGCACAAGTCATCGGCAACGACACGGTGATTACCATCGCCGGCCAGTCCGGCAACTTCGAACTCAACGTGATGCTGCCGATCATTGCCCAGAACCTGCTCGGCAGCCTGGAGTTGCTGGCCAACTCCAGCCGACTGCTGGCCGACAAGGCCATCGCCAGCTTCAAGGTCAACGAAGCCAAGCTCAAGGAAGCGCTGTCGCGCAATCCGATCCTGGTGACCGCACTCAACCCGATCATCGGTTACCAAAAGGCCGCCGAAATCGCCAAGAAGGCCTATCAACAAGGCCGTCCGGTGATTGATGTGGCGCTCGAACATACCGACTTGCCCCGCAGCCAACTGGAAATCCTGCTGGATCCGGAAAAGCTCACGGCTGGCGGCGTGTAATCACCGACCCTGCTTTGGAGGCTCACCATGGAGCACTGGAAACGCACGATCGAACGGGCCAATCGCTGCTTTATGGCGGGCGAGCTGGTAGATGCCCGCGAGGCCTACCTGCAAGCCCTGGCCCTGGCTCAAGTGTTGTTTGAGCGCTGGGCGGATGCCGACGAAGCGGTGGCGGCTTGCGTCATTTCCCATCACAACCTGGCCGACCTGCACTTGCGCCTGAACCAGCCGGAAGAAAGCGCGGAATACCTCTGCGCCATTCACCAGCGCCTGTTGCAGACCATGCAAGACACCCGTCTTAACCCGCTATTACGGGAAGCGGCCCTGCGCCAGAGCAGCAAGACCTACGTCGAACTGCTGAATTTCATCAGCGATCACGGTGAGTACCCACGTACCCACCGCCTGCTGGGCAGCAACGTGGCGCCATCGGATGCGTCGACCCGCAACAGCCCTTTTTATGGAGCTCATTGATATGTCCTACACCTTGCCGGCCTTGCCTTACGCCTACGATGCCCTTGAACCGCATATCGACGCGCAAACCATGGAGATCCATTACACCAAGCACCACCAGACCTACATCAACAACCTCAACGCAGCCGTCGAAGGCACCGAGTTTGCCGCTTGGCCGGTGGAGAAACTGGTGTCCAGCGTCCAGCAACTGCCGGAAAAGCTGCGGGCGGCGGTGATCAACCAGGGCGGCGGCCACGCCAACCACTCGTTGTTCTGGGCTGTCATGTCGCCCAAGGGCGGCGGCAAGCCAGACGGCGCGCTGGGTAACGCCATCGACGAGCAGTTGGGCGGTTTCGACGCCTTCAAAGAGGCCTTCACCAAAGCTGCCTTGACCCGTTTCGGCAGCGGCTGGGCGTGGTTGAGCGTGACGCCGCAAAAGACCCTGGTGGTGGAAAGCAGCGGCAACCAGGACAGCCCGTTGATGAACGGCAATACGCCAATCCTCGGCCTGGACGTCTGGGAACACGCTTATTACCTGCTGTACCAGAACCGTCGTCCGGAATACATCAATGCGTTCTACAGCGTCATCAACTGGCCGGAAGTTGCCGGCCGCTACCAGGCTGCGCTGGGCTGAAACTCCTCTATAACAAGATCTAAGGCCGACTATGGGCACTGAAACACTGGCGATCAGCAGCGTGCGAATGTTTCGTTATGCGTTTGGCTCGCTGCTGCTATTGGCAGGAACTGCATTGCTGGTGGCCCAAGGGCTGGCCTGGCTTGACCTGGAACCGCGCATCCTGCGTGCCTTGCAGGGCGGGGCCATCTGCGCGCTCGGCACCGCCCTGGGTGCCGTGCCGGTACTGGTGATCCGCCGGATGCCATTGGCGGTGAGCGACACGCTGCTGGGCTTCGGTGCCGGGGTGATGTTGGCCGCTACGGCATTTTCGCTGATCGTGCCGGGTATTGCGGCTGCCCAAAGCCTGGGGCTGACGCCATGGGGCGCCAGTGGATTGATCAGTTTCGGCATCATGCTGGGCGCGTTCGGGCTGTATCTGGTGGACCGCAAGGTCTCCGGCGCGAGCCCGGAAATGCTGGTGGGCAGTCCGGATCATCCGGTGATACCGCCGCGTATCTGGCTGTTTGTGTTCGCCATCATTGCCCACAACATTCCCGAAGGTATGGCCGTGGGTGTCTCGGCAGGCGGCGGCATGCCAGATGCCGACAGCCTCGCCATGGGTATTGCCTTGCAGGATGTGCCGGAGGGACTGGTGATTGCGTTGGTGCTGGCCGGGGCAGGGATGTCGCGGGTCAAGGCGTTCCTGATCGGCGCGGCGTCAGGGCTGGTGGAGCCGGTGTTTGCGGTGCTGTGTGCCTGGCTGGTGAGCCTGGCTCAGGTGCTGTTGCCGCTGGGGCTGGCGCTGGCGGCCGGGGCAATGCTGCTGGTGGTGACTCACGAAGTCATTCCCGAGTCGCGGCGCAATGGCCATGACAAGCTCGCCAGCCTGGGGCTGTGTATCGGGTTTTGCTTGATGATGGTGATGGATACGGCGTTGGGCTGAGGCTGTCGCGCTTCTACAAGAAGCGCTTGCGGTAGTCGCTAGGGGTAACGCCCAGGCGGCGAACGAAGGCGCGCCGGAACCCATCAACATTGGCATAGCCGACCTGATCGGCCAGGCGTTTGAGCGAGACATTCGAGCCTTCGATCAGCCGCCGTGCCTGGTCGATACGTGCCAGCTCCACGAACTCGGCAGGGGTGAATCCACCCTCGGCCTTGAATACCCGGGCAAAGTTGCGTTCGCTCATGTCAGCGCGCTGGGCCAGCAATGCCACGCTCAGGTCTGCGGCCAGGTTGTCGACGATATAGGTCTGTATCTGGCGAATGTTCGTGCGCTCTGCGGTCTGTGCCGCCAGTTGGGCGCTGAACTGTGACTGGCCGCCCGGCCGTTTGAAGTACATCACCATTTCCCTGGCCACACTGAGCGCCAAATCACGGCCGTGGTCCTCCTCGACTAACGCGAGCGCCAGATCCATACCGGCCGTCACACCGGCGGAGGTGTACAGGTTACCGTCGCGGATAAAAATGCTGTCCGGTTCGACCACGGCATCGGGGTATTGCCTGGCCAGCAATGCACTGGAATTCCAGTGCGTGGTGACGCGTCGCCCGACCAGCAAACCAGCAGCCCCCAGCACAAAAGCGCCACTGCAAACCGAGCCTATCCGCCGCACGCGCGTGGCCTGGTAGCGTACCCAGTCCCGCAGGTGGGCGTCGTGTGCCACGTCATTCACGCTGGGGCTTCCAGCGATCAGCAGCGTATCGATAGCCCCCTTGAACGTCTCGATGGAGTCATCCGTGGCCAGGCGAAGCCCATTGGTTCCCTTGATCTGCCCGGCGACGGTACCGATGACCGAGATCCGGTATGCACGGGAATTACCCAATTGCCTGGCCGCTTCAGCGAACACATCGGCAGGGCCCACGACATCCAGCATTTGCACGCGGGGAAATGCCAGGAGGGCAATTCGCATGGTGTCGGTCTCCGTAGTGGAAATGGCTGAAATCGTCGTTAAGCGACACTATAGGACAGAGGGGAGGTAGGCGACACTGTCCGTCACGTGCTTTATCGTCAACCGGAGACCCGCATGAGCATCTGTAACGCGCCACTTCCCCCCTTCGCTGTCGAATCGAGCGAGCGGTCGGGGTCCATCAAGAATCTTCCCATCAATTTGTTTGGCGCCGTGATGGGGTTGGCCGGCCTGAGCCTGGCCTGGCAGTCCGCCAGTGAATATGTGGCTTACGCGCAAATGATCGGAGCGGTCATTGGTGGGTTTGCCATTCTGGTGTTTATCGCACTGGTGGCGGGGTATCTCACCAAATGGGTTAAATACCCTGCGGCGGTCAAAGCCGAGTTCAATCACCCGATATCAGGAAATTTCTTTGGCACGGTGACGATCGCGTTGCTGCTGCTGTCGGCAGTCGTAGGTTCAGCTAGCACCCTGATCAGCCAGGGGCTTTGGATGTTGGGTAGCCTGCTGACCATGATCCTGGCGGCAATTGTGCTCTCGCGACTGTTGTCCGGTAATCAGGAGTCGCAATATGCGGTGCCTGCCTGGCTGATCCCGGGGGTGGCGGCGCTCGACATCGCGGTGACAGGTGCCCACATGCCCATGGCGTGGGCATACGAGTTCAATCTGTTCGCGATGGCGGTAGGGAGTGTGATTGCGCTGGTGTTCTTCACGCGAATTTTTTCACGTCTGGTTCACGAGCCGGTGATGGCCAAAGGTATGACACCTTCGCTGATGATACTTATCGCCCCCTTTGAAGTCGGCTTTCTGGCTTACACCAACTTCTTTGGCAGCGTCGACTACTTTGCCAGCGTGCTCTTCTACTTTGGCCTGTTCCTGTTTGGGGTGCTGGCATTCAAAGTATTCCGTCAGGCCGCGCCTTTTTCTCCTGCCTGGTGGGCAATCAGCTTTCCGATTGCGGCATTGAGCAACGCTGCGTTGAAATATGCCGATGCCAAAGGAGGCGTGATCCTGGAGGTGATTGCCTATCTGATCCTGGCTTTCCTGACGATCGCCCTGGCCGTACTGACGGTCAAGACGTTGAAGATTCTGTTCAACGGCAAACTGCTGTCCAACTGACGCAGGGGAGGGGTGATTACCTACTCGCCCTCATCAAAGAAATTATTGATCAACGCTACCAGGGCATCCATCGCTTCCTGCTCTTGCTCGCCTTCGGTCTTCAAATGAATCTTCGTGCCCTTGCCCGCAGCCAGCATCATCATGGCCATGATGCTTTTGCCGTCGACCATGGATTCCGGGGTGCGCCCGGCGCGGATCTGGCAAGGGAACTGCCCGGCGACGCCGACGAACTTGGCCGAGGCCCGGGCGTGCAGGCCCAGCTTGTTGATGATTTCAATTTCCAGAGCGGGCATCGCGGGGGTGTTCCTTTCAGCTGAGGTCGCGGTGGCGAACCTGGACGTTCTTGAGGGTTTGTTGCAGCACCTTGCCCAGGCGTTCGGTCAGGTAGACGGATCGGTGGTGGCCGCCGGTGCAGCCAATGGCGATGGTGACATAAGCCCGATTGCTGGCCGCAAAACGCGGCAGCCATTTGAGCAGGTAGCTGGAGATGTCCTGGTACATTTCCTCGACATCCGGTTGCGCCGCCAGGTACTCGGCCACAGGTTGGTCCAGCCCCGACTGATCGCGCAGTTCCGGCTTCCAGTACGGGTTGGGCAGGCAGCGCACATCGAACACCAGGTCGGCATCCACCGGCATGCCGCGCTTGAAACCGAACGATTCGACAAGGAACGCCGTGCCTGGCTCCGGCTGGTTCAGCAGGCGCAGCTTGATCGCATCCCGCAGTTGATACAGGTTCAGGCTGGTGGTGTTGATCTTGAGGTCGGCCAGGTCAATGATCGGCCCCAGCAGTTTGGTCTCGTCCTCGATGGCTTCGGCCAGGGAACGATGAGGGCTACTCAACGGGTGGCGGCGACGGGTTTCGGAGAAGCGCTTGAGCAGGGTCTCTTCGTCGGCGTCCAGGTACAGCACATCGCAATGGATATGCTTGGCCCGCACTTCTTCGAGCAGTTCAGGAAAGCGTGTGAGGTGGCTGGGCAGGTTGCGGGCGTCGATCGACACGGCGACCAGCGGTTGCGCCAGCTCGGTATGAATCAGCGCGCGTTCCGCCAGTTCCGGGAGCAGGCCGGCGGGCAGGTTGTCGATGCAATAGAAGCCGTTGTCCTCAAGAACATTGAGGGCCGTGCTTTTACCTGAGCCGGAACGGCCGCTGACGATGATCAAACGCATGATTAATGCCCGTTTTGTTCATCCAGGACAACCTGGTAGAGCGCCTCATTGCTTGAGGCACTACGCAGTTTGTCGCGTACGTCCTTGCGGTCGAGCATGCTGGCGATCTGCCGAAGCAGCTCCAAGTGCGCATCGGTGGCAGCTTGCGGGACCAGCAGCACGAACAGCAGGTCGACCGGCGCGCCGTCGATGGCGTCGAAATCGATAGGGGCGTCCAGGTGCAGCAGGGCGCTGACTGGAGACTCACAACCTTGCAGGCGGCAGTGAGGAATGGCGATGCCGTTGCCAAAGCCGGTGGAGCCGAGCTTTTCACGGGCGATCAGGGCCTCGTACACAGCTTGCGTATCCAGTTCGGGCACTTCGCGGCCGATCAGGTTGGCAATTTGTTCGAGGGCGCGCTTTTTACTGCCGCCCGGCACGTTCACGAGGGAACGGCCGGGGGTCAGGATGGTTTCAAGTCGGATCATGGGTGGGGAGTGTTAGCGGCCAGTGCCTTGAAGAAGGCTCTGCTGCTTTTCCTTATGCTTTTTAAGTTGGCGGTCAAGCTTGTCTGTGAGCAAGTCGATTGATGCATACATGTCTTCATGTTCGGCATTGGCGACCACTTCGCCACCGGGTATCTGAAGTGTCGCTTCGATTTTCTGCTGAAGCTTGTCGACCTTCATGATGACCTGCACGTTGGTGATCTTGTCGAAATGGCCCTCAAGCTTCTTCAGCTTCAGCTCGACGTATTCGCGCAATGGAGGGGTGACTTCTACATGGTGTCCACTGATGTTGACTTGCATACAGCTTCTCCTTCGTTGCCAGTGCATAAAGCGGCGGGTAGGAATACCCGCCACTGGAACGCTATGGCCCGCCCGTCACATCAAACGCTTACGCTCGCTGGAAGGCGCGATCCCAAGGGACTCGCGGTACTTGGCGACGGTTCGACGGGCGACCTGAATGCCTTGTGCCTCCAGTAAACCAGCGATCTTGCTGTCACTCAACGGCTTTTTCTGATTTTCCGCGGCAACCAGTTTTTTGATGATCGCGCGGATCGCCGTGGACGAGCATTCGCCGCCTTCGGAGGTGCTGACGTGGCTGGAGAAAAAGTATTTCAGCTCATATATACCCCGTGGGGTATGCATGAATTTTTGCGTGGTCACCCGGGAAATCGTTGATTCGTGCATGCCCACCGCCTCGGCGATGTCGTGCAGTACCAGCGGCTTCATTGCTTCATCGCCGTATTCCAGGAAGCCGCGCTGGTGCTCGACGATCTGGGTGGCGACTTTCATCAGGGTTTCGTTGCGGCTTTGCAGGCTCTTGATGAACCAGCGGGCTTCCTGCAGTTGGTTACGCATGAAGGTGTTATCGGCGCTGGTGTCGGCGCGGCGCACAAAACCTGCGTATTGCGGATTGACCCGCAGGCGCGGCACCGATTCCTGGTTCAGCTCCACCAGCCAGCGTTCGTTGTCCTTGCGCACAATCACGTCGGGCACGACATATTCGGCTTCGCTGGACTCGATCTGCGAGCCCGGGCGTGGGTTGAGGCTCTGCACCAGCTCGATGATCTGGCGCAGGTCATCTTCCTTGAGCTTCATGCGGCGCATCAGCTGGCTGTAGTCGCGGCTGCCCAGCAGGTCGATGTAGTCGGTGACCAGGCGCTGCGCTTCGCTCAGCCAAGGCGTCTTGGCCGGCAATTGGCGCAGTTGCAGCAGCAGGCACTCGCTGAGGTTGCGGGCGCCGATGCCGGCCGGCTCGAATTGCTGGATGCGGTGCAGGACGGCTTCGATTTCGTCCAGTTCGATGTCCAGTTCCGGGTCGAACGCCTCGAGGATCTCCTCAAGGGTCTCGTCCAGGTAGCCCTGGTTGTTGATGCAATCGATCAGGGTCACGGCGATCAGGCGATCGGTATCGGACATCGGTGCCAGGTTCAGCTGCCAGAGCAAATGGCTTTGCAGGCTCTCGCCGGCTGATGTGCGGGTGGTGAAGTCCCACTCGTCGTCATCGTTGCTGGGCAGGCTGCTGGCGCTGGTCTGGTAGACGTCTTCCCAGGCGGTATCCACGGGAAGTTCGTTGGGAATGCGTTCGTTCCATTCGCCTTCCTCAAGGTTATCCACCGTGGGGGCGGTTTCCTGGTAGGAGGGTTCCTGTACGTCGGGGTTGGGCTTTTGCTCGATGTTGTCGGCCAGCGGGTCTGCATTATCGAAGTCGTCGCCTTCTTCCTGGCGTTCGAGCATCGGATTGGACTCCAGGGCCTCCTGGATTTCCTGTTGCAGGTCCAGGGTCGACAATTGGAGCAGGCGGATGGCCTGTTGCAGCTGCGGTGTCATCGTCAGCTGCTGGCCCATTCTCAGGACTAGCGATGGTTTCATGGCAGGGGCTTAACACCTTATTCGCCGGCGCAATGCGCCATCCACGACAGGGCGCGTGAGCGCCAAACATAAGCAAATTATATGCCTGATATCGGGGGCTTTGCCTAGAGCGCGGTAACAATAAAAATA
Source organism: Pseudomonas sp. IPO3774 (assembly GCF_013386835.1). Lineage (NCBI taxonomy): Bacteria > Pseudomonadati > Pseudomonadota > Gammaproteobacteria > Pseudomonadales > Pseudomonadaceae > Pseudomonas > Pseudomonas sp. IPO3774. The sequence goes on from NZ_JACAQY010000017.1 coordinate 173,011, forward strand.
CTGAGGTTTTTATTGACTACCGCGCTCCATGGCGAATGGCCTGATACCACCGTGTTTACAGGCGGAACTCGTGGCCCAGATACACTTCCTTGACCAGTTCGTTGGCCAGGATAGTGGCAGAGTCACCTTCGGCAATCAGCTGTCCATCGTTGACGATGTAGGCGGTTTCGCAGATATCGAGTGTCTCACGGACGTTGTGGTCGGTGATCAATACACCGATGCCCTTGGCCTTGAGATGATGGATGATCTGCTTGATGTCGCCGACCGAGATCGGGTCGACACCGGCGAAAGGTTCGTCCAGCAGGATGAACTTGGGCGCCGTGGCCAGCGCGCGGGCGATTTCCACACGACGACGCTCGCCGCCGGAAAGGCTCATGCCGAGGTTGTCGCGAATGTGGTTGATGTGGAATTCCTGCAGCAGGCTTTCCAGCTCTTTCTTGCGCCCGGCGCGGTCGAGTTCCTTGCGGGTCTCGAGGATGGCCATGATGTTGTCGGAAACCGACAGTTTGCGGAAGATCGATGCTTCCTGGGGAAGATAGCCGATACCCGCTTGCGCACGGCCGTGCATAGGCTGGTGGCTCACGTCCAGGTCGTCGATCAGGACGCGGCCTTGATCGGCCTGCACCAGGCCGACGATCATGTAGAAGCAGGTGGTCTTGCCGGCACCGTTGGGGCCGAGCAAACCGACGATCTGGCCGCTGTCGATCGACAGGCTGACGTCACGCACGACCTGACGGCTTTTATAAGCCTTGGCCAGATGCTGGGCTTTCAGGGTTGCCATTAATTCGCCTTCTTCGCGTCGGGTTTCGGCGCCGGCTGGGCTGCGCCCGGTTTCTGCTTCGGCTGGATAACCATGTCGATACGCGGCTTCGGCGTGCTGATTTTCGAGCCGGTAGCACGGCCGGCCTGGGCGATCTGCTTCACCGTGTCGTAGACGATTTTTTCGCCGTCGGTGGTGTTGCCGTCATTGATGACCCGGGCCTGGTCGATCAGCACGATGCGGTTTTGCTGGGCGTGGTACTGGATCGTCTTGCCATAGCCTTTGACCGGCGTAGGGTCGCCCACTTTCTGCAGTTGTTCGAAATACGCCAGGTTGCCCACCGAAGTGACCACGTCGATATCGCCCGCCGGGGTACGAGTCAGTGTCACGGTGTTACCCGTCACTTTCATCGAGCCCTGGGTGATGATCACGCTGCCCGTGTAGGTCGCGATACCTTGCTTGTCATCCAGCTGCGCATCGTCAGCCTGAATGTGGATCGGTTGCTGGCTATCGTTCGGCAGAGCCCAGGCGCTCACGCTTCCCAGTGCTGCGCCCAGGCCGAGCAAAATAGGGAGGGTTTTAACGAGCCTCATACTGTCCTCTTACGTTCGATAGCAGGTGTATCCTGCTTTCTTTCAAATACGCTTTCATTCCCTTGCCAGTCGATACACCGCCAGCGCCGTCAATTCTAACGTCTTGCTCGGTCTGCGCATATTGCTTCTGTGGGAATACGGTCATGCGACTGCTGGTAATAATGGTGTCGCGGTTCTTGGCGTCAGTGCGGGCTACCCGCACCGAGTCAATCAGTTCCACTTGGGTGCCGTCCGGGTTGACCTCGCCACGCTCGCTGGTGACGTGCCACGGAAATTCGGCGCCGCGGTACAGGTTCATGTCCGGCTTGGTCAGCAAAGTGACCTCGGATGCCTTCAAGTGTTCGACCTTGTCGGAGGTCATTTCATACTGGACCTTGCCATCGGGCAGGTACTGGATGCTGTGGGCGTTGATGGCGTAATAGTCGATAGCACTCTCGTCAACCTGTGCAACCGGCTTGTCGAGGAAGCGCTCCGGGCTGATATTCCAGTAGCCGACCGCGAGGAAAACCGCGGCGATGACTGCAAGTATCAGGAAATTGCGAATCTTTTTACTCAGCATAAAACGCTCTATAGGTAGGCGGCGTGGGCCGCTTCAAGGCTGCCTTGGGCGCGCAGAATCAACTCGCAGAACTCGCGGGCGGCGCCTTCGCCGCCGCGGGCGGTGGTTACACCATGGGCGTGTTCGCGAACGAACGCCGCCGCATTGGCCACCGCCATGCCCAGGCCGACCCGGCGAATCACCGGCAGGTCGGGTAAATCGTCACCCAGGTACGCAACCTGCTCATAGCTTAGGTTGAGTTGGCCAAGAAGCTCGTCCAGAACCACCAGTTTATCCTCGCGGCCCTGATACAGGTGAGGAATACCCAGGTTTTGTGCGCGGCGTTCCACAACCGGGGTCTTGCGACCGCTGATGATGCCGGTTTGCACGCCCGCCGCCATCAGCATCTTGATGCCCTGGCCGTCGAGGGTGTTGAACGTCTTGAATTCGCTGCCGTCTTCCAGGAAGTACAGGCGGCCATCCGTCAGCACACCGTCGACGTCGAAAATCGCCAGCTTGATGTGCTTGCCCCGTTGCATCAGGTCGGTGGTCATCTACATCACTCCCGCACGCAGCAAGTCGTGCATGTTCAGGGCGCCAACCGGACGGTCGTCGCTGTCGACCACCACCAGCGCCAGGATCTTGTGGTCTTCCATGATCTTCAGTGCTTCGGCCGCGAGCATGTCAGGGCGTGCGGTCTTGCCGTGAGGCGTCATGACTTCGTCGATGGTGGCGGTCTGGATGTCGAGGTTGCGGTCCAGGGTGCGGCGCAGGTCGCCGTCGGTGAAGACCCCGGCCAGCCGCCCGTCGGACTCCAGGATTACGGTCATGCCCAGGCGCTTGAGGGTCATTTCCATCAAGGCATCTTTCAGCAAGGTGCCGCGTGGCACTTGTGGCAGCTCGTCGCCGGCGTGCATGACGTTTTCCACTTTCAGCAGCAGGCGACGGCCAAGGGCGCCGCCCGGGTGGGAAAACGCGAAGTCTTCGGCGGTAAACCCGCGGGCTTCCAGCAATGCCACGGCCAGCGCATCGCCCATGACCAGGGCAGCGGTGGTGGAGGAGGTCGGTGCCAGGTTCAGCGGGCAGGCCTCGTGGGCAACGTGCACGTTCAAATTCACTTCGGCGGCTTTTGCCAGCGTCGAGTCCGGGTTGCCGGTCACGCTGATCAGCTGGATACCCAGGCGCTTGATCAGCGGCAGCAGGGTCACGATTTCGTTGGTGGTGCCGGAGTTGGACAGTGCCAGGATGATGTCGTCCCGGGTGATCATGCCCATGTCGCCGTGGCTGGCTTCGGCCGGATGCACGAAGAACGCGGTGGTCCCGGTGCTCGCCAGGGTGGCGGCGATCTTGTTGCCGACATGCCCGGATTTGCCCATGCCGACCACCACTACGCGGCCCTTGCTGGCCAGAATCATCTCGCAGGCGCGTACGAAATCCGCGTCGATATGGGCCAGCAAGCCTTCTACGGCTTCAAGCTCGAGGCGGATGGTGCGTTGTGCGGATTGAATAAGGTCGCTGGATTGGCTCATGTCTGAAATCGTATAGCCTGACGAAAAGTCGGCGATTATAACGGTAATGATCAATTCCCTCACACAAGTTCGTCAGGCTTTATTCAATCCACCTGTGGTTGAGATTGAACCTCAGCCAGGATTTTTTAGCTGTCCTGTTTCTGAACAAGCTCTGTTCCGGCCTTGGGGGCGCTGTACCAGCAGTGATATAGTTCGCGGCCAGTTCGGTCCGCACGGCCTTTTTGTCTATTCGGCGCAAGCATTTGTCGAAAACAAAGTGTCTGAGTGAAAGGCTGCATCCCAAGGAGTTTAGATGAGTGCCGATAACGCCTACGCGGTCGAGCTGAAGGGCCTTTCCTTCAAGCGCGGTACGCGCAGCATCTTCAATAATGTGGATATTCGCATTCCCCGCGGCAAAGTCACGGGCATCATGGGGCCTTCCGGCTGCGGCAAGACTACGCTGCTGCGCCTGATGGGCATGCAATTGCGCCCCTCCGCCGGTGAAGTCTGGGTCAATGGCCAGAACCTGCCGACCCTTTCGCGCAGTGACCTGTTCGATGCCCGCAAACACATGGGCGTCCTGTTCCAGAGCGGCGCGTTGTTTACCGATCTCGATGTTTTCGAAAACGTGGCGTTCCCGCTGCGGGTGCATACACAGCTGTCCGATGAAATGATTCGTGACATTGTGTTGCTGAAATTGCAGGCCGTCGGGCTGCGCGGTGCTATCGATTTGATGCCCGACGAGTTGTCCGGAGGCATGAAGCGTCGTGTCGCCCTGGCGCGTGCCATCGCCCTCGACCCGCAGATTCTCATGTACGACGAGCCTTTCGTTGGCCAGGACCCGATTGCCATGGGGGTGCTGGTACGCCTGATCCGCCTGCTCAATGATGCGTTGGGTATCACCAGTATCGTGGTTTCCCACGACCTGGCCGAGACCGCGAGCATTGCCGACTACCTATATGTAGTGGGCGATGGCCAGGTGCTGGGGCAGGGCACGCCTGAAGAACTGATGAACGCAGACAACCCGCGCATTCGCCAATTCATGACCGGCGATCCCGATGGCCCGGTGCCTTTTCACTTTCCGGCAGCGGACTACCGCTCAGATCTTCTGGGGAAGCGCTGATGCGCAAGACATCATTACTCGAAAAGGTTCGCCTTTTCGGTCGCTCCGGCATCGATATCATCGGTGTGCTGGGGCGTTCGACGATTTTCCTGTTTCATGCCTTGCTCGGCCGCGGCGGTATTGGCGGCGGTTTCGGCCTGCTGATCAAGCAACTGCACTCCGTGGGCGTGATGTCTCTGGTGATCATCGTGGTCTCCGGGGTGTTCATCGGCATGGTGCTGGCGCTGCAAGGCTTCAATATCCTCTCCAGCTACGGGTCCGAGCAGGCTGTTGGGCAGATGGTTGCCCTGACGCTGTTGCGTGAGTTGGGCCCGGTGGTGACCGCTCTCCTGTTTGCCGGGCGTGCCGGTTCGGCACTGACGGCCGAAATCGGCAACATGAAGGCCACCGAACAGCTGTCCAGCCTGGAAATGATCGGTGTCGATCCGCTCAAGTACATTGTTGCCCCGCGTCTGTGGGCCGGCTTCATTTCCCTGCCACTGCTGGCGATGGTGTTCAGCGTGGTGGGAATCTGGGGCGGTTCCTGGGTCGCGGTTGACTGGCTGGGGGTCTACGACGGCTCCTACTGGGGCAACATGCAAAACAGCGTGACCTTCAGCGGCGACGTGCTCAACGGCATCATTAAAAGCATCGTCTTCGCCTTTGTAGTGACCTGGATCGCCGTATTCCAAGGCTATGACTGTGAGCCCACCTCAGAAGGGATCAGTCGCGCCACCACCAAGACCGTTGTGTACGCCTCGCTGGCGGTACTGGGCCTTGACTTCATTTTGACCGCCTTGATGTTTGGAGATTTCTGATGCAAAACCGCACTGTGGAAATCGGTGTCGGCCTTTTCTTGCTGGCTGGCATCCTGGCTTTACTGTTGCTCGCCCTGCGAGTCAGCGGCCTATCGGCCAGCCCCACCGCCGATACTTATAAACTTTACGCCTACTTCGACAATATCGCCGGTTTGACTGTCAGAGCTAAAGTGACCATGGCGGGTGTAACCATCGGCAAGGTCACGGCAATCGATCTGGACCGCGACAGCTTCACCGGCCGTGTGACCATGCAGGTGGACAAGAAGGTAGATAACCTGCCGACTGACTCCACTGCGTCTATCCTCACCGCTGGCCTGCTGGGCGAGAAGTACATCGGCATCAGCGTCGGCGGGGAATCTGCCCTGCTCAAGGATGGTTCGACCATTCATGACACACAGTCGTCGTTGGTGCTGGAGGACTTGATCGGTAAATTCCTGCTCAATACCGTCAATAAAGACGCCAAATGAGGAATGTGTTCATGATCTCTACTTTGCGACGTGGCCTGTTGGTACTGCTCGCGGCACTGCCGTTGATGGCTAACGCCGCTGCCGGCGGTTCTGCGCATGACCTGGTGCAGGACACCACCAACAAGATGTTGGCTGACCTGAGTGCCAACAAGGAAAAGTACAAGCAGGACCCGAGTCAGTTCTATAACGCGCTGAACACGATTGTCGGGCCTGTTGTTGATGCTGAAGGTATTTCCAAAAGCATCATGACCGTCAAGTACTCGCGCAAGGCTACGCCTGCGCAGATGCAGACATTCCAGGAAAACTTCAAGAAGGGCTTGTTCCAGTTCTACGGTAACGCCCTGCTGGAGTACAACAACCAGGGGATTACCGTCGCCCCTGCCGGGGATGAGTCGGGTGACCGCACCAGCGTCAACATGAGCGTCAAGGGCAACAACGGCGCGGTCTACCCTGTGCAGTACACGCTCGAGAAGGTCAACGGCGAGTGGAAACTGCGTAACGTGATCATCAACGGCATCAACATTGGCAAGCTGTTCCGTGACCAGTTCGCGGATGCCATGCAGCGCAATGGCAACGACCTGGACAAAACCATCAACGGTTGGGCCGGTGAAGTGGCCAAGGCCAAGGAAGAAACCGACAAAGCTGCCGGGAAGCCTGCCCAATGACCGAGTCGGCCATTCGCCTTGGCGAGTCCGGTGAGCTGTTGCTCAGCGGCGTGCTGGATTACAGCACTGGGCCCGCCCTGCGCAAGCAGGGCCAGGCGCTGATCAATGCCAGTACCGCTCCTGCGCTGGTGCTGGATTGCTCGGCGGTGGTGAAGTCCAGCAGCGTCGGCTTGTCGTTGCTGCTGTGTTTCATGCGCGATGCGCAGGCCGTCAAAAAGCCGGTGAGCATTCGTGCATTGCCCGAAGACATGCGTGAAATCGCTGAGGTTTCCGGTCTGACCGAGCTGTTGGCGCATCCTTAATACACATTATTAAAGAAGCCCCCCGTCAGAGTCCTGCTATGCGGGGTTCGCAGGCGCGGGGCTTTTTTGTATGATGTGCGACCCGCGCGCACTGGGCGCCCATAGAGGTTGATCATGCAGGCCCTAGAAGTTAAAAGCTTCCTTGAAGGAAAGCTGCCCGAAACTAATGTTGAAGTTGAGGGCGAAGGCTGCAATTTCCAGCTGAACGTGATTAGCGATGAACTGGCGGCATTGAGCCCGGTCAAGCGTCAGCAGCAGATCTATGCCCATTTGAACCCGTGGATCACCGATGGCAGCATCCATGCGGTCACTATGAAATTTTTCAGCCGCGCGGCCTGGGCCGAGCGCACCTGAGCCCCCAAGGCGTCGAGATTCTTATGGATAAATTGATTATTACCGGCGGTGCTCGTCTTGATGGCGAGATCCGTATTTCCGGGGCGAAGAACTCCGCCCTGCCGATCCTGGCAGCGACCTTGCTGTGCGATGGCCCGGTTACCGTGGCCAACCTGCCGCACCTGCATGACATCACCACCATGATCGAGTTGTTCGGTCGCATGGGCATCGAGCCGGTGATCGACGAGAAACTCAGCGTCGAAATCGACCCGCGCACCATCAAGACCCTGATCGCACCGTACGAGCTGGTGAAAACCATGCGCGCCTCGATCCTGGTACTGGGCCCGATGGTTGCCCGGTTCGGCGAAGCCGAAGTCGCACTGCCTGGCGGTTGCGCCATCGGTTCGCGTCCGGTGGACCTGCACATCCGTGGCCTCGAAGCCATGGGTGCAACCATTGACGTCGAAGGCGGCTACATCAAGGCCAAGGCGCCGGAAGGCGGCCTGCGTGGCGCAAACTTCTTCTTTGATACCGTCAGTGTGACCGGTACCGAGAACATCATGATGGCCGCTGCCCTGGCCAATGGCCGCAGCGTGCTGCAAAACGCCGCGCGCGAGCCGGAAGTGGTCGACCTGGCCAACTTCCTGATCGCCATGGGTGCCAACATCACCGGCGCCGGCACCGACACCATCACCATTGATGGCGTGAAACGCCTGCATTCGGCTACCTACAAGGTGATGCCGGACCGCATCGAGACCGGTACCTACCTGGTCGCGGCTGCCGTCACCGGTGGCCGTGTCAAGGTCAAGGACACTGATCCGACCATCCTCGAAGCCGTCCTGGAAAAACTCAAGGAAGCCGGCGCCGAGATCACCACCGGTGAAGACTGGATCGAGCTGAACATGCATGGCAAGCGGCCAAAAGCCGTTAACGTGCGTACCGCTCCGTACCCGGCGTTCCCGACCGACATGCAGGCGCAGTTCATTTCCCTGAACGCGATTGCCGAAGGCACCGGTGCCGTGATCGAGACCATCTTCGAAAACCGCTTCATGCACGTGTACGAGCTGCACCGCATGGGCGCCAAGATCCAGGTCGAAGGCAACACCGCCATCGTGACCGGTATCGAGAAGCTCAAGGGCGCGCCAGTGATGGCTACCGACCTGCGTGCCTCCGCCAGCCTGGTGATCTCGGCGTTGTGCGCTGACGGCGACACCCTCATCGACCGCATCTACCACATAGACCGTGGTTACGAGTGCATCGAAGAGAAGCTGCAGATGCTCGGCGCGAAAATCTGCCGCGTACCGGGCTAATTCCCGGGGCTGTTGACACCGTCATTGTGGCGAGGGAGCTTGCTCCCGCTGGACTGCGCAGCAGTCCCAGTCTTTTTAAACAAAGATCAGGGCCGCTTCGCGCCCCAGCGGGAGCAAGCTCCCTCGCCACATGACGATGTATGCTGTTAGCTGATTTGTTTCAAGTCGAGGCTGTAATGGCCTCGATCTGTGTCTGGCGCCGATTGCGACCGGACAGCAATAGCCTGATGAAGGACTGACGTTTCCCATGTTGACCATCGCACTGTCCAAGGGCCGCATCCTTGACGACACTTTGCCGCTTCTGGCTGAAGCGGGCATCGTGCCGACCGAGAATCCGGACAAGAGCCGCAAGCTGATCATCCCCACGACCCAGGACGACGTTCGCCTGCTGATCGTGCGTGCCACCGATGTGCCAACTTACGTTGAACATGGCGCGGCCGACCTCGGCGTCGCGGGCAAAGACGTGTTGATGGAATACGGCGGCCAGGGCCTGTACGAGCCGCTGGACCTGCGTATCGCCCTGTGCAAGCTGATGACCGCCGGCCGCGTCGGTGACGTCGAGCCTAAAGGCCGCCTGCGGGTGGCGACCAAGTTCGTCAACGTTGCCAAGCGTTACTACGCCGAGCAAGGCCGCCAGGTCGACATCATCAAGCTTTACGGCTCGATGGAGCTGGCACCGCTGATCGGCCTGGCCGACAAGATCATCGACGTGGTCGACACCGGCAACACCCTGCGCGCCAACGGCCTGGAGCCCCAGGACTTTATCGCCGATATCAGCTCCCGGCTGATCGTCAACAAAGCTTCGATGAAAATGCAGCACGCCCGTATCCAGGCGTTGATCGACACCCTGCGCAAGGCAGTGGAGTCTCGACACCGCGGTTGACTCACCCGCGCGGCCCCAAGCCGCGCCCGTCTATCCGCCTCATAGCCAGAATTCTCAGGTGCCCAAGCGGATCGACTGCTAACTTTCGGCGCCTGAGCATTTTTGCCATTCCTATGAGGCCCTCGCTATGACCACGTCCACTGCAATTGCCCGACTCAACGCTGCCGACCCGGATTTCGCCCATCATCTGGATCATCTGCTGAGCTGGGAAAGCGTGTCCGACGATTCGGTCAACCAGCGGGTGCTCGACATCATAAAGGCCGTGCGCGAGCGCGGTGACGCGGCGCTGGTTGATTTTACCCGGCAGTTCGATGGCCTGGATGTCGCCTCCATGGCCGACCTGATCCTGCCCCGCGAACGCCTGGAACTGGCCTTGACCCGCATCACCGCGCCCCAGCGCGAAGCCCTGGAAGTGGCGGCCGCGCGGGTGCGCAGCTACCACGAGAAACAGAAACAGGATTCCTGGAGCTACACCGAGGCCGACGGCACCGTACTGGGCCAGAAGGTCACGCCGCTGGACCGTGCCGGCCTGTACGTGCCGGGCGGCAAAGCGTCGTACCCGTCCTCGGTACTGATGAACGCGATTCCGGCCAAGGTGGCCGGCGTGACCGAAGTGGTCATGGTGGTGCCTACCCCGCGTGGCGAAATCAACGAACTGGTGCTGGCAGCGGCCTGCATCGCGGGCGTTGATCGCGTGTTCACCATCGGTGGCGCCCAAGCGGTAGCGGCCCTGGCCTACGGCACCGAAAGCGTGCCGAAGGTCGACAAGGTGGTTGGCCCGGGCAACATCTACGTGGCCACGGCCAAGCGCCATGTATTTGGCCAGGTCGGCATCGACATGATCGCCGGCCCTTCGGAAATCCTCGTGGTGTGTGACGGCCAGACCGACCCGGACTGGATCGCCATGGACCTGTTCTCCCAGGCCGAGCACGACGAAGACGCCCAGGCGATCCTCGTCAGCCCGGACGCCGAATTCCTGGACAAGGTCGCCGCCAGCATCGCCAAGCTGCTGCCGACCATGGAGCGCGCCGAGATCATCGAGAAGTCGATCAATGGCCGTGGCGCCCTGATCCAGGTGCGCGACATGGAGCAAGCCATCGAAGTGGCCAACCGCATCGCCCCGGAACACCTGGAGTTGTCCGTCGCCGACCCACAAGCCTGGCTGCCGCTGATTCGCCACGCCGGCGCGATCTTCATGGGCCGCCACACCAGCGAAGCCCTGGGCGACTACTGCGCAGGTCCCAATCACGTGCTGCCCACGTCGGGCACTGCGCGGTTCTCCTCGCCGCTGGGCGTATATGACTTCCAGAAGCGCTCGTCGATCATCTTCTGCTCGCCAGAGGGCGCGTCGGAGTTGGGCAAGACCGCTTCCGTGCTGGCCCGTGGCGAGTCGCTGACCGCCCACGCCCGCAGCGCCGAATACCGCATCGTTGACGATAAGCAGGGGAACTGAAACATGAGCAAATTCTGGAGCCCGCTCGTCAAGGATCTCGTGCCTTACGTGCCCGGTGAGCAACCGAAGCTGACCAAGCTGGTAAAACTCAACACCAATGAAAACCCCTACGGCCCATCGCCCAAGGCGCTGGCTGCCATGCAGGCCGAGCTGAACGACAATCTGCGTTTGTACCCGGACCCCAACAGCGACCTGCTCAAGCAGGCGGTGGCCAAGTACTACGGGATCGACGCGGGCAAGGTGTTCCTGGGCAACGGCTCCGATGAAGTCCTGGCGCACATCTTCCACGGTTTGTTCCAGCACGACCTGCCGCTGCTGTTCCCGGACATCAGCTACAGCTTCTACCCGGTGTACTGCGGCCTGTACCGCATTGCCTTCGACGCAGTGCCGCTGGATGAACAGTTCCAGATCCGCGTGTCGGACTACGCCAGGCCCAACGGCGGGATCATCTTCCCGAACCCGAACGCGCCGACCGGTTGCGTGATGGCGCTGGACGCCGTGGAGCAAATCCTCAAGGCCAGCCCGGACTCGGTGGTGGTGGTCGATGAAGCCTATATCGACTTCGGCGGCGAGACCGCCATCAGCCTGGTGGACCGTTACCCGAACCTGCTGGTGACCCAGACCCTCTCCAAGTCGCGCTCCCTGGCCGGTTTGCGGGTGGGCCTGGCCGTGGGCCACCCGGACCTGATCGAGGCGCTGGAGCGGGTCAAGAACAGCTTCAACTCCTACCCGCTGGACCGTCTGGCGATTGTCGGCGCGGCCGCCGCTTTTGAAGACCGCGAATACTTCCGGAACACCTGCAAGTTGGTGATCGATAGCCGTGAAAAGCTGGTGGCGCAACTGCAGGCCAAGGGGTTTGAAGTACTGCCGTCGGCGGCCAACTTCATCTTTGCCCGGCATCCAGGGCACGACGCTGCCGGGCTGGCGGCCAAGGTGCGGGAGCAGGGGGTGATTGTGCGGCACTTCAAGCAGGAGCGGATTGCCCAGTTCCTGCGGATCAGTATTGGCACGCCGGAGCAGAACCAGGCGCTGATCGATGCGTTGGGCGAGCTGTAAGCCACACTGAAACTCAAAAAAATGTGGGAGCGGGCTTGCTCGCGAATGCGGTGGTTCAGTCACTGATGTGCTGAATGACACACTGCATTCGCGAGCAAGCCCGCTCCCACACTGGTTTTGCGTTGGCAGTTAGATCAGCGGCTCATCCGGCTTCCTGTTCTTCCAGCCGTCATTGCCCGGCAGCAGCAGATTCAACGCAATCGCTACCACCGCACACAGGGCGATACCCTTCAGGCCAAAGTCATCCGGGCCAGTGCCGGTGCCTACCAGCACACCGCCAATCCCGAACACCAGGGTCACCGACACAATTACCAGGTTGCGCGCTTCGCCAAGGTCGATCTTGTGGCGGATCAGGGTGTTCATCCCCACTGCGGCAATCGAGCCGAACAGCAGGCACAGAATACCGCCCATCACCGGGACTGGAATGCTTTGCAGCAGCGCGCCGAACTTGCCGATAAACGCCAGGCTGATGGCAAACACCGCCGCCCAGGTCATGATCTTCGGGTTGTAGTTCTTGGTCAGCATCACCGCGCCCGTCACTTCCGCGTAGGTCGTGTTGGGCGGGCCGCCGAACAGGCCGGCAGCGGTGGTGGCGATCCCGTCACCCAGCAGGGTGCGGTGCAGGCCAGGCTTCTTCAGGTAGTCGCGACCGGTCACGCTGCCCACCGCAATCACACCACCGATGTGTTCGATCGCCGGGGCCAGGGCCACCGGGACGATAAACAGGATCGCCTGCCAGTTGAATTCCGGCGCGGTGAAGTGGGGCAGGGCGAACCACGGTGCGGCGGCGATCTTCGCGGTGTCGACTACGCCGAAGTAGAACGACATGGCGAAACCCACCAGCACGCCGGAGATGATCGGCACCAGGCGGAAAATGCCTTTGCCGAACACCGCCACGATCAACGTGGTCAGCAGCGCCGGCATCGAGATCAGCATGGCGGTCTGGTAGTGGATCAACTCGCTGCCGTCACCGGCCTTGCCCATCGCCATATTGGCCGCAATCGGCGCCATGGCCAGGCCAATGGAAATGATCACCGGCCCGATCACCACCGGCGGCAGCAGCCGGTCGATGAAACCGGTGCCCTTGATCTTCACGGCCAGGCCCAGGAAGGTGTAAACGAAGCCGGCCGCCATCACGCCGCCCATGGTCGCCGCGAGGCCGAACTGGCCTTTGGCGAGAATGATCGGGGTGATAAACGCAAAGCTCGACGCCAGGAACACCGGTACCTGGCGCCCGGTAACCACCTGGAACAACAAGGTGCCCAAGCCTGCGGTGAACAGGGCGACGTTTGGATCGAGACCGGTGATCAGCGGCATCAACACCAGCGCGCCAAATGCTACGAAGAGCATCTGTGCGCCAGACAGGATCTGGCGCCAAAGCGGGTCGTTGAACTCATCCTGCATGGTCACGCGTCCTTCTGCTTGGTACCGAAGATCTTGTCGCCGGCATCGCCCAGGCCCGGGATGATGTAGCCATGTTCATTCAGGCGTTCATCGATGGATGCGGTGTAGATCAACACGTCCGGGTGGGCTTTCTCGACGGCGGCGATGCCTTCGGGAGCGGCCACCAGCACCATGGCGCGGATGTCCTTGCAACCGGCTTTTTTCAGCAGGTCGATGGTGGCAACCATGGAGCTGCCGGTGGCGAGCATCGGGTCGATGATCATCGCCAGGCGCTCGTCGATTTCCGGTACCAGTTTTTCCAGGTAGGTGTGGGCCTGCAGCGTCTCTTCGTTGCGGGCCACGCCTACGGCGCTGACCTTGGCACCCGGGATCAGGCTGAGCACGCCTTCGAGCATGCCGATACCGGCACGCAGGATCGGCACCACGGTAATCTTCTTGCCGGCGATTTTCTCGACCTGGACGGGACCACACCAACCGGCGATCTCGTAGTTTTCCAGGGGCAGGTCTTTGGTCGCCTCGTAGGTGAGCAGCGCTCCGACTTCCTGAGCAAGCTCACGGAAGTTCTTCGTGCTAATGTCGGCGCGGCGCATAAGGCCGAGTTTATGTCGGATCAGCGGATGGCGGATCTCACGGATGGGCATGGGGAAAGGCTCCGGCGGCGGGCAAAAAAACCGGCCTAGATTAATCTATCCGAGGGTGTTGTCCTATAGACATCTAGTACGTTAGTCCATTAAGGCTTGAACGTTGCGCCTCACATGCGTACCTTTGCCCGCTTTTCTTGCCACAGCACCCCCTTGGAGAGCGCCATGTCCGCTGATCTCGAGCATATCCGTCAAATCATGCGCGAGGCTGACTGCCTGTACACCGAAGCGCAAGTCGAAGAGGCCATCGCCAAGGTCGGCGCGCACATCTCCCGTGAAATGGCCGACACCAACCCGGTGGTCTTTTGCGTGATGAACGGTGGCCTGATTTTCGCCGGTAAATTGCTCACCCACCTGCAATTCCCGCTGGAAGCGTCCTACCTGCACGCCACTCGCTATCGCAATGAAACCAGTGGCGGCGACCTGTTCTGGAAAGCCAAGCCGGAAGTCTCGTTCATCGACCGCGACGTGCTGATCATCGACGACATCCTCGACGAAGGTCACACCCTGGGCGCGATCATCGACTTCTGCAAACACGCCGGCGCGCGCAAGGTGCACACTGCCGTGCTGATCGACAAGGACCACGACCGCAAGGCCCGTCCGGACCTGAAAGCCGATTACGTGGGCCTGCCGTGCATTGACCGTTACATCTTCGGTTACGGCATGGACTACAAAGGCTACTGGCGCAACGCCAATGGGATCTACGCCGTCAAAGGGATGTAAGCGGGATTCAGGCGCAGGGTTGTCATGCTATCGTGCTTGGCCCCTGCGTCTGGAGCTGTTCATGAGCCTGTTGATTCGCACCTGCGCCGCCCTGGCGCTGACCCTCAGTTTGCCCCTGGCGGCTGCTCCGGCGCCGCTGCACAGCCAATTCCTGCCGCCCGACGACCTGACCCTGCGCGCCGAAACCCCGGACCAGCAGCAATTGCTGCAAGTCACCGAGTATTCGGTGGTGGTGGGTAACCAGCGCCAATCCACCCAGCAGCCGATCCCGGTGACCTCGCCGTTGATGATCCGCCTCAAGGGCAAGTCCCTGAACAAAGGCGCGACCATCGTCCAGGTGATTCTCAATTTCGATGCTGAAAGCAAAAGCCTGAAAAAGCCGGTGTTCGACGACAAAAGCAAAACCCTGACCTTGTCGTATCCGGTGACCCAGTATCGGGTGATCGTCGACTTGTTGCGCAATGACACGGTCTATGTGCAATTCCTCACTTACGCCAACGGTCATATCTGGGCCGATTTGCACACCGGGGCGGTGCGCGCCAAATAATCCAGCCAACGCGCATTCGGCGGTGTAAATACAGTCAATGTGGGAGCTGGCTTGCCTGCGATAGCGGTGGGTCCGTTGGCCCATCTGTTACTGATGCACCGCTATCGCAGGCAAGCCAGCTCCCACATTGGTTCGCGTAGCTTTCGAAGCCGCTGTGCCGCAGGTAAACTGCTTTTCCCGTGTAAATGTCTGCAGGCTGGAGTCGGTAATGCGTAAAGATAAGAAACAGGTGATTGGTGATGAAATCGGCGACGAGCAAATCAAGCTGTTCCTGGATTTCGAGCCGGTAGACGCCACTTCGCCGTCCCTGCACAAACTGATCAAGGCCTACCGCGGCCTGCGTATCGACGACTTCGAACGCTTCCTGGTTTTCTTCAAGGAAGCCGGCCTGGACCTCGATGGCAAGGACGAGCATGGCCTGACCTTCGTTGAAGTGATCAAGGACCAGCGCAACGCCGCCGAGTACATCGAGCTGATCGAACAAGCTCGCGGCTGATTGTTGCGGACGAAAAAAAACGCCCCGTTAGGGGCGTTTTTCGTTCCCACGCTCTGCGTGGGAATGCATCAACTGACGCTCTGCGTCACGACGCTCAAGCGTAGCTTTCGGTCTCGCTGCTCTGCTCAACCAGTTCCAGGCTGATGTTGTTCTGCGTGTTGATCTTGCGATACAGCTCGGCATCGGTCTCCAGGACCTTTTCCCGAGCCGGGAAGATCTCGTGCAGCTTGGCGGCCCACTCACCGGCCGCTTTCGTCGGGAAGCAGCGTTCGATCAGTTCCAGCATGATCGACACGGTCACCGAAGCACCTGGGGACGCGCCCAGCAGGGCGGCCAGCGAACCGTCCTTGGCCGCAACCAGTTCGGTACCGAATTGCAGCACGCCGCCTTTCTTCGGGTCTTTCTTGATGATCTGCACCCGTTGGCCGGCCACTTCCAGGCGCCAGTCTTCGGCTTTTGCCTCAGGGTAGAAGCGACGCAGGGATTCCAGGCGCTGCTCCATGGACTGGCGCACCTCGCTGACCAGGTACTTGGTCAGGTCCATGTTGTCCCGGGCCACGGCCAGCATCGGGCCGATGTTGCCGGCACGAATCGACATGGGCAGGTCAAGGAACGAGCCGTGCTTGAGGAACTTGGTGGTGAAACCGGCGTATGGCCCGAACAGCAGGGATTTCTTGCCGTCGACCACACGGGTGTCGAGGTGCGGCACCGACATCGGTGGCGAACCCACGGCCGCCTGGCTGTAGACCTTGGCCTGGTGGTGCTTGACCACTTCCGGGTTGTCGCAACGCAGCCACTGGCCGCTGACCGGGAAGCCGCCGAAGCCCTTGCTTTCCTCGATGCCCGAGGCTTGCAACAGCGGCAGGGCCGCGCCACCGGCGCCGAGGAACACGAACTTGGCGTCCACATCACGGGAATTGCCGCTGTTGACGTCCTTGATGCTCACGGTCCAGCCGGCGCCGTTGCGCTTGAGGCCGGTGACGCGCTTGCTGTACTTGACCTGGGCATCCGGGGCGCTGGTCAGGTGCGAGAGCAACTGGTTGGTCAGGGCGCCGAAGTTGACGTCGGTGCCGTTCATCACGCGGGTGGCGGCGATTTTTTCGTCCAGCGGGCGGCCGGGCATCATCAGCGGCATCCACTCGGCCATCTCGCTGCGGTCTTCGGTGTAGTGCATGTCCGAGAACGCGTGGTGCTGGCTGAGGGTTTCAAAACGCTTCTTGAGGAACGACACGCCTTTCTCGCCCTGTACGAAGCTCAGGTGCGGCACGGGGCTGATAAAGGATTTGGACGAGCCAAAGGTGCCTTTCTTGGTCAGGTAGGCCCAGAACTGCTTCGACACCTCGAATTGGGTGTTGATGTGCACGGCTTTCTTGATGTCGATGGAGCCGTCGGCGGCCTGCGGTGTGTAGTTCAGCTCACACAGCCCGGCGTGGCCGGTACCGGCGTTGTTCCACGGGTTGGAACTTTCCGCGGCACCCGAATCCATCAGCTCAACGACTTCCAGCTTGAGGCCGGGGTCGAGCTCTTTGAGCAGTACGGCGAGGGTGGCACTCATGATGCCCGCACCTACCAGTACTACGTCGACTGCTTCGTTATGCGCCATTTAACGCGTCTCCAAAATCTGCAGCACCAAATTGACGGCATGGCTGCCAGGAGTGACGGGGCGGTTCACGTGATGCCCCAGGTTACCCATGGCCAGGATCGCCATGTCCGATTCTTCGCAATTTATCGCAAGCGGACGCTGCCGACCGGGCCTGATCTGCGTATGAACGCATTTAAGGGCGCCTGTGGCAATTCGACTTATGGTCAAGCTCGTCCGATCGTGCAACCAAATCCGTAGCGGACAGGCTTCAAGCTCCGGTTCTTGAGGAGTGCTCGGTCCTGTGTGGTGGGGCTGTTCCAGACGCTGATGGTGCTTGTACAAACGCAAAACTATTCATTTGCTCGCCACACTCTTGTGAAGTTGTGAAAACCCGTTTTTTTCACGCTCTTTTGAAGACGTGAACCTCAAAAAAGGGCTGCCCCAGCCTGGCACCTGGCCCGAAATCACTGCCGGCAAGCGGCAAAACGGGCAAACAACTCAAGTGGCCGAGCGCATGGCAGCTCTGGCAGATTCGGGTAAAGACGATGGTTTGCAGAGAAAACAGCAAGCTCGCCAGCTTCACACGATCTGTGTGGGCGGCTCTCTGTGGGCGGTGCGGGGGAGCTAATACAAGTGCATTAGCGATGCTGCGAGGCCCGATCAGGAGACGTCCTTATAATCGGGGGGAGATTGTAGCGAAGAAATGCGCGCAAATGGACGTGTTTAATGACTTTTATTAGCAGTCTGGTCAGGAGGCCAACGCGTGCCGTGCCTGTGGCTGCGAAACCCGGGGGCTGACGCGCGCGCTGGCGGGCAGCGGACGGTGCATCCAGCTCAGGCGGGTCTCTTCGACTTCGACCCAGCCTTCACCGACGGGCGGCAGGCTGCACTGCTTGAAAGCCTGGCAGCAGCCTTGGGCGTCGAGCAGGGCGAAGTGGCGATGGCTGGCGTGGGAAAAGAACAAAGATTTGAGAAGGCGCATGGCTGTGTACCCGGTTCGTTACATGCTGCGAAGGTTGGCAGTCTGGCATGACATTGAGGTGACGGTTCTGTGTGAAAATTGTAATTTCGCCGACAGTTCAGGCGCCGTTCAGGAATTCTGGTGAGTGGCGAGCGCTCACCGTTATACTGGCGCCCTGTTTGCATCTAGTCCTGGAGAAATGAGTATGTTGCAACGCCTGTTGTTCGGTTTGATCACTGTGACCAGTTTGACCCTGGTTGGCTGCGCCCACAGCCCGCAACAACTCAGCCCGCAACCGAAAATCACCACCCAGCTGGCGCCTGTCGGCCATGGCCAGCCGGTGTCGGTGCGTGTGGTTGACGGTCGTCCGTCGCCGACCCTCGGCACCCGTGGCGGCCTGTACCCGGAAACCAGCGCCATTACGGTGACCGGTGCGGACGTGCTGCCCAAGCTGCAAGCCCAGGCCGAAGCGGCCGTGCGCCTGTTGGGCTTCACCCCGTCCAACTCGCCAGGTGCGCCACAACTGACCATCACCCTGGCCGAGCTGAAGTATCAGTCGCCCAAGGAAGGCCTGTACGTGACTGAAGCCACCATCGGCGCGACCTTCAAGTCCGACGTGACTGCCGGTACCCGTCGCTACAGCGGCCGTTACGGCGCATCCCTGGACCAGCGCTTCGGCATGGCGCCGAACCAGGAAACCAACACCAAGCTGGTCAGCGACGTGTTGAGCGATGCCCTGACGCGCCTGTTCAAGGACCCGAGCATCGGTTCGCTGCTCAGCTCGCAGTAACCGTCAGGCGGGCGCGGAGCGCCCCAGCCGGCATTCCTTTGCGGCGCGTGGGAACGATGACCGGGCTCAGCGATGAGCCCGGTTTTATTACGCCTGCCGTTTTCATGCAGCCGTTTCGACATAAAAGTCCAGCACACTCACGCCAGTGAGCAAGTCCAGCTCCGGCAGGTCGGCATGTTGATGCCCGCCGAGGGCGCAATACACCAGCCAGTGGCGGTCCTGCACATTGAACGCGAGGCCGCCCACCAGGGCCTCTTGCTCATCGCTTGGGGCAATCAGATACAGCTGATCCTGGTTCTGCGCGTGCAACATGACAAGCTCCCGGGCTTTCGAAGGGCAACAGAGTGGCTTGTTAAGGTGACGTTCAGGTGACGCTGTAAATTACTGGATACATTAGCCGTCAATGGGGAAGGAGTAATGACGCGCAGGCGGCGCATATCATTCAGGTTTGTATCTGGATTGATACCAAGACACTGATACATCGAGGTTTGCGATGTCGCTGACCGCACTACTGCTCAATTCCCTTGCCCTGTTACTGGCCTGCCCGGCGGCATGGCTGCTGTTTGTCACGCGCCTGCATGAACAGCGCGCGATGGCCCGCCTTGCCGCGCAAAGCGAACTGCGTGCCATTGATCAGCCGATGCTGTATCTGGACGTGTTGACGCAGCGTACCTATCGCCTGTTCTACCGGTTGGGGTTTGCCTGTCTGGGGCTGGCGTTGCTGGTGTCCTTTCTTAGTACCCGATTGTAAGAACACCCTAAAAACAACTGTGGGAGCGGGCTTGCTCGCGAAAGCGCGGTGTCAGTCAATACATGATTGGCTGATCCACCGCCTTCGCGAGCAAGCCCGCTCCCACATTGGGTTTGCGCTGTTGCTGGTACCGGGTTACAGGGCAATCCCGGCCTTGACCCGGTACTGATTCCTCACCGGCGTCGCGTATTGCAACACCAGATACGGCCGATGCTCGGCCGGGCACGCATTCAAGCGCCGCTCCCACTCTGCCTTCGCCTTGGCCAACTCGTCCGCCGGGAATACCTCGGCTGCGGTCGGTACCTGCAATTGCGGATCGGCATCGCTCCATTGGGCGTACGCCAGGTAATGCACCGGGAACAACCGATAACCGCCCAGGATCTGCCGGTCCATTTCGATCGCCAACAGCTTGGTGTCTTCGAACGCCTCAGTGATCGGCGGCGCGAAGTTGACGTGTACCCGGCCCTTGTAGCCGGTGATGCCCAGGGCGATGCTCACGTCATCTTCCCCCGGCGCCTTGCTGTAGGTGCCGGTGGTGGCGCGGATGTACAGCTCGCGGGCCTTGGCTGCGTCGCACGGGTCGTATTCGTAGCTGATGGACACGGGCGTCAGGTTCAGTGACTGGATGACCTCGGCGAACGGCTCGTCCTTGCGGCTCATGTGGAACATCTTGAGGATCGCCGACTCGGTGCGATCATCCCCGTCCTTGGCGCGGCCTTCGGCCTGGGCGATCCAGATCGACTGGCAGTCGTTGCGAATCGAATGGTTGATGTAGGCCGACAGCAACTGGTAGGCCGCCATCTTCTCTTTGCGCCCGGTGATCGAGCGGTGCACGATGAAACTCTTGTTCAGGCGCATCAGGTCGCTGACAAACGGCTTTTGCAGCAGGTTGTCGCCGATGGCGATGCGTGGCGTCGGCAGGCCGGCGTGATACACGGCGTAGTTGACGAAGG
This sequence comes from Pseudomonas sp. IPO3774, assembly GCF_013386835.1. NCBI lineage: Bacteria > Pseudomonadati > Pseudomonadota > Gammaproteobacteria > Pseudomonadales > Pseudomonadaceae > Pseudomonas > Pseudomonas sp. IPO3774. Next base: position 193,647 of record NZ_JACAQY010000017.1, read on the forward strand.
CCGGGTCCATCACGATGTCGCGGTGGTTGGCCAGGAACAGGTAGGCGCTGCCGGACTTGAACTGCTCCACGCCGGTATAGGTCACGCCGTCGGTTGCCCGCTCGATGGTGTGGTCGACGTAAAACTCGACTTTGTCCTGCAGCGTGGCCACGGTAGTGACGCCGGCGAACTCACGGCGCAGTTTATGAGCGATCATCGGCTTGAGCAGCCAGCCGAAGGCGCCGGCAAAGCGCGGGAAGCGAAAGTGGGTCAGGATGTCCAGAAAGGCCTTGTCACTGAACAGTCGGGCCAGCACTGCCGGGACTTCGCTGTCGTTGTAAGGTCGGATGGTATCGAATTCGCCCATCATGCTCTCTTGTTAGAAACGGCTAGGGTAAGTAAAGGTTTGGAACAATAAATATCAGGGCGTGGTCCGGGCAATTGGCCGGGACGAAAAATAGCCCTGTAAATAGACCGGCGATTATACGCACAAGTCACCTTGGAGACCGCGATGGAAGAGGAGTCGTACGAATGTCCTTATTGTGGAGAGGTAGTCACGGCGCTACTGGACCTGTCGGCGGGCGATCAGGAATATATTGAGGACTGCCCGGTGTGCTGCCGGCCCATTGTTTTCGAGCTGCAGGTTCATGACGACGAATGGATGCTCAACGTGCGCAGCGAGAACGAATAAAGGTACGCCCATGCAGCGAATCTACGAGCCGGAAAACCTGATGGAAGGCGAGCTGCTGCAAGGCATGCTCGAAAGCGAGGGCATCACCGCGCACCTGGTGGGGCGCGATTTGCTCGGGGGTACCGGCGAACTGCCGATCTATGGCCTGCTGGCGCTGGCGGTGGAGAACGACCAGGCCGCCTACGCCCGCGAGCTGATCACCGCCTACAACGGTGCGCAACCACTGCCCGGTGATGAACCCGACAGCTTTCCCGACGTGCTGGTCTGTTAGGCTGTCGGCCAGTTTCTCCAAGAGTCGTGTTGCCCCATGTGTGGACGTTATGCCCTGTTTCGCTGGAACCCCGCGTTTGCTGCCTTGCCGGGCTTCCCGGCCGACCAGCAGGCCCAGTGGAACATCTCTCCCAATGACTCGGTGCTGATCCAGCGCCTGAGCGACGGCCAGCACACCCTGGCGCGGGCGCGCTGGGGCCTGACGCCGCCCTGGCTGACCGATCTCTCTCGTACACCAGCCCATGCCCGGGCGGAAACCCTTGCCGAACAGCCGATGTTTCGCGAAGCGTTTCGTCAGCGCCGCTGCCTGCTGCCGGCCAATGGTTTCTACGAATGGCGCGGCACCCAGCGCAAGCGCCCGTACTGGCTGACGCCGGGGGAGGGCAGCACGCTGTTCTTTGCGGCGATCTGGGAGGCGTATCCGGTGCAGGAGCAGGTTTGGTTGAGTACGGCGGTGGTGACCCAGGCGGCGCAGAGTCAGCGCCGACCGTTGATTCTGGATGCGGCGGGGCAGGCAGCCTGGCTGAACCCCGAGACGCCGCTGCACACCTTGCAGGCCTTGTTGGCCAGTGAACCCACCGCGTTGCGCGAGCGGGTGCTGGCCAATATGGTCAACGATCCGAAGCTGAATGGACCGGAGTGCCTGACGCCGGGTTGAGCGTTGTGTTGAATCGGCCGGCCTCTTCGCGAGCAAGCCCGCTCCCACATTTGATTGCATTTCAACTGAAGGAATGCGATCGAATGTGGGAGCGGGCTTGCTCGCGAAGGCGCCCGAAAGGGCGCCGCTTGACTCAAACCTTGAACTGATTGATCAACCGTCGCTGCTGCTCCGCCAGCTTGGTCAGGTCTGCGCTGGCCGCGCTCGACTCATCCGCTCCGCCGGCCACTTCATTGGCCACCTGTCCGATATTGATCACGTTACGGTTAATGTCCTCGGCCACCGCGCTCTGTTCCTCGGCGGCGCTGGCGATCTGGGTGTTCATGTCGTTGATCACCGACACCGCCTGGGTAATGGTCTCCAGCGCCTGAGCCGCCTTGGCCGCGTGTTGCACGCTTTCATCGGTGCGATTCTGGCTGTCTTCCATCACCCGCACCACGTCGCGGGTGCCTTGTTGCAGTTGCTGGATCATGGCCTGGATTTCTTCGGTAGCCTTCTGGGTCTTCTGCGCCAGGTTGCGCACCTCGTCGGCCACCACCGCAAACCCGCGCCCTTGCTCACCGGCCCGTGCGGCTTCGATTGCCGCGTTGAGCGCCAGCAGGTTGGTCTGCTCGGCAATCCCGCGAATCGCCGTGAGGATGGCATTGATGTTCTCGCTGTCCTTGGCCAGCGCCTGCACCACACCGACCGCCTTGCCGATTTCCTCGGCGAGGGCGCCGATGGAGGTGGAGGTGTCGCGCACAATCTGCATGCCCTGGCTCGCCGCTTGATCAGCGTGGCTGGCGGCCTGTGCGGCCTGGGTGGCGTTGCGCGCCACGTCCTGTGCGGTCGCGGTCATCTCGTGCACGGCGGTAGCCACCTGGTCGATCTCGACCATTTGCTTGTGCACGCCCTGGTTGGTACGAATCGCGATGTCGGCGGTGTGCTCCGACGAGTCGCTGACCTTCTGCACCGAACTCACCACCTGGGTAATCATCCCCTGCAACTTGGCCAGGAATGTATTGAAGCCGCTGGCAATCGCCCCCAGTTCGTCGGCGCGATCACTGGTCAGGCGCCGGGTCAGGTCGCCTTCGCCCTGGGCGATGTCATTGAGCATCGCCACCATTTGCTTGAGCGGCCGGGCAATGCCGTGGCCCACCAGCCAGATCACCAGCAAGCCGATGCCGGCGATCAGCAGCCCGGCCACGGCCATGCCGAAAATATCGGTTTTGCGCTGGGCGTCGAGGTCGTGCTGCATCGCCTGCAGGTCGGCCATTACCGCACTCAGGGGCAGTTGCAGGAGCAGGGTCCAGCGGGCGTCGGTCTGGCCGATGTTGAACGGCAGGAACAGCTCGATATGCCCGTGTTGCTTGTCCACGTCATAGCGCACCTCGCCGATCTTCAGTTGGCCGAGGTTGGCCAGTTCGTTGCTGTCCAGCAGGTCGCTGGCCTTTTCCCCGAGCTTGCTGGCGTCCTTGGTGTAGGCCACCAGCCGACCGTTGCTGGAAATCAGCGCCAACTCGCCAGCACCGTTGTACAAATTCTGATCGGCCTTGGTGAGCATTTCCTGGATGAAGTTCACCGACAGGTCGGCGCCGACGATGCCCTGGAAGGTGCCGTCGATCATGATTGGTTCGATAAACGAGGCGAGCATCACCATCGCATTCCCGACTTTATAAGGGGCCGGATCGATGGCGCAGGGCTTTTTGCTTTCCTTGGAACACAGGTAGTACTCACTGGCGCGCACGCCGGTGGACAGGATGGTCTGGTCGGCCACGTCAGCCAGTTTGTCCAGGCCCAGGCTGCCGTCGGCATTGCGGAACCACCACGGCAGGAAGCGGCCGTTGGTTTCGATGCCGACCACCGGGCTGTTGACGTAGGCAGCATCGTTGTGGTCGATGGCGTTGGCTTCCCAGCCTATATAGGCGCCAAGAATCTTCGGGTTACGCACCACGGTTTCGTGGATCAGGTTGATCAGTTGTTCACGGGAGACCGCCAGTTGCGGGTTGCCGTTGGCGTCTTTCATGCCCATCAGGGCGTTGGCGGTGGCCAGGCCCTTGGCCGTCACCAGCGGTGCTTCGAGTTCGCGCTGGATCAGCGTCGCCTGGGTTTGCGCCAGGGCGGTCAGGCGCTGCTCGATGATTTGTTCGAATTGACCCTGGGTGCGTTCCTGCACCATCTCCTGGGTGCGCGCCCCGGCGAACAAGGCATACAGCACCAACACCACCACCACGCTCAGGACAATGGCCCCGGCCAGTGCCGCGACAGAAAATTGAATCGACTTGAACTTCATGACGGCTCCGAACGCAGGGGGAGATTGGCTGCTTGTGTATATCGGCCGCGGGCGGGGGAGACATGAGGGCCATTACCTCAAAATGGCTGTGCCGGATGGGCGAATGTCGTAAATGGAATGGTTGCCAGCGTTTGTGAATTTTTTGCGGCAGTGTGGGATGTATCTGAAATCAGGTGGCTATACGTCTGTTGTATCTGGCGTCGATACAATTGGCCGACTACGATACGCGCCATGTTTTCAGGGAGCAGGTTGATGAAAAAGACAGTGGCGGTATGTGCGTTGGGCGCGGCTTTGTTGCTCGCCGGTTGTCAGTCGGTCAACACCACCAGCGGCGGCGCCGTGGGCGTTGAGCGCAAGCAGTACATGTTCAGCATGTTGTCGAGCCAGGAAGTCGACCAGATGTATGCGCAGTCCTACCAGCAGACCCTGGGTGAAGCCAGCGGCAAGGGCCTGGTGGACAAGACCAGCGCCAACGCCAAGCGCGTGCAGGCGATTGCCAACCGCCTGATCGCCCAGGCGCCCACCTTCCGCCCGGATGCGGCGCAGTGGAAGTGGGAAGTGAACCTGATCAAAAGTGACGAGATGAACGCCAACTGCGGGCCTGGCGGCAAGATCTTTGTCTACAGCGCGCTGATCGACAATCTCAAGTTGACCGACGACGAACTCGCCGCCGTGATGGGCCATGAAATTGCCCACGCCTTGCGTGAACACGGCCGCGAAGCCATGTCCAAGGCCTACGGTATCGAAATGGCGAAGCAGGGGGCCGGTGCGTTGTTCGGCCTCGGTCAGGACAGCCTGGCGCTGGCCGATACCGTGGCCAACTACGGCATGACCTTGCCCAACAGCCGCAGCAATGAAAACGAAGCGGACCTGATCGGCCTGGAGTTGTCGGCGCGTGCCGGTTACAACCCGAACGCGGCGATTACCCTGTGGAACAAAATGGCCAAGGCTTCGGAAGGCTCGCCACCTGAATTCATGAGCACCCACCCTGCCTCCGACAGCCGGATCGCCTCGTTGCAGGCGGCGATTCCGAAGGTGATGCCGTTGTATCAGCAGGCGAAAAAATCCTGATTTATAAGGCTGAAATGCAAATCTGAATGTGGGGGCCCGGCTTGTGTGGGCGTCGGGCTTGCCCGCGATGCAGGCACCTCGGTGTGTCAGTTGCACCGAGGTGATGCTGTCGCAGGCAAGCTAGCTCCTTCAAAAGCCCAGCCCCCATATCGGGTTGCGTTTAGATCCAGCCGCTGCTCTGCATGGCCTTGTACACCGCAACAATGGCCAGGATGAAGAATGCCGTAGCCGCCAGTCGACGAATCAGCGTCAGCGGCAATTTGTCCGCGGCAAAATTACCCGCCAGCACCACCGGCACGTTGGCAATCAACATGCCCAGGGTCGTGCCGATAATTACCAGCCACAGTTCCGGGTATTGCGCCGCGAGCATCACGGTAGCGATCTGGGTCTTGTCGCCGATTTCCGCGAGGAAGAACGCGATCAGCGTGGTCAGGAAGGGCCCGAACTTGCGGGAAGTGCTGGCTTCGTCATCGTCGAGCTTGTCGGGCACCAGGGTCCACAGCGCCGTGGCGCAGAAGCTCGCCGCGAGGATCCAGTGCAGCACCGCATCCGAGAAGAAACTCCCGAACCAGGCCCCCACGGCACCGGCGGCCGCATGGTTGGCCAGGGTCGCGGCAACGATGCCGGCGATGATCGGCCAGGGTTTGCGAAAGCGTGCAGCGAGAATGAGTGCGAGCAGTTGCGTCTTGTCGCCAATTTCGGCCAAGGCAACGATTGCAGTAGGGACGAGCAGAGAATCCAGCATCAGGTAAGTTCCAGGGGCGGGTCGACACGGCTATGACACGTACAGCCTTCCCGCCCCGGGTAAGGTGTTCGTGTCATAGGTCTTGTCAAACCCCGGTCCGTCTGTGCGGACTCCTGGGTCGCATACGCCATGGCCTGTTGACCAAGTATGTTGACGTATGCCGGACGAGCGTGGCGCTCGTGGGAGACTACTCCCCTAGGACGGAGCGGATTCTGCCTAGGCAAAATCCATTCGGCAAGCCTTCTTTTGGAAAAAGATCTCAGCCGCGCTTGGCACGGTAAATGCGAAAACCCTGGCCTTCTGCCTTGATTGCGCACACCCCAAGATGCTCTTCGATCAGCGGCTGATACTTCAGGAAGCTGTTCGCGACCAAGCGAAGTTCGCCGCCTTTTGCCAGATGTTTGGCCGCTTTTCGCAGCAGGTTCTCGGTGGCGAAATAATCGGTGTGCACCCCGACGTGGAACGGCGGGTTGCTCAGAATCGCGTTCAGATTCATCGGAGCAGCGTCGATGCCATCACCGGTCAACACCTCGGCTTCCAGGCCATTGGCCGCCAATGTCAGGCGACTGCTGGCAGCGGCAAAGGCATCCACGTCGAGCATTGTCACCGTGTTATGCGGGTAGCGACGCTTGACCGCTGCCCCGAGCACACCCGCGCCACAACCGAAATCCAGCAAGTGACCGCTCGGCAACTTGTCCAGATGCTCCAGCAGCAATGCGGTACCGCGATCCAGCCGACCGTGGCTGAACACGCCCGGCAGGCTCAACACCTTGAGCGGGCCCTCAGCCAGCGGCACCTCGAACACCTGCGCCAGGCTCTCCAGTTCTACCGGCTCGGGGGCGTTGGCCACCGTCACCAGCCACAACTGGCAGTGCCGCGCGTTGTCGAGCTTGCGCGGCTTGCCGAACGGATTCAGTTGCTTGGCCGCGCTTTCGATGCCGCCTTTCTTCTCCCCCACCAGGTACAACTCCTTGCCGGGCAAACGCGCCGCCACGGCATTGAGCAGGTAGTCGGTGAGGTCCTTGGACTTGGGCAGGAACACCACCGCGGTCTCGAACGAACGCTCGGGCACCTTCACACCGAACTGGCTGCGCTCGGCAAAACGTGCGTCCAGTGCGGCCTGGTCGCCGGCGTGCCAGCTCCAGCCATGGGCATTGGGCAGGCGGCCCAGCAGGTCGTCGGCGGGCAAGCCCACCAGCAGCACGTCGCCTTGAAAAAGTTCGGCCTGGCGAAGCAGTACTTCACTGCGCGGATCCATGGTCTGCTCCTTGAAAAGGGGCGCAGTTTATCAACTGACGACACGCAGCGGGGCGCCGCTGAAAAAGCCCTGAGCGTTTTCGATCAATTGGCCGACGATCCGCTGCCGGGCTTCGCGGCTGCCCCAGGCGTTGTGCGGGGTGACGATCAAGCGCGGGATGTCGCCGGCCAGCAACGGGTTGCCGTTCACCGGCGGTTCCACGCTCAATACATCGGTCGCCGCGCCGCCCAGGTGCCCACTGCGCAAGGCATCGGCCAGGGCCTGTTCGTTGATCAAGCCACCACGGGCGGTGTTGACGATAAACGCGCCGGGCTTGAGCAAGGCGAGTTCGCGGGCACCGATAAAGTCGCGGGTGTGTTCGTTGAGCGGGCAGTGCAGGGTCAGCGCGTCGACCTGCGCCAGCAACTCATCCAGCGGCACGCGATCGGCGCGGGCCGGGCGGCCTGGAATCGCACCCAGGATCACGCGCATGCCAAAGGCTTCAGCCAGGCGCGCAACGGCACCGCCCAATTCACCATGGCCCAGCAGCCCGAGGGTTTTGCCTTCCAGTTCGACGATCGGGTAGTCCAGCAGGCAGAACTGCTTGGCTTGTTGCCAGTGCCCCGCCTGCACATCCCGTTGATAGTCGTTCAGGCGCGTCGCCAGGTTCAGCAGCAGCATGATCGTATGCTGCGCCACCGATGGCGTGCCGTAACCCTGGCAATTGCTCACGGTAACGCCGTGGGCGCGGGCGGCAGCGAGGTCGACGTTGTTGGTGCCGGTGGCGGTCACCAGGATCAGCTTCAGCTCGGGACAGGCCGCCAGGGTCTCGGCATTCAGCGCGATCTTGTTGCTGATCGCCACCTGCGCGCCTTGCAGGCGTTCGATAATGTTTTCGGGTGTGGTCTGCTGGTGCAGGCTCAGTTCGCTGAAGAGTGCCTGCAACCCGCTGAGGTCCAGGTCCCCGAGGTCCAGGGAAGGGTGATCAAGGAAGACGGCGCGGCGATTGTTCGTCATCAACTGTACCTTTTGCGGCGGGATTCGAAGGCGTAATCTGCCGAGCCTATCAGATGAAATAATCAGTTACTTCCTGGAGTGTGCATGTACCTCACCGAGTTCTTGACCGTGGCACTGATTCACCTGTTGGCGGTGGCCAGCCCTGGCCCGGATTTCGCCGTGGTGGTACGTGAAAGCGTGACCCATGGCCGACGGGCCGGCACCTGGACGGCGTTGGGCGTCGGTTCGGCGATTTTCCTGCACGTGGGGTATTCGCTGCTGGGCATCGGCTTGATCGTGTCCCAGTCCATCGTGCTGTTCAATGCGCTGAAATGGGCGGCGGCGGCCTACCTGCTGTACATCGGCTTCAAGGCCCTGCGCGCCCAGCCGGCCAAGCCTGCCAGTGAAGAAGACCTGCACCTGGAAGCGGGCGAGCGCACTGCCCGTGGTGCGTTTACCTCAGGGTTTGTCACCAACGGCTTGAACCCCAAGGCCACGCTGTTCTTCCTGTCGCTGTTCACCGTGGTGATCAATCCCCACACGCCGTTGGCGGTCCAGGCCGGTTACGGCGTGTACCTGGCCGTGGCGACCGCGATCTGGTTTTGCCTGGTGGCCATGCTGTTCAGCCAGCAACGCGTACGCGCCGGTTTTGCACGCATGGGCCACTGGTTCGACCGCACCATGGGCGCGGTGCTGATTGCCATCGGTGTGAAGCTGGCCTTTACCAGCATGAAATAAGCCGGATGCTGGCTCAAAGCTAGCATTCATTGGGTTCTGCAAATCATTCCTTTGGCTGATTTGGCTGAAACATAAGCGCTCTAAAGTGCAGATGTTTCAGCCAAGACCGTGCAGTCAGATAAGGGATTCGTATGTTGCAGACTCGTGTTATCCCGCCCGCCGAAGGCGCCTACCAATACCCGCTGTTGATCAAACGCCTGTTGATGTCCGGGACACGCTACGAGAAGACCCGGGAAATCGTCTACCGCGACCAGTTGCGCTACACCTATCCGACCCTGATCGAGCGCGTCGCCCGCCTGGCCAATGTGCTGACCGAGGCCGGGGTCAAGGCCGGTGATACCGTGGCCGTGATGGACTGGGACAGCCACCGCTACCTGGAATGCATGTTTGCCATTCCGATGATTGGTGCGGTAATCCACACCATCAACGTGCGCCTGTCCCCGGAACAGATTCTGTACACCATGAACCACGCCGAGGACCGCTTTGTGCTGGTCAACAGCGAGTTCGTCGGGCTCTACCAGGCCATCGCCGGCCACCTCACCACCGTCGACAAAACCCTGCTGCTCACCGACGGCGCGGACAAAACCGCCGAGCTGCCCAACCTGGTGGGTGAGTACGAAACGTTGCTGGCGGCGGCGAGCCCCCGCTACGACTTCGAGGATTTCGACGAAAACTCCGTCGCCACCACCTTCTACACCACCGGCACCACGGGCAATCCCAAGGGCGTGTACTTCACCCACCGCCAACTGGTGCTGCACACCATGGGCGTGGCGACCATCATGGGCAGCGTCGACAGCGTGCGTCTGTTGGGCACCAACGACGTCTACATGCCGATCACTCCGATGTTCCACGTGCACGCCTGGGGCCTGCCGTATGTGGCGACCATGCTCGGCCTGAAGCAGGTTTATCCAGGCCGCTACGACCCCGAATACCTGGTGGAGCTGTGGCGCAAGGAGAAGGTCACCTTCTCCCATTGTGTGCCGACCATCCTGCAGATGGTGCTCAACGCCAAGGCCGGCCAGGGCGTGGATTTCGGCGGATGGAAAATCGTCATCGGCGGCAGCGCCCTCAATCGTTCGCTGTATGAAGCCTCCAAGGCCCGCGGGATTCAGCTGACGGCGGCGTACGGCATGTCCGAGACCGGGCCGCTGGTGTCCTGCGCCCATCTCAATGAAGAACTGATGGCCGGCACCGAAGACGAACGCACCACCTACCGCATCAAGGCCGGCGTGCCCGGCCCATTGGTGGAAGCGGCGATCATCGATGGCGAGGGCAACTTCCTGCCCGCCGACGGTGAATCCCAGGGCGAGCTGGTGCTGCGCGCGCCATGGCTCAGCGAAGGCTATTTCAACGAGCCGCAGAAGGGCGCCGAGTTGTGGGCCGGCGGCTGGATGCACACCGGCGATGTGGCCACCCTCGATGCCTTCGGCGTGATCGATATTCGCGACCGCATCAAGGACGTGATCAAGACCGGCGGCGAGTGGATCTCCTCGCTGGCCCTTGAGGACCTGGTCAGCCGTCACCCGGCGGTACGCGAAGTAGCGGTGGTGGGGATTGCCGACCCGCAGTGGGGCGAGCGCCCGTTTGCGTTGCTGGTGGTGCGTGATGGCCATGTGATAGGGGCCAAAGAGCTGAAGGAACATCTCAAGCCGTTTGTGGAATTGGGCCACCTGAGCAAGTGGGCGATTCCAAGCCAAATCGCCGTTGTTACGGAAATTCCCAAGACCAGTGTCGGCAAGCTCGACAAAAAACGTATCCGTATCGACATCATCGAATGGCAGGCCAACAACAGCACCTTCCTCTCCACCCTCTGACGCTGCTTGCCGTGCCCTCGCGGGCACGGCAGCGCTCTAGTCCAAGCCTTCACTTGTGATTTGCCAATTTTCAGCCATCCTTCCGTCGCTGACCTTCGTCAGCATGGCGAAAAGGACTGTGGCAGACGGGTTGGTGATGCAAATCACACTTTAGAGGGATCAAGCGGTACCCCCTGCTGGCTATAGTTCATCCCAGAGTTTTTCAAGGTGCGGTGCTGTGAACCTGGCGGGTTCATCTGTTCGCCCGGCATTGGAATCGTTGTATTCCGGCCGTTACAAGCCCTTAGAAACGACTCACTGCCATAACAATAATGCACATGGAGTAGCGTCGATGATCTCAGCACACCAGTTCTGGCGCCGGGCAAAACTGCCTTTGGCCGTCAGCCTCGCCTCTACGCTCGCCGGGCCTGCATTCGGCGTCAGTTTCAACATCGGTGAAATCGAAGGCAGCTTTGACTCGTCCCTGTCGGTCGGGGCCAGTTGGTCGACGGCGGGTCGCAATAAAGACCTGATCGGTGCCAACAACGGTGGCAGGGGGTTGTCGCAAACCTCGGATGACGGTCACCTGAACTTCGACAAAGGTGATTCCTTCTCGAAGATCTTCAAAGGCATTCATGACCTTGAGTTGAAATACGGCGACACCGGCGTGTTTGTCCGGGGCAAGTACTGGTATGACTTCGCGCTGCAAAACGAAGACCTGGACTTCAAGAATGTCAGCAACAACAACCGCAAAGAGGGCGCCAAGTCTTCTGGCGGGCAGATTCTCGATGCATTCATCTATCACAACTACACCATTGCTGATCTGCCAGGTAACGTGCGGTTCGGCAAGCAGGTGGTGAGTTGGGGTGAAAGTACCTTTATTGGTGGCGGTATCAACTCCATCAACCCGATCGACGTGTCCGCATTCCGTCGTCCCGGGGCCGAGATCAAGGAAGGCCTGATCCCGGTCAACATGTTCTATGTGTCGCAGACGCTGACCGATAACTTGTCGGCAGAAGCGTTCTATCAGTTGGAGTGGGACCAGACGGTGACCGACAACTGCGGGACGTTCTTCTCGCAGCCGGATGTGGTTTCCGATGGTTGTAACAACAACCTGCGGGTGCTGAACAAGCGCTCGACCATTCCAGGCGCTGCACTGCCTACCCTCAACGCCCTGGGCGTGGATGTGAACAACGAAGGTGTGCTGGTGCGCCGTGGGCCGGACCGTGACGCCCGCGACAGCGGCCAGTTCGGCGTGGCGATGCACTACAACTTCGAGCCGCTGGATACCGAATTCGGCGCCTACTTCATGAACTACCACAGCCGTGCGCCGATCTTCAGCGCCCAAGGTGCGCCAGCATCGGCCTATACCCGGCCTTTGGGGCCGCTGGGTGCGCTGCGGCCGCTGATTGTTGCGGGCAGTTCCAACTACTTCATTGAGTACCCTGAAGACATCCGCCTGTACGGCTTGAGCTTCTCCACCACGCTGCCTACCGGTACTGCCTGGAGCGGTGAGTTGAGCTATCGGCCAAATGCCCCAGTACAGCTCAGCACCACCGACATTCTTTATGCGGGTGTCACGCCGATTCCGGGCTACGGGAATGCCTCGGTGCTGAAGGGCACGCCAGGGCAGGATCTGCATGGCTACAATCGCAAAGAAGTGACGCAGTTCCAGACCACCTTTACGCACTTCTTTGATCAGGTCATGGGCGCCAGTCGTTTGACCACGGTCGGTGAAATTGGCGTGACCCACGTCGGTGGCCTGGAAAGCAAATCCGACGCACGTTATGGCCGAGATCCGGTCTTCGGTCCTGGCACGCTGCCAGGCGGGTTCTGTAACGCCCTTAACAACTCGACGGCCAACGGCGCCGGTCTGCCGAACGCCGCTGGCCTGAACACCAACTGCAACAACGACGGCTACACCACGGCCACCTCCTGGGGCTATCGCGCTCGTGCCATCTGGGAGTACCCGGACGTCTTCGCCGGTGTAAACCTCAAGCCCAACGTGGCGTGGTCTCATGACGTCAAAGGCTACTCGCCAGGTCCTGGCGGCAACTTTGAAGAGGGGCGCAAGGCCGTCAGCCTGGGTGTCGATGCCGAGTACCAGAACACCTACACCGTCAGCCTCAACTACACCAACTTCTTTGGCGGCAAATTCACCACGGTGGATGACCGTGACTTTATCGCCTTGAGCGCTGGCGTGAACTTCTAAGCACACTCTCTTTAAGCAGTATGTTTTAAGGAAGAACCAGAACATGAAAATAACTAAAAATCTGTTGCAGGTGGGTGTGCTGGGGCTGTCGATCATGGCGGGTAGCGTCATGGCGGCGGTCTCGGCGGATGAAGCCGCCAAGCTCGGCACGACCCTGACCCCGATGGGCGCTGAAATGGCCGGTAACGCGGCCGGCACCATCCCTAAATGGTCGCCGCTGCCAACCAACGCCGGTGCCGTGGATGCCCGTGGCTTCCTCGCCAACCCATACGCCAACGAACAACCGCAATTCACCATCACCGCGCAGAACGTCGAGCAGTACAAGGACAAGCTGGCGCCGGGGCAGTACGCGATGTTCAAGCGCTACCCCGACACCTTCAAGATGCCGGTCTACCCGACCCATCGCGGCGCCACGGTGCCAGCTGATGTGTTCGCCGCCATCAAGAAAAACGCCACCAGCACCAACCTGGTGTCCGGCGGCAACGGCCTGGAAAACTTTGAAACCGCCGTACCGTTCCCGATTCCGAAAAGCGGCGTTGAAGTGATCTGGAACCACATCACCCGCTATCGCGGCGGCAGCGTGACCCGCCTGGTGACCCAGGCCACGCCGCAAACCAACGGCTCGTTCAGCCTGGTGTATTTCCGTGATCAGTTCGTGTTCCGCGACAAGATGAAGGACTACGACCCGAAAAACCCGGGCAACATCCTGTTCTACTTCAAGCAGCAAGTGACTGCGCCGGCACGTCTGGCCGGTGGTGTGCTGCTGGTGCACGAAACCCTCGACCAGGTGAAAGAGCCGCGTTCGGCGTGGGTCTACAACGCCGGCCAGCGTCGTGTGCGCCGGGCACCGCAAGTGTCGTATGACGGCCCGGGTACCGCCGCCGACGGCCTGCGTACCTCCGACAACCTCGACATGTTCAACGGTGCACCGGACCGCTACGACTGGAAACTGGAAGGCAAGAAGGAACTGTACATCGCCGAAAACAGCTACAAACTCGACGATCCGAAGCTCAAGTATGTCGACATCATCAAGGCCGGCCACATCAACCAGGACCTGGCGCGCTACGAGCTGCGCCGCGTGTGGCATGTGGTTGCAACCCTGAAGGAAGGCCAGCGCCATATCTACGCCAAGCGTGACTTCTTCATCGACGAAGACACTTGGCAAGCCGCGGTCATCGACCACTACGACGGTCGTGGCCAGCTGTGGCGCGTGGCGGAAGCCCATGCCGAGAACTACTACGACAAGCAAGTGCCGTGGTACGCCCTCGAAACCCTCTACGACCTGCAGTCCGGCCGCTACCTGGCACTGGGCATGAAGAACGAAGAGAAACAGGCCTATGACTTCGGTTTCACCGCCACCACCAGCGACTTCACCCCGGCGGCTCTGCGCCAGGATGGTGTTCGCTAACTTGCTGTAAACGAGGCCGCATCCTCGAAGAAGCCCCGACTGGTTCGGGGCTTTTTTTTGCGCGACCACGGTGGCGAGGGAGCTTGCTCCCGCAGGGATGCGTAGCAGCCCCAAAAACGGGAGCGCTGCGCACTCTAGCGGGAGCAAGCTCCCTCGCCACAGAGTGTGGGTCGTTCCAGAAGAAGTCCGGATATTTTTTGTTGTAGTCTTTTTCAGACAAATGTTGCAAAGATCTACAAAGCTGCCGCTTTTACCGCTAGTCTGCGGACATCTGCAATGCCGACAACAGCCTTCTACAAGAGCCCGGCGATGACTGATCTGTCCCGAATTCAAGGGCCTGCCAGCGCGGTGATTCCGACCCTGGAAGGGCGCTTCTATCGACCCCCACTGCCTGACGGCTATGTGTTGCGACCGCGCCTGTGCGAACGGCTGAGTGAAGGGTTGGCCGGGCGTCTGTTGCTGGTCAGCGCCCCGGCCGGGTTCGGCAAGAGTTCGCTGGCGGTGGAGTTCTGCCAGAGCCTGCCGGCCCACTGGCAAAGCCTGTGGCTGGGGCTCAGTCCTCGCGATAATGACCCGGGACGTTTCCTTGAACGCCTGCTCGACGGCTTGCAGCAATACTTCCCGCAGTTGGGCGCCCAATCCCTGGGCCTGCTGAAAATGCGCCAGCGTCACCAACCCTTCGCCTTTGAAGAATGGCTCGACGGCCTGCTGGATGAGCTGACGGTGCACCTGTCGACCCAGGCGCCGCTGTTGCTGGTGCTGGATGACTACCATCTGGCCCAGGGCCCGGTACTCGACCGCTGCCTGCAATTTTTCCTCAATCATCTGCCCGACGGCCTGCTGGTGCTGGTCACCAGCCGCCAGCGTCCCGACTGGCACCTGGCCCGCCTGCGCCTGTCCCGGCATTTGCTGGAACTGCACGAGCAGGACCTGCGCCTGACTCACGGCGAATCCCTGGCGCTGCTGGATCGCCACAGCAGTTCATTGCGTGGTGAAGCCCTGGATAACCTGATCCGGCGCAGCGAAGGCTGGGTGGCCGGCCTGCGTTTCTGGCTGCTGGCGGCTTCCGAGGCCGGCAGCGAAGGTACGCTGCCCCAGGGTTTGCACGGCGGGGAAGGGCTGATCCGCGATTACCTGCTCGAAGAAGTCATCGACTGCCTGCCCTCGGAAGTCCAGGCGTTCCTCTACGACACCGCGTCCCAGGAGCGCTTTTGCAGCGAGCTGTGCGACGCCGTGCGCGAGGCCCACGACAGCACGGAAATCCTGCGCTACCTGCAAGCCCACCAGGTATTCCTGGTGCCGCTGGACGAGCAGGGCCATTGGTACCGTTATCACCATCTGTTTTCCGACCTGCTGCGCACCCGGCGCGCGAGCAATGCCGTGTTGCCGGCAGCCAGCCTGCACCTGCGGGCCTGCCGCTGGTTCAATGCCCAGGGCTTGATCGACGAGGCAGTGGAGCAGGCGCTGCGTGCGGGTCACCTGGATGTGGCGGCAAACCTGGTGCAGAACCTGTCCGAAGAGCAACTGCTGGCGGAGCAGAATGTCGGCATGCTGCTGCGCTGGAAAATGGACTTGCCCGACAGTTTGCTGATGAGTACGCCACGCCTGATCGTGCTCTACAGCTGGGCGTTGGGCCTGGCCTGCCAGCTGGATGCGGCGCAGGAACTGGCCAGCCACCTCAGCCGTTTTTTACCGGCCCCGTCGGCCACCGCGCAAAAGTCGATGCTGGCGCAATGGCTGGCCCTCAGCGGGATTATTGCCCGGGGCCGTGGTGATCGTGAGCTGACCCAGTCGTATTGCAGCGAGGCTCTGGAAAGCCTGCCGCACAAACGCTATGGCCAGCGGTTGATGTGCCTGTCGACCCTGTCCAACCTGGCCATTGTCGACGCCGACCTGTGGCGCGCCCGCGGCCTGAACCGCGAATCCCTGGAGTTGGCGCAGCGGGTCGGCAATCCATTGTTTGAAGCGCTGGCCCATTACGACCGAGCGCGTGTACTGCAGGCCCGTGGCGAGATCCTGCGGTCACTGGATGAAGTGCGCCAGGGCCTGCAACGTTTGCAAGGCCTGGCGCCGCAACGGCTGTACGCAGTGCGCGCGCGCCTGGCGTTGTACGAAGGCTATTTGCTGCTGATGCGCTGCCAGCCTGAAGCCGGGCTCGCTCGGCTGCGTGCCGGATTGACGGAGGCGCGAGCCTGTCGGGATATCAGCGTGTTGATCGGCCACTGTGTGATCGCCAGCTTCGAAGGTCGCCGTGGCGACTTCTCCGTGGCCTTTGCCGAATTGGCCGAGGCCGAGCGCTTGATGCATATCTGGGACGTGCCGCCGATTTTCTATCTGGCGATGATCACCCTGGTCAAATGCGAGCTTTGGCTGGCTCAGGGGCGCACCGACCTGGCCGATGCCTGGCTGACGCGGCTGGGGCAAACCTACAACGGTGAACAGGCCGCTGCCGCACCGGAGTTCCACCCGCACCTGCCGCAACATATCGAGTTGCAACAGGCGGCACTCGACGCCATCCGTCATCAGCCGGCGGCTTCACTGCAACGGCTCGATGAACTGGCACGCCAGGCCCATAACAGCGGCCGGCAGATGATCAGCCTGATGGCGCTGACCCAGCAGGCACTGTTACTGCTGGACGGTGGCCAGGAAGCCCAGGCCCGCCCGGTGTTTGCCCGCGCGCTTGAAGCGGCTGCCGGTGGCGCGATGCAACCTTTCCAGCGCCTGTTGGAACGCTATCCCGAGTGGACGCGGGAGCAGCTGTCTCGGGATCCCCATGGACTGATGAACCAGGGCCTGCTGGCACTCTTGCCGGATGTTGCAGTAGTTGAAACCCCACACACACTGGAGACCCTGAGCGCCCGTGAACTGGCGGTGCTGCACCTGATCGCACAGGGTTGTTCAAACCAGGAGATCAGCAATCAGCTGTTTATCTCCCTGCACACCGTGAAAACCCACGCCAGCCATATCAACAGCAAGCTCGGGGTGGAGCGGCGCACACAGGCGGTGGCGCGGGCGCAGGAGATGGGATTGCTGGGGTAGAAACCTGGATCAATGGGATCGAAAGCCCCAGACGATTTCCACCACGCGGGCTGCCACCAGCACATAGATCAGGATAAGCAGCAGCTGAAGGACCAGGTGATAACGCAGCTTGGCGAGCCGGCGGATGCCATCGCTCACATTCAGCACCATCAGCAAGCTTGAGACCACGATCAAGCCCCACCCGGCCACGCTTGACGCCAGGATGCCGAGGAACAGCTCATGTTTCCCGGCCAGTGCGTTGGTGCCCGCAGCAAACAACAGCGCGCATACCAGCAGGTTCTTCACATTGTCGAAGACCTGGGTGCTGAAGTCATTCTCCAGCAGTTGCTGATACCACTTCCAGAATGTGCGCATGGCTCGATCCCCTGGATCAATGTTTACCGCACGGCGGGGCACTCACTCGATGACTTGTCGGCGGCCTGGCTGAGCAGCGCGGCAAACCGCTTGACGTTGTTTTGCTGCGCGATCACCAGGTCGTCAATGGTCGGGCCGGATGGCGACTGCACCACCGTGCGACACGTCAGCGGCGTGCGTTCGTCCGTGCCCGTCTGGCGAAGCCGCCATTTGACGTCGAGCAGGGCGTACTGCCCGGGGATCGAGTCAAAGCGCTGGACCTCAATGCGCACCGCCAGGTTTTTCCGGCTGCTGGCGAGTTGATCCACCAGCGCGCTGCGCAACTCATCCACCAGGCTGGCAGCCCACCATTGCGTCTCGAGAATGGCCACGCCGCTGTCACCCTGGCGGATGACAATCTGTGGCCGGTCGACCTGTGGCGGGACCGTGATGCTTTCAATCCGGATCTCGCCCCCCGCGGCCAATGACGCATTGCTGCGCTGCACCGGCGTCAGGGTATGAAATTGAATGGGCTCACTGCGGCACGCCGTCAGCAGCAGCAACCCGGTGAGCAGCGTGATCTTCAGCGGCAAAGCCATGGTGGTTGCTCCTGTGGTCATTTGCGCGGTGGCCCTTGCAGGTCGGAGGGCGCGGCGTTGTCGGGGCGACCGCGAATCAGCGATTCGGGATGGCGTGCCAGGTAGTCCGACAGCTCTCGCAGGGAGCGCGACATGCGGCTCAGTTCGTCCAGGGTCTGGGTCAACTGTTCCCGTTGCGGCGAATCCTCGGCCAGGGTCGAACTGGCGGATTGCAGGGTTTTACTCACGTCGGCCAGCGTGTTTTGCACCCCCGGCAGTGTCTTGGCGTTGAACTGGCCGAGACCCTTGCGCAGTTCCACCAGGCTGCCGTCGAGGTTGCCGGCAATTCGCTCGATCGGCAGCTGGTTGATCTTGTTGACGATGCCTTCGAGTTTTTCCTGCAGTTGTTCCAGGTTGCCGGGGATGGTCGGAATACTGACGGGGCGCAGGTTCGGGTCAAACACGACTTTGTCGGCCTTGGGGAAGAAGTCCAGGGCGATATACAGCTGGCCAGTGAGCAGGTTGCCGCTGCGGGCCTGGGCGCGCAGGCCGTGTTCGATGAAGCTGCCTATCAGGCGCACACCGCCGGCTTCGTCGTTGGGGTCATGCTTCAAGACCGTGAGCATTTTGGTGTTGGCTTCGCCGAGGCGCTGCGGGTAGATCACGATGCCGACGTTGACCGGGAAGCTGCGTTTTTTCTCGTCGAAATCCAGGTTGATCGACACCACTTTGCCGAATTCGATACCCAGGAACTCCACTGGCGCACCCACCGTAAGCCCGCGCAAGGCCTGGTCGAACCGCAGGTTCAGGTATTGCGCCTTGCCATTGGGCGGGGCCAGCGCGGTTTGCTGGTCGGCGAACAGTTCGTAGGAGTGTTCTTCGTCGGCCGGCTTGTCGTTTGGGCTGTAGGGCGGGGCGAGGAAGGCGATGCCGCCCACCAGCATGGACGACAAGGATTCGGTTTTCAGCGCAAACCCGTTGGCGCCGACACTCACATCAATCCCGCTGGCGTTCCAGAACCGGGTGTTCTCGGTGACGTAGGCGTCATTG
This sequence comes from Pseudomonas sp. IPO3774, assembly GCF_013386835.1. NCBI lineage: Bacteria > Pseudomonadati > Pseudomonadota > Gammaproteobacteria > Pseudomonadales > Pseudomonadaceae > Pseudomonas > Pseudomonas sp. IPO3774. The sequence continues at coordinate 212,717 of NZ_JACAQY010000017.1, forward strand.
GGTGCATGCACGAACACGTCGATGTTCACGCCCTTGCCGTCAGCGTCCAGGGCGTAGGCCACCACCTGGCCAACGGGAATCTTGCGGTAGTACACGGGGGAGCCGATATCCAGCGAACCCAGATCCTGGGTGTGCAGCGTGAAGCGCTTGCCCGGTTCGCCATAGGTAATGGGCGGCGGGTTTTCCAGGCCGGTGAACCGGTTGGCGCGGGTATCGGACTGGCCGATATCGGCGCCGATGTAATCCCCGGAGAGCAGCGTGTCGATACCGGAAACGCCACCGGCGCCGATACGTGGGCGCACCACCCAGAACTGCGAGTCTTCACGGGTGAAACTTTCAGCCTGCTTGGACAGTTTGATCGTGGCGTTGACGCTTTTCTGATCGTCGCTCAACTCCACATCAGTCACCTGGCCGATCACCACGTTGCGGTATTTCACGTCGGTCTTGTTGGCGGTCAGGCCGCTGCCGGTCTTGAAGGTAATGGTAATGCTCGGCCCCTGCTGAAGGATGCTGTGCACCACCAGCGAAATGCCCACCAGCACCGCGACAATCGGCACGATCCACACCAGCGAGACGCTGAAGCGCCGCGTCTTGATCGCAGGCGAGCCCGCAGGCTGCGGTTTGTCAGTGGTTTGCGACGCCATCCGGCATCTCCTCGTTGTGTGGGTTTTCCCAGATCAGGCGCGGGTCGAAACTCATTGCCGAGAGCATGGTGAAGACCACCACCAGGCCAAAGAACAGAATGCCCAGGCGCGGCTCGATGGTGCCCAGGGCCTGGAACCGCACCAGGGCGGCCACCAAGGCCACCACGATCACATCCAGCATCGACCAGTAGCCAATCACTTCGACGAAGCGAAACAGCTTCGAGCGCTCCTTGCGCGCCCACTGGTTATTGCGCTGCACGGTGACCAGCAGCAACGTCAATGCGACGAACTTGATACCCGGCACCGCGATGCTGGCGATGAAAATGATCAGGGCGATGTCCCAGGCGCCGTGCTGCCAGAACTCCAGCACGCCGCTCATGATGGTGCTGTCGGCGCCCGAGCCGAGCATCGAGGTGTTCATCACCGGCAGTAAGTTGGCGGGCACGTAAAACGCCAGCGCCGTCAGCATATAGGCCCAGGTACGGGTCAGCGAATGGACCTTGCGCCGGTGCAGCGGCGCGCCGCAACGCTCGCATTCGTCGGGCGCGGTGCTGACGTCGCAAGCCTGGCCGCAGCTGTGGCACAGGCACAGGTTCAGCTCGCTGGCGGTCGGTGGACGGCTCATAAAATGTCCCACAGGTCGCGAATATCACGCCCCGCAATGCGGATCAGCAACAGGCTGAGGGCGGCCAGGGCAAACAGGCCGGTGCCGGGCAATACATCCAGCATGCCGGCGAGTTTGAACACCGCCACCATGGCGCCCAGCAGGCAGACTTCGAGCATGCTCCAGGGCCGAAGCGCTTCGAGCCAGCGCATGCACAGCTTGAACGCCGGCGAGCGTTTGCCCTTCATCGCAAAGCCCAGCACCCAGATCAACAGCAGCAACTGGAACACCGGCGCGATGATGATGGAAATCGCCGCCACCAGCGCGATGAAGGTGATCGGGCCCTGGGCCAGTGCGACCACCGAATCCCATAACGTGGCGCTGCTTTTCAGGCCTTGCAGGCTGATGCTCATCACCGGGTAGAAGTTGGCGAAAATCCACAGCACGGTGGCGGTCAGGGTCAGGGCCAGGCGTTGTTCCACCGACAGCCCGTTATAACGCTGGAGTACGCCTGCGCAGCGGGTGCAAAGGGTCTTCTGATGTTTGGCGAGCGTGACTTTTTTGTACACGCAATCGCAGTGTTCGCAGATGATCAATGGGCTGAGGGTCGCCATAAGTCCCACTCCATGCGCTATACGTTGCGCGTTGTATGACTGGCGCCAGAGTAGCTTAGCAGTTGCCGGGTTTGACAGCCGTGCGCTCGCGAGCGCTTTCGGATCGGGTGCAGGGTCGAACATACTGTGCGCCAGAATGCAGTACAAAAGAGTGTGCCTTTGAATTTGCAGGAATACCCATGAATATTCAGTCTCCCGCGCTGATCCGCGAAACGTTCCCGGTAGGCCCGTTGCAGTGCAACTGCACGATCATCGGCGACCCCGTCACCAAAAAAGCCATCGTCGTCGACCCGGGCGGCAACCATGAGCTGATCCTGGCGCGCCTCGATGCGCTGGGCCTGAAAGTGGTCAGCATTATTCACACCCACGCCCATCTCGATCACTTCCTGGCCTCCGGGCAGTTGAAGGAAAAAACCGGCGCTACCCTGCACCTGCACAAGGAAGACCAGTTTCTGTGGGACAACCTGGAAATGCAGTGCCAGATGTTCCGCGTGCCTTACACGCCAGTGCCGTCGCCGGATCGTTGGCTGGAGGATGAAGAAGAGCTGGCCTGTGGTTGCGGGGTTGCCTTGCATACACCTGGACACACACCCGGCTCGATGAGTTTCTGGTTCGCCGATGCGAAGTTGCTGATTGCCGGCGACACCCTGTTTCGGCGGGGCGTGGGCCGTACGGATTTGTGGGGCGGTGACCAGGCGACCATCGTGCGCTCGATCAAGCAACGGCTCTACACTCTGGATGAAGCGGCGGTGGTGGTGACAGGGCACGGTCCGGATACGCGCCTGGGAGATGAAATGCGTGAGAATCCGTTTGTCCGCGCGTGAAGGAAAATGTGGGTAGTTTTTCGGATACCAAGTGGCAACTATCAGACGAAACATATAGAGAAAATGACAATTACCGTTCAGGAAGTCTCTGCTAGGGTTTGAGTGTGGCCGGGCTTGTGTGGAGATGGAATTTTTACCGTTTGTCGTGTTCCAAGCTCGGCACAGGTCCAATGCCAATGTCCTCTGCATCACCGAATGCAAAAGTAGGAGCTTCCTTCATGTTCACTTCTCGTCGTCTGCTTGTTGTTGCTACTGCCGTAGCCCTGTTGTCGGGCTGCGCTTCACCTAATCCTTATGACGGCAGCCAGGCACAGGGTGGTGGCTCTTCCGGTGTGAGCAATACCGCCAAGTATGGTGGCCTGGGCGCCCTGGCTGGTGCGTTGGCGGGTGCAGCCATCGACCACAACAACCGCGGCAAGGGTGCGCTGATCGGCGCTGCCGTCGCCGGTATCGGTGGTGCGGGCTACGGCTACTACGCCGACCAGCAGGAAAAGAAACTGCGCGCCAGCATGGCCAACACCGGTGTCGAAGTGCAGCGCCAGGGCGACCAGATCAAGCTGATCATGCCGGGTAACATCACCTTCGCCACCAACTCGGATGCGATCTCCAGCAGCTTCTACACGCCGCTGAACAACCTGGCGAACTCGCTGAAGCAGTTCAACCAGAACACCATCCAGATCGTTGGCTACACCGACAGCACCGGCAGCCGTCAGCTCAACATGGACCTGTCCCAGCGTCGTGCGCAGAGCGTGGCCAATTACCTGACCTCCCAAGGTGTCAGCCCGACCAACCTGAGTGCCCGCGGTGCCGGCCCGGATAACCCGATCGCCAGCAACGCCGATGTCAATGGCCGTGCCCAGAACCGTCGTGTGGAGGTCAACCTGGGCCCGATCCCGGGCCAGCAGTACGGTCAGCCTGCCGCCCAGCAGCAACAGGCGCCGCAGCAGAACAACCAGTTCCAGGGCAACCCGTACCAGCAGTACCAGTAACCTGTAGTCAATAAAAAGGGCGCCGTGCAATCCATGCATGGCGCCCTTTTTTGTGGCTGACGATAAATCAGTCGATGTATTCGAACAGCTTCACGATCTTCTGTACGCCGGACACACTTTGTACCAGGTTGGCGGCGCGGGTGGCTTCTGCCTGGGTCAGCAGGCCCATCATGTAGACGATGCCGTTGTCGGTGACGATCTTGATCCGAGAGCCGGGAATGGCGCTGTCGGTCAGCATCTGGGTCTTGATCTTGGTGGTCAGCAGGGCGTCGTTGCTGATTGCCAGCAGGGTGATCGGGTCCATCACCTGCAGTTCGTTGTGAACCTTCTTGACCCGCTGCACAGTGGCGGCAGCTTGTTCAGCCTGGGCCTTCAAGTCGGCGCGCGGGGTTTGGCCGGTGAGCAGCACCACGCCGTTGAAGCTGACGACCACGATGCGCGACGCGCCGTTGCCCAGGTCTGGAGCGGCCTTGGACACGTTGACGGAAACCTTGGTCTCGATCAGTGAGTCATCGATTTTGCTGCCGAAAGTGCGGGTGCCTTTATCGTCCTGGATGGGCGTGTCGCGGCTCGCTTCGATTACCGAGCTGCAGCCGCTGATGCCTAGGCACAGCGTGATTGCCAATAGGCTAAGGCGTTTAACGGTCATTCTTCACTCCCGAACAGTTGGCTGTCGATCAGATCGCACAGGCAGTGGATCGCCAGCAGGTGGACTTCCTGGATACGTGCGGTGACATTGGCCGGGACGCGGATTTCCACGTCTTCGGGTAACAGCAGCGAGGCCATGCCGCCGCCGTCGCGTCCGGTCAATGCTACGACAATCATTTCACGATCATGTGCGGCCTGGATCGCTTGAATAATATTCGCCGAGTTACCGCTGGTGGAGATCGCCAGCAGGACGTCCCCCGGCTGGCCAAGGGCGCGGATCTGTTTGGAGAAGATTTCGTTGTAGCTGTAGTCGTTGGCGATCGAGGTGATCGTCGAGGTGTCGGTGGTCAGGGCGATGGCCGGCAGGCTCGGGCGCTCACGCTCGAAGCGGTTGAGCAGCTCGGAGGAGAAATGCTGGGCATCGCCGGCCGAACCGCCGTTGCCGCACGAAAGCATTTTGCCTTCGTTGAGCAAGGCGTTGACCATGACCTGACTGGCTTGCTCGATGTGCGGTGCAAGTACGTCCATCGCCTGTTGCTTGGTATCGATACTGGCCTGGAAAAGCTGGCGAATTCGGGATTGCATGTCCATCTGTGTGACCTTAAGTAGCGCGGCTGTTTGGCACAGGAATGTGCAGCCCGCAAAGCAAAGAGCAAAAGTGTGCGGTGTAGATGTCCGGCGAATCAGCTGTCAAAGGCATCTTGCAGCCAGTTCAGATCGGCTGTTCCCCGGGGAGTGCTTTCTATGGCAACCACATCGAAACGGCAGGGATGATCGGCCCAGCGACGCTCCTTGAGCAGGAAAAACTGCGCGGCGAGTATCAACTTCTGGCGCTTGCGCCCGTCGATACTGGCGAGCGCGCCACCCCATTGTGCGTGTTTTCTGTAGCGGACTTCGACAAATACTACTGTATCGCCGTCAAGCATGACCAGATCAAGCTCGCCGCGTTTGCATAACCAGTTCTGCGCCAGGAGGCGCAGACCTTGTTGTTGCAGGTACTCGAGAGCTTGAAGTTCGGCGTCCTTGCCGCTTTGTGCGCTTGACCGCTCGGGCATCAGCGCGGGGTATCAGGCAGGCGCTGGATCTCGCCACCGACGAACTTCGCCCATGGCATCTGGCGGTCGACACGCTGGCTGGCGCTGACGCCCAGGTTGCCCGACAGGCCGTCGACACGAGTGTCCGGCAGTGCCTTGAGCTGCCCCAGGCGCGGCGCCAGGCGGTAGGCATCCACACCCATCGCGTACAGGCGGCCAAGGCTGCCGTTGGCTTGCGGCCATTGGGCGGCGACCTGGTTGCGCAGCGGGTCGGTGGTGTTCAGCAGCCAAGGGGTTTCGCAGAACATCACGTTGGTCATGTCCAGGTACTGGTTCTTGTCGCCACTGGCGCTGAACACGTGGGACGTCGCATACACCGGCACGTCGCCAGCGTATTGGAAGTTCAGGGTCGGCTTGATCTGCTGGGCCAGTTGCGGAGTCACGGCCAGGAAGATGAACTCGATGTCCTGGCGGCGCGATGGCTGGGCGGAAACATCCGAACCTACCGTGCTTTGCAGGCTCTTGGCGCGGCCTTCGCTCTTGCGCAGCTGGAACAGGTCGGCAATCTGCTGGGCCAGGGCTACCGGCTGGTCAACGTACTCGACGCCCACCACGGTGCCGCCATTGGCTTCCCAATCCTGACGGAATGCCTTGTAGACGCGCTCGCCCCATTCGCCTTTCGGCACCATGGCGGCGGCGCGGTGCAGGCCATCGGCGCGAGCACGACGGGACACCTCACGGGCTTCGTCTTCAGCGGCCAGGCCAAACTGGAACAGTTGCGCCGGGTTCTGGTCGGCTTCGCTGTAGTTCAGGGCCAGGGTGGTGATCGGCAATTGCGGGCGTGCGCTGAGTTGCTTGACCAGCGGTTTCTCCAACGGGCCGACCACCAGTTGCACGCCGGAGGCCTGGGCCTTGGCGTAGAAGTCGTCGATGGAGGTCAGGCGCGAGCTGTCGTAGAACTCGATCACCGGCGGCTTCTGCCCGGCTTGTTCAGCCTGGTAGTGCGCGGCCATGAAGCCTTCGCGCAGCGCCTTGGCAACGCCGGCCAGCGGACCTTCCTGCGGCAGCAGCAGGGCGATCTTGTTCAGCGGCTGGCTGGCCAGCTCCTTGAGCTTGGTCAGCGGCTGCGGCAATTGCGAGGCTGCCGGGTGGCCAGGGTTCTGGGCGCGCCAGGTGTCGATGGCCGCCTGCTGTTGCTCCAGAGTGCCGGCGCCCTTGACTGCCTGGGCCAGGCTGATCCAGCCGTCCAGCGTCGGGTTGCCGCTGGCTTGCAGCTGATCGGCAGGCAAGGCGGCAATCAGTGCCCAGATGGCTTCGTGATTGCTGTTGTAGGCATCGCCCGTCAGCAGCGGGGCCATGGCGACGCGCTCGCGGGCGGCGGCCAGGGTCTGGCCGTCGGCCTCATAGGCGCGGGCATGCACGGTGCCCGTGCGGATCTGCTGTTCAGGCGGCAGTTCCTTGAGGCTTTGCAGGCTCGGGTGATTCAAGGCCGTCAACGCTGCCTTGGGCTGGTTGCGGGCCATCGCCAGTTCAGCCGACAGGGTGCTAGCAAATACCTGCGCCGCCGGTTTCAGGACGTCCAGTGGCACCTGGGCAAGAATCTGCGCCGAGCGTCCCGGATTGTTTTGGTGGAACGCCAGGTCAGCCGCACTCAAGCGCAACAGCGCGGCTTTTTCCGGAGTCTTGGCCGAAGTCGCCTGTTCGAGCAGTTGCTCGATGCTGGCATCCGGAGTCCGGGGGAGGTCGCCAAGGCTGGACGAGGGCGAGCTGGCGCAAGCCGCCAACAGGGCAGCGAGGCAGAGGGCAGAGAACAGCCGCAGGCAAGCGATCATGTAAGTGTTCCTGATACCGATCAAATTAGCGTGGAATTGTACCCAAGCACTGGCCGGGGCGCGATGTTACTGGCGTGAAACCGTCTATTTAGGTCGTGTAAATGTTGCAGGACCCAATAGGCGGCTGAAATCGAACCCGCCCCGAGGGCATATATTCAAGGCGTCTACGCGCTACAATGTGGCTTTTGCCAACCATCGAGGTGTGCGTTTTGACTGCTCCAGGTCCTTTGAATTCCACTGCAGGCTCGCTTTTTGTCGTGGCGACGCCCATTGGCAACCTGGACGACATCAGTGCGCGTGCGCTGAAAGTGTTGCGCGACGTAAAACTGATCGCGGCTGAAGACACTCGGCACTCCCAGCGGTTGATGCAGCATTTCGGTATTCCGACCCCCTTGGCCGCCTGTCACGAACACAACGAGCGTGAAGAAGGCAGTCGTTTTATCACTCGTTTGCTGGCGGGTGATGACGTGGCGTTGATCTCGGATGCGGGTACGCCGCTGATTTCCGACCCTGGCTATCATCTGGTTCGCCAGGCGCGGGCGGCTGGTATCAATGTAGTGCCTGTTCCAGGAGCGTGCGCGCTGATTGCTGCATTGTCTGCTGCTGGCTTGCCGTCGGACCGGTTTATCTTCGAAGGCTTCCTGCCCGCCAAGGCCGTCGGGCGCCGGGCGCGCCTGGAACTGGTAAAGGAAGAGCCACGCACGCTGATCTTCTACGAAGCCCCGCACCGCATCCTTGAGTGCCTGCAAGATATGGAGCTGGTGTTCGGCGGCGATCGCCTGGCACTGCTGGCGCGAGAAATCACCAAGACCTTCGAAACCCTCAAGGGCTTGCCGCTGCAGGAACTGCGCGAATTTGTCGAGGGCGACAGCAATCAGCAGCGCGGCGAGTGCGTGGTGCTGGTAGCCGGCTGGTCGGCGCCGGAAAGCGAAGATGCCGTGGGCAGCGAGGCAATGCGCATTCTTGACCTGCTGCTCAAGGAGATGCCATTGAAGCGCGCCGCTGCATTGGCCGCGGAAATAACCGGCGTACGCAAGAACGTCCTGTATCAAGTGGCGCTGGATAAACAAAAGGGCGAATAGTTCCGGGTTCTAACCTGCACTCCGTCTGAACATGATGGCATTAGTGTCTTTTAATACTTGTTCTAACGCCGCCGTGCCGTTAACCTGCGCGGCGGAGAGTCGATTGGACAGTCGCTGCCTTCTATGAAAATTAGAGGGGGGAGGAAAGTCCGGGCTCCATAGGGCGAAGTGCCAGGTAATGCCTGGGAGGCGTGAGCCTACGGAAAGTGCCACAGAAAATAACCGCCTAAGTACTTCGGTACCGGTAAGGGTGAAAAGGTGCGGTAAGAGCGCACCGCACGACTGGCAACAGTTCGTGGCTAGGTAAACCCCACTTGGAGCAAGACCAAATAGGGTCCCAAGGCGTGGCCCGCGCTGGGACCGGGTAGGTTGCTAAAGATGTCCAGTGATGGCCATCGTAGACGAATGACTGTTCAAGACAGAACCCGGCTTACAGATCGACTCTCCACCTTTTTTCCTTCTGTCCGAATCTCGGGCAGGAACCTGGTAGTAACGCGAGAATCCCTCCCTGCTGAATCGTCAGCAGATGCGTCTTCGTAATACCGAAAAAATCTTACTCTTAATAAATTACTTTAACTTTAAGCCTTAGCTCTTTGAGCTATTTGGTGTTGTTGAGTCAAAATCGCCGTCAAACTCTCGTTTCTCCTCCTTTTACCTTCCTAAATCTCCGTTCTGTAAGGCTTTTCCTTGAATCCGCGCCTTGACGGTGTGGTGGGCGCATTCCTATAGTGTGCGCAAGTGGCGGAAAGTGGCACAAAGTGGGTTTTTTGAACGTAAAACGCTAAAATTTGGAGAAACGCATCTGTGTTTCGCGGAGCTAACGCTATCAGTCTCGATGCAAAAGGCCGTCTCGCCATGCCGAGCCGGTATCGTGACGAGCTCATTTCGCGAAGTTCCGGGCAATTAATCATCACCATCGATGCCGTTGATCCCTGTTTATGTGTGTACCCGCTCGATGAGTGGGAGCTGATTGAAACCAAGTTGCGTGCACTGCCTTCACTGCGTGAAGAGAACCGCCGCCTGCAACGCTTGCTGATTGGTAATGCCGTCGACCTCGAACTCGATGGCAGTGGTCGTTTCCTGGTTCCACCGCGTCTGCGCGAATACGCCAAATTGGACAAGCGCGCGATGCTGGTAGGCCAACTGAACAAGTTCCAATTGTGGGACGAAGATGCCTGGGATGCTGTTTCTGCAGCTGACCTGGCTGCTATTCAACAACCGGGCGCCATGCCTGATGAACTGCGTGATTTGATCCTGTGACTATTGATAGCGGCTTTAACCACATCACCGTACTGCTTGACGAAGCCGTTGAGGCTCTCGCCGTACGCGCGGATGGCTGCTATTTGGATGGCACCTTCGGCAGGGGCGGGCACAGTCGGCTGATCCTCAGCCAGCTGGGTCCGGACGGTAAGCTCCTCGGGTTCGACAAAGACCCTCAAGCGATTGCCACCGGGCAAGCGCTAGCGGCCGAAGACGGCCGCTTTGTCGTTGTGCAGCGCAGCTTTGCCGAGCTCGGTGCAGAAGTCGCCGAACGTGGCATGGCGGGCAAGTTGGCCGGGGTTCTGCTGGACCTGGGCGTGTCTTCCCCACAGCTGGACGACCCTGAGCGTGGCTTCAGTTTCATGAACGACGGCCCGCTGGACATGCGCATGGACCCAAGCCGTGGCATCAGCGCCGCGCAGTTCATCGCTACCGCTCCCCACGAAGAAATCACCCGTGTGTTCAAGGAATACGGCGAAGAGCGCTTCGCCGGCCGCATGGCGCGTGCCGTGGTCGAACGCCGGGAAATCCAGCCGTTCGAGCGCACGGCCGACCTGGCTGAGGTGCTGAAAGTCGCCAACCCTGCATGGGAAAAGGGCAAGAACCCGGCAACCCGTGCGTTCCAGGGCCTGCGTATTCACGTCAACAACGAATTGGGCGACCTGGAAGCCGGCCTCGAAGCCGCCCTGGAAGCTCTGGAAGTGGGCGGTCGCCTGGTGGTGATCAGCTTCCACTCCCTGGAAGACCGCATCGTCAAATTGTTCATGCGTCGCCTGGTCAAGGGCGAGTCCGACAACCTGCCGCGCAACCTGCCGGTGCGTTACGAAGCCTTTGTGCCGAAAATCAAAATCCATGGCAAAGCGCAGTTCGCTTCCGAAGCCGAACTCAAGGCCAACCCACGTGCCCGTAGCGCTGTCATGCGCGTTGCGGAGAAGTTGCGGTGAGCAAGCTTTTCGCCAAGCCCCTCCCGGGCGGCAGCTTCTTTATGTTGCTGCTATTTGTTGGCGTGCTGGTGTCCGCGATTGCGGTGTCCTACAGCGCCCACTACAACCGCCAACTACTCAATACCCTGTACGGGGAATTGAGCGTGCGCGACAAGGCGCAGGCGGAGTGGGGCCGGTTGATCCTCGAGCAAAGTACCTGGACGGCCCACAGCCGCATCGAAGTGCTGGCCACTGAACAACTGAAGATGCACATCCCGGGCGCTGCAGAAGTTCGCATGGTGGCGCCATGATGAAACTCGAGGGCGCACTCTACCCGTGGCGTTTCCGCGTAGTGCTGGGGTTGCTGGCACTGATGGTGGGCGCGATTGCCTGGCGGATTATCGACCTGCAAGTGGTGGACCGTGACTTCCTGATCGGCCAGGGCGATGCCCGTAGCCTGCGGCATATCCCGATTCCTGCACACCGCGGCCTGATCACCGACCGTAACGGCGAGCCCCTGGCCGTCAGTACCCCGGTGACCACCCTGTGGGCCAACGCCAAGGAAATGCAGACCGCCAAGGACAAATGGCCGGAACTGGCTGCCGCCCTGGGCCAGGACCCAAAAGCCCTGAGCGAACGCCTCGAAGCCCAGGCCAATAAAGAATTCATCTACCTGGTTCGCGGGCTCACCCCCGAACAAGGCCAGCAAGTACTCGACCTTAAAGTCCCCGGTGTCTACGGCATCGAGGAATTTCGGCGTTTCTACCCGGCCGGCGAAACCACTGCCCATATGGTGGGTTTCACCGACATTGATGATCACGGTCGCGAAGGCGTGGAACTCGCCTACGACGAATGGCTGGCCGGGGTTCCCGGCAAGCGACAGGTCATCAAGGATCGGCGCGGCAGACTGATCAAGGATGTCCAGGTCACCAAAAACGCCAAGGCCGGTAAGCCCTTGGCGTTGTCGATTGACCTGCGCCTGCAATACCTGGCCAACCGTGAGCTGCGTAACGCGATCATCGAGAACGGTGCGAAAGCCGGCAGCCTGGTGATCATGGACGTGAAGACCGGCGAGATTCTCGCCATGGTCAACCAGCCGACCTACAACCCCAACAACCGTCGCAACCTGCAACCGGCGATGATGCGCAACCGCGCCATGATCGACGTGTTCGAGCCGGGTTCGACCATGAAAGCCATTTCCATGAGTGCCGCCCTGGAAACCGGGCGCTGGAAACCGGCCGACAAGGTCGAGGTTTACCCGGGCACATTGCAGCTGGGCAAATACACCATTCGTGACGTGTCGCGCACCGAAGGTCCGGTGCTGGATTTGACAGGTATCCTGATCAACTCCAGTAACGTGGGCATGAGTAAAGTCGCCTTCGATATCGGCGGCGAAGCCATCTACCACCTCGCGCAGAAAGTCGGCCTGGGGCAACCCACCGGCCTGGACTTCCCGGGCGAACGTGTGGGCAACCTGCCGAACTACCGTGACTGGAAAAAGGCCGAAACCGCCACGCTTTCCTATGGTTATGGCCTGTCGGTGACAGCCATCCAACTGGCCCACGCCTTCTCGGTGCTGGCCAACAACGGCCGCATGGTGCCGCTGAGCCTGATCCACCTGGACGAGGCGCCGCCTGCGACCCAGGTGATCCCGGAAAACGTCGCCAAGACCATGCAAGGCATGCTGCAACAAGTGATCGAAGCACCGCGTGGCGTGTTCCGTGCCCAGGTGCCGGCGTATCACGTGGCAGGCAAGTCCGGTACCGCGCGTAAAACCGCCGTGGGTACCAAGGGCTACGCCGAAAACTCCTACCGCTCGCTGTTCGCAGGCTTCGGCCCGATGAGCGATCCGCGCTACGCCATCGTCGTGGTGATCGATGAGCCGAGCAAAGCCGGTTACTTCGGTGGCCTGGTATCGGCGCCGGTGTTCAGCAAGGTGATGTCCGGGACGTTGCGCCTGATGAACATCACGCCGGACAACCTGCCGGCTACCCAACAAGCGAACGCCGGCCCGCCGGCCGCTGCTGTAAAAGCCAATGGAGGGCGCGGCTGATGTCTCTGAGCCTGAACAAGATTTTTGCCCACGCCGGCCGCGATCTGCTGATTCGCGAGTTGACCCTGGACAGCCGTAATGTGCGTGCCGGCGACCTGTTCCTGGCAGTGCCGGGTGGCAAGTTCGACGGGCGTGACCATATCGCCGACGCGCTGCAACGCGGTGCTGCGGCAGTAGCCTATGAAGTGGAAGGCGCCACCGTGCTGCCGATCACCGACGTGCCTTTGATTCCGGTCAAGGGCCTGGCTGCGCAATTGTCGGACATCGCCGGGCGCTTTTATGGCGACCCGAGCCGCACCCTGAACCTGGTGGGCGTGACCGGTACCAACGGCAAGACCAGCGTGACCCAACTGGTCGCCCAGGCGCTTGACCTGCTGGGTCAGCATTGCGGCATCGTGGGCACCCTGGGCACCGGTTTCTACGGCGCGCTGCAAAGCGGGCTGCACACCACGCCTAACCCGATTGCCGTGCAAGCGACCCTGGCCGACCTGAAAAAGGCCGGTGCCAAGGCGGTTGCCATGGAAGTCTCGTCCCACGGTCTGGACCAGGGGCGCGTGACTGCCCTGGCGTTCGACGTGGCGGTGATGACCAACCTGTCCCGCGATCACCTGGATTACCACGGGACCATGGAGGCCTACGCCGCCACCAAGGCTCGGCTGTTTGCCTGGAATGACCTGAAATGCCGGGTGGTCAACCTGGACGACGAATTCGGTCGCCAACTGGCCGCCGCCCAAGGCGACGGCCGCCTGATCAGCTACAGCCTGGAAGACTCCAGCGCCTACCTGTATTGCCGTGAAGCCACCTTTGATGACGAAGGCGTGCGCGCCACGCTGGTTACGCCACAGGGCGAGCACCATTTGCGCAGCACCTTGCTCGGGCGTTTCAACCTGAGCAACGTGTTGGCCGCTGTGGGTGCCTTGCTCGGCCTGGATTACGCCCTCGACGAAATCCTGCGGGTGCTGCCGAAGCTCGAAGGCCCGGCCGGTCGCATGCAGCGCCTCGGCGGCGGCACCCAGCCGCTGGTGGTGGTCGATTACGCCCACACGCCGGACGCCCTGGAAAAAATCCTGCAGGCCCTGCGCCCCCACGCCAAGGGTAAATTGCTGTGCCTGTTCGGCTGTGGCGGTGACCGCGATCGCGGCAAGCGCCCGCTGATGGCGGAAATCGTCGAGCGACTGGCCGACGGTGTGCTCGTCACTGACGACAACCCGCGCAGCGAAGACCCAAGCCAGATTTTCGATGACATTCGTGTCGGCTTTAAAGATGCGTCCAAGGCGACGTTCGTCGCCGGTCGCGGTGCAGCCATCGCCCAATTGATCGCCGGCGCAAGTGCTGACGACGTGGTGGTGCTGGCCGGTAAAGGTCACGAGGACTATCAGGAAATCAACGGCGAACGCCACGCCTTCTCCGATCTGGTCGAGGCTGATCACGCCCTGACCGCGTGGGAGGTGGCCCATGCTTAAGCCGCTTAAATTCAGCGAACTGACCCAGGCCTTGTCGGCCCGCGTGCTGTCGGCTGATTGCAGCTTTGATGGCGTCAGCATCGACAGCCGGACGATCAAGCCCGGGCAACTGTTTGTCGCCTTGGCCGGCCCGAGCTTCGATGGCCATGACTACCTGAATGACGTCGCTGCCAAAGGCGCTGTCGGCGCTCTGGTGCAGCGCGAAGTCGCTGACTCGACGCTGCCACAATTGCTGGTCGCCGACACCCGCCTGGCCCTCGGCCAACTGGGGGCGCTGAACCGTGCCGCCTTCACCAAGCCTGTTGCGGCGATCACCGGTTCCAGCGGCAAGACCACGGTCAAGGAACTGCTGGCCGGCATCCTGCGCACGCGCGGCCCGGTCCTGGCGACCCGTGGCAACCTGAACAATGACTTCGGCGCTCCGCTGACCCTGCTCGAACTGGCCCCGGAACACACGGCGGCCGTCATTGAGCTGGGTGCTTCGCGCATCGGCGAAATCGCCTACACCGTGGCCATGACCAAGCCTCATGTCGCGGTGATCAGCAACGCCGGTACTGCCCACGTCGGCGAGTTTGGCGGCCCTGAAAAGATCGTCGAAGCCAAGGGCGAAATCATCGAAGGCCTCGACGCATCCGGCACTGCCGTGCTGAACCTCGATGACAAGGCCTTCGAAACCTGGCGTGTACGTGCCGCCGGTCGCAAGGTGTTGAGCTTCGCGGTGCACAACGCCGCTGCCGATTTCCATGCCTCGAATATCAAGGCCGACGCCCGTGGCTGCCCGTCCTTCACCCTGCATACCCCGCAAGGTGACGAGCACGTACAACTGAACCTGCTGGGCAACCACAACGTCGCCAATGCCCTGGCTGCCGCCGCCGCCGCCCACGTGCTGGGCGTGTCGTTGTTTGGCATCGCCACCGGCCTTGGTGCCGTGCAACCGGTCAAGGGCCGTACCGTCGCGCAATTGGCCAGCAACGGCATGCGCGTGATTGATGACACCTACAACGCCAACCAGTCCTCGATCTGTGCCGCCATCGACCTGCTGACCAGCTTCGACGGTCGCAAGGTGCTGGTGCTGGGGGATATCGCCGAGCTGGGCGAGTGGGCCGAACAGTCTCACCGTGAAGTCGGCGCGTACGCCGCCGGCAAGGTCGATGCCCTGTACGCCGTTGGCCCGAACATGCTGCACGCCGTGGACACCTTCGGGCCGGGCGCCAGGCATTTCGCCAGCCAGGCCGAACTGATCCAGGCACTGAGTGCGGCTGAACAAGACAAACACACCACTATTTTGATCAAGGGATCGCGCAGCGCGGTGATGGAAAACGTCGTCGCGGCCTTGTGTGGCTCAAGTACGGAGAAACATTAATGCTGCTGCTGCTGGCTGAGTATCTGCAACAGTTCCACAAAGGCTTCGCGGTCTTTCAGTACCTGACCCTGCGCGGGATTCTGGGTGTGCTGACCGCGCTGTCGTTGTCGCTGTTCCTCGGGCCATGGATGATCCGTACCCTGCAAAACCTGCAGATTGGCCAGTCCGTGCGCAACGACGGCCCGCAGTCGCACCTGTCCAAGTCCGGCACCCCGACCATGGGCGGTGCGTTGATCCTGTCGTCCATCGGCATCAGTACGCTGCTGTGGGCTGACCTGCATAACCGTTATGTCTGGACCGTGCTGCTGGTGACCCTGCTGTTCGGCGCCATCGGTTGGGTAGATGACTACCGCAAGGTGATCGAGAAGAACTCCAAGGGGCTGCCAAGCCGCTGGAAGTATTTCTGGCAGTCGGTGTTCGGCCTCGGCGCGGCGATCTTCCTGTTCATGACTGCGCCAAGCGCGGTGGAAACCACCCTGATCATCCCGATGCTCAAGGACGCCAGCATTCCACTGGGCGTCGGCTTCGTGGTGCTGACCTACTTCGTGATCGTCGGCTCCAGCAACGCGGTCAACCTGACGGACGGCCTCGACGGCCTGGCGATCATGCCGACGGTGATGGTGGGCGGCGCCCTCGGCATCTTCTGCTATCTGTCGGGTAACGTGAAATTCGCTGAATACCTGCTGATCCCGTATGTACCGGGCGCAGGCGAACTGATTGTGTTCTGCGGCGCGTTGATCGGTGCGGGCCTGGGCTTCCTGTGGTTCAACACCTACCCCGCACAAGTCTTCATGGGCGACGTCGGCGCACTGGCGCTGGGCGCGGCCCTGGGCACCATCGCGGTGATCGTCCGTCAGGAAATCGTCCTGTTCATCATGGGCGGTGTGTTCGTGATGGAAACCCTGTCGGTGGTGATCCAGGTTGCCTCCTTCAAATTGACCGGGCGCCGCGTATTCCGCATGGCGCCGATTCACCACCACTTTGAACTCAAGGGCTGGCCTGAGCCGCGGGTGATTGTCCGTTTCTGGATTATCACCGTGATTCTGGTTCTGTTCGGCCTTGCCACCCTGAAACTGAGGTAGAAACGAGTGTCCCTGATCGCTTCAGACCACTTCCGCATCGTTGTCGGCCTCGGCAAGAGCGGCATGTCCCTGGTTCGCTTCCTGGCGAACCGGGGCACGTCGTTTGCCGTGGCCGATACGCGGGAAAATCCACCGGAGCTGGTCACGCTGCGCCGTGACTACCCGCACGTGGAAGTGCGTTGTGGCGAGCTGGATGTCGAGTTTCTGTGCCGTGCCGATGAGCTCTACGTGAGCCCCGGCCTGGCCCTGGCGACCCCGGCCCTGCAAGCGGCGGCGGCCCGTGGCGTGAAGTTGTCCGGCGATATCGAGCTGTTCGCGCGTAACGCGAAGGCGCCGATCGTGGCCATCAGCGGTTCCAATGCCAAAAGCACCGTGACCACCCTGGTGGGCGAGATGGCGGCTGCGGCCGGCAAGCGCGCGGCCGTGGGCGGCAACCTCGGCACGCCGGCGCTGGACCTGCTCAACGACGACGTCGAGCTGTACGTGATGGAGCTGTCGAGCTTCCAGCTGGAAACCACTGACCAGCTCAACGCCGCAGTGGCCACCGTGCTCAACGTCAGCGAAGACCACATGGACCGCTACAGCGGCCTGCCGGCCTATCACCTGGCCAAGCACCGGATCTTCCGTGGCGCGCGGCAAGTGGTGGTGAACCGTCAGGATGCCCTGAGCCGTCCGCTGATCGGCGAAGGTCTGCCGTGCTGGACCTTCGGCCTGAACAAGCCTGACTTCAAGGCCTTCGGCCTTCGGGAAGAGAACGGCGAGAAATACCTGGCCTTCGAATTCCAGAACCTGATGCCGGTGCGCGAACTGAAAATCCGTGGTGCCCACAACCAGGCCAACGCCCTGGCGGCGCTGGCGCTCGGTCACGCAGTTGGCTTGCCGTTCGACGCCATGCTCTCGGCCCTGCGCAGCTTTGCCGGCCTTGAGCATCGCTGCCAGTGGGTTCGCGAGCTGGATGGTGTTGGCTATTACAACGATTCCAAGGCCACCAACGTCGGTGCGGCACTCGCTGCCATCGAAGGCTTGGGTGCCGACATTCAGGGCAAGGTCGTGCTGATCGCCGGTGGCGACGGCAAGGGTGCCGACTTCAAGGACCTTAAAGGCCCGGTCGCCGCCAACTGCCGCGCCGTGGTGTTGATGGGCCGTGATTCCGGCCTGATCGCCGATGCCCTGGGCGACGCCGTACCGCAGGTGCGCGCGCAGTCCCTGGACGATGCCATCGCCCAATCCAAAGCCTTGGCTCAGCCGGGCGACGTGGTGCTGCTGTCGCCTGCCTGCGCCAGTTTCGACATGTTCAAGAACTACGAAGAGCGCGGCCAGCTGTTCGCCCGCGCCGTGGAGGCCTTGGCATGAGTATCAATTTCCGTAACATCATCAAGCCGTACCCGTCGCCGATCATTACCGGGCGCGGTATCGACCTGGACTTCCCGATGCTCGCCGGTTGCCTCGCGCTGCTGGGCCTGGGCCTGGTGATGATCACCTCGGCCTCCTCGGAAGTGGCTGCGGTGCAATCGGGCAACACCCTGTACATGATGATCCGTCACCTGGTGTACCTGGTGATTGGCCTTGGCGCATGCATCGTCACCATGATGATCCCGATCGCCACCTGGCAGCGCCTGGGTTGGCTGATGCTGGTGGGCGCCTTCGGCCTGTTGGTGATGGTGATCCTGCCCGGCATCGGGCGTGAGGTGAACGGCTCGATGCGCTGGATCGGCTTCGGTGCGTTCAACGTGCAGCCCTCGGAAATCGCCAAGGTGTTCGTGGTGATCTACCTCGCCGGTTACCTGGTGCGGCGCCAGAAAGAAGTACGCGAAAGCTGGATGGGCTTCTTCAAGCCGTTCATCGTGCTGCTGCCCATGGCCGGCCTGTTGCTGATGGAGCCGGACTTCGGTGCCACCGTCGTAATGATGGGGGCGGCGGCGGCGATGCTGTTCCTCGGCGGCGTTGGCCTGTTCCGCTTCACCTTGATGGTGGTGCTGGCGGTGGCCGCCGTGACCATTCTGGTGCAGGCGCAACCCTACCGGATGGCCCGTCTGATTACCTTTACCGACCCGTGGTCCGATCAGTTCGGTTCCGGCTACCAGTTGACCCAGGCGTTGATCGCCTTCGGTCGCGGTGAGTGGCTGGGCGTGGGCCTGGGCAATAGCGTGCAGAAGCAGTTCTACCTGCCGGAAGCCCACACCGACTTCGTGTTCTCGGTACTCGCCGAAGAGCTGGGCGTGGTCGGTTCGCTGTGCACCGTCGCGCTGTTCGTGTTCGTGTGTGTTCGCGGCATGTACATCGGCTTGTGGGCCGAAAAGGCCAAGCAATATTTCGCCGCCTACGTGGCGTACGGCTTGTCGTTCCTGTGGATCGGCCAGTTCCTGATCAACATCGGGGTGAACGTCGGCCTGCTGCCGACCAAGGGCCTGACCTTGCCGTTCCTCAGCTACGGCGGCAGCTCGTTGGTGATTTGCTGCGCCTGTCTCGGGTTGTTGCTGCGTATCGAGTGGGAGAGTCGGACCCACCTGGGCAGCGAAGAGATGGAGTTCAGCGAAAGCGACTTCGCCGAGGAGCCGAACCATGGGCGCTAACGTGCTGATCATGGCAGGCGGCACCGGTGGCCACGTGTTCCCGGCGCTGGCCTGTGCCCGTGAGTTCCAGAACCGTGGCTACACCGTGCATTGGCTCGGTACGCCGCGCGGCATCGAAAATGATCTGGTACCGAATGCCGGCTTGCCGCTGCATTTGATCAACGTCACCGGCTTGCGTGGCAAGGGCAAATTGTCCCTGCTGAAGGCGCCGTTCGTGTTGCTCAAGGCCGTGTGGCAGGCGCGCAAGGTGATCCGCGAAGTGAAGCCGGTATGCGTGCTGGGCTTTGGTGGCTACGTGACCGGCCCGGGTGGTGTTGCGGCAAGACTCGCCGGCGTGCCAGTGATCGTCCACGAGCAGAATGCCGTGGCCGGCACTGCCAACCGCCTGCTGGTGCCCTTGGCTGCACGGGTATGCGAGGCGTTTCCGAAGACCTTTGGTGCCGCGGACAAGTTGCGTACCACCGGCAACCCGGTGCGTACCGAACTGTTCATGGACATCGCCCGCCAGCCATTGGCCGGTCGCAAGGCGCACCTGTTGATCCTGGGCGGAAGCCTGGGCGCCGAACCGTTGAACAAATTGCTGCCTGAAGCGGTGTCGCAACTCCCCGTGGAGCTGCGCCCCGAGATCTTCCATCAGGCCGGCAAGAACCACGATGAAGTGACCGCCACGCGCTACCGCGATGCGGGTGTGGAGGCGAATGTGCAGCCCTTCATCAAAGACATGGCCCAAGCCTATGGCTGGGCCGACCTGGTGGTCTGTCGCGCAGGTGCGTTGACCGTCAGTGAACTGGCCGCCGCCGGTCTGCCGTCCTTGCTGGTGCCTTTGCCCCACGCGATCGACGATCACCAGACCCGCAACGCCGAATATTTGGCCGGGGAGGGCGCTGCCTTCCTGCTGCCGCAAAGAACGACTGGCGCCGCCGATTTGGCCGCACGCCTGACCGAGGTTTTGATGCAACCGGAACGACTGAACAGCATGGCGAGCACCGCAAGCCGCCTGGCCAAACCTGACGCAACCCGCACCGTGGTCGATATCTGCCTGGAGGTGGCCCATGGTTGAGAATCAGAAAGCCATGCCGCAACCGGAAATGCGCCGCATCCGTCGCATCCATTTCGTCGGTATCGGCGGCGTGGGCATGTGCGGGATCGCCGAAGTGTTGCTGAACCTGGGTTACCAGGTGTCCGGCTCCGACCTGAAAATGTCGCCGGTCACCGAGCGCCTGGAATCGTTTGGCGCAAAAATCTTTATCGGCCACCGCGCCGAGAACGCTGCCGAAGCCGACGTGCTGGTGGTCTCCAGCGCTGTGAACACCTCCAACCCGGAAGTGGCCACCGCCCTTGAACGCCGCATTCCCGTAGTGCCGCGTGCCGAAATGCTGGCTGAGCTGATGCGCTACCGCCACGGCATCGCCGTCGCCGGTACCCACGGCAAGACCACCACCACCAGCCTGATCGCCTCGGTGTTCGCCGCCGGTGGCCTGGACCCGACGTTCGTCATCGGTGGCCGCCTGAATGCAGCCGGCACCAATGCACAACTGGGGACCAGCCGTTACCTGATCGCCGAAGCCGATGAAAGCGACGCCAGCTTCCTGCACCTGCAACCGCTGGTGGCCGTGGTGACCAACATCGACGCCGACCACATGGCGACCTACGACGGTGACTTCAACAAACTGAAGAAAACCTTCGTCGAGTTCCTGCACAACCTGCCGTTCTACGGTCTGGCCGTGGTGTGCCTGGACGATCCGGTGGTGCGCGAAATCCTGCCGCTGGTGAAGCGTCCGACCGTGACCTACGGCTTCAGCGAAGACTGTGACGTGCGCGCGATCAATGTGCGCCAGCAAGGCATGCAGACTTTCTTCACCGTGCTGCGTCCTGACCGCGAGCCGCTGGATGTCTCGGTAAACATGCCGGGCAACCACAACGTACTCAACTCCCTGGCGACCATCTGCATCGCCTCCGACGAAGGCGTCAGCGATGAAGCCATCGTCGAAGGCCTGTCGGGTTTTGCCGGCGTGGGCCGTCGCTTCCAGGTCTACGGCGAACTGCCGGTGGACGGCGGCAACGTGATGCTGGTGGACGACTACGGTCACCACCCGACCGAAGTCGCAGCGGTGATCAAGGCCGTACGCGGTGGCTGGCCGGAACGCCGCCTGGTGATGGTGTACCAGCCGCACCGCTACAGCCGTACCCGCGACCTGTACGACGATTTCGTCAATGTGCTGGCGGATGCCAACGTGTTGCTGCTGATGGAAGTCTACCCGGCCGGTGAAGAACCGATCCCGGGTGCCGACAGCCGCAAGCTGTGCAACAGCATCCGTCAACGCGGCCAGTTGGACCCGATCTACATCGAGCGTGGTGTGGACCTGGCGCCGATCGTCAAGCCGCTGCTGCGTGCCGGCGACATCCTGCTGTGCCAGGGTGCCGGTGACATCGGTGGCCTCGCCCCTAAATTGCTGGCAAGCCCGCTGTTTGCCGCCGCACAGGGGAAGTCGAAATGACCACTGACTACGGCTCCCTGTTCTCGACCATTCAACCTGCCGACTTCGGCCGGGTTGCGGTGCTGTTCGGTGGCAAGAGCGCTGAGCGTGAAGTGTCGCTGAAGTCCGGCAATGCCGTGCTGGAAGCGCTGCAAAGTGCCGGTGTGAATGCGTTCGGCATCGACGTGGGTGATGACTTCCTGTCGCGCCTGCAGGCCGAGAAGATCGACCGCGCCTTCATCATTCTTCACGGCCGTGGCGGTGAAGACGGCAGCATGCAGGGCCTGCTGGAGTGCCTGGGCATTCCGTATACCGGCAGCGGCATCCTCGCTTCGGCCCTGGCCATGGACAAGTTGCGCACCAAGCAGGTGTGGCACAGCCTGGGTATTCCCACCCCGCGTCACAGCGTGCTGTGCAGCGAAGACGATTGTATTTCTGCAGCCAAGGAACTGGGCCTGCCTTTGATCGTCAAACCAGCCCATGAAGGCTCCAGTATCGGCATGGCTAAAGTGAACTCAGCCGCCGAATTGATTGACGCATGGAAAGCGGCCAGTACCTACGATTCGCAAGTGTTGGTGGAACAGTGGATTCAAGGTCCCGAGTTCACCATCGCTACTCTGCGTGGCCAGGTATTGCCGCCCATCGCATTGGGCACGCCCCACACCTTTTACGACTACGACGCCAAGTATGTGGCCTCCGATACCCAGTACCGGATCCCGTGCGGCCTCGACGCAGCCAAGGAACAGGAATTGATGGACCTCACGGCGAAAGCCTGTGAGGCGCTGGGTATCGCCGGTTGGGCGCGGGCAGACGTGATGCAGGATGACCAGGGGAACTTCTGGTTCCTGGAAGTCAACACTGCACCCGGGATGACCGACCACAGCCTGGTACCCATGGCCGCTCGTGCCGCCGGCCTGGATTTCCAGCAGTTGGTGCTGGCGATCCTGGCAGCAAGCATAGAGCCACGAGGCTAAGACCATGAACGGCGCATCGCTTCGTCATCAGCAACCCGCTCCCGGCCGCAAGCCGGTGCCGCGTGGTGCCAGCCGAATGGTGGCTAAAGAGCCGATGTCGGCGCGCATGCCGAAAGCCAACTTTGGTTTTCTCAAGGCGCTGTTCTGGCCGGTGATCCTGGTGGCCCTGGGGTTCGGTACGTATGAAGGCGCCCAGCGCCTGCTGCCGTATGCCGACCGGCCGATCACCAAGATCAGCGTGCAGGGTGACTTGAGCTACATCAGCCAGCAAGCCGTGCAGCAGCGAATCGCCCCGTTTGTGGCGTCGAGCTTCTTCACCATCGACCTGGCAGGCATGCGCTCCGAGCTGGAACAGATGCCATGGATTGCCCACGCCGAAGTACGTCGCGTGTGGCCGGATCAAGTGACGATCCGCCTGGAAGAACAACTGCCCGTGGCCCGTTGGGGTGATGGTGCGCTGTTGAACAACCAGGGCCAGGCGTTTGCACCTCGCGAAGTGGCGAATTACGAGCACCTGCCGCAGTTGTTCGGGCCGCAGCGGGCGCAGCAGCAAGTGATGCAGCAGTACCAGGCGTTGAGCCAGATGCTGCGGCCGTTGGGCTTCTCGATTGCGCGACTGGAATTGCGCGAGCGGGGCAGCTGGTTTTTGACCACGGGTGCAGGCAGTTCCGGCCCGGGCATCGAGTTGTTGCTGGGACGCGGCAACCTGGTGGAAAAGATGCGCCGTTTTATCGCCATCTATGAAAAGACCTTGAAAGAACAGATTACGAACATTGCGAGCATCGACCTGCGTTACGCCAACGGCCTTGCCGTCGGCTGGCGGGCCCCTGCGGCGCCCACGGCAGCGCAACCTGCTGTCGCGAAGAATTAAGAAGAGGCAGGACCCATGGCAAACGTGCAAAGCGGCAAAATGATCGTCGGTCTGGATATCGGCACCTCTAAGGTGGTGGCGCTGGTAGGCGAGGTCGCGGACGACGGCACGCTGGAAATCGTCGGAATCGGCACGCATCCGTCCCGGGGCCTGAAGAAGGGCGTGGTGGTGAATATTGAATCCACCGTGCAATCGATCCAGCGCGCCATCGAAGAAGCGCAGCTGATGGCCGGTTGCCGGATTCACTCGGCATTTGTCGGCGTTGCCGGCAACCACATCCGCAGCCTGAATTCCCACGGCATCGTGGCGATTCGCGACCGCGAAGTCAGCTCGGCCGACCTGGAGCGGGTACTCGACGCAGCACAAGCCGTGGCGATCCCGGCTGACCAGCGCGTGCTGCACACCCTGCCGCAGGACTACGTGATCGATAACCAGGAAGGCGTTCGCGAGCCCCTGGGCATGTCGGGCGTACGTCTGGAAGCCAAGGTTCACGTAGTGACCTGCGCCGTCAACGCGGCACAGAACATTGAAAAATGCGTGCGCCGCTGCGGCCTGGAAATCGACGACATCATTCTCGAGCAGTTGGCTTCGGCTTACTCGGTACTGACCGACGACGAAAAAGAACTGGGCGTGTGCCTGGTGGACATCGGCGGCGGCACCACGGACATCGCGATCTTCACCGAGGGTGCGATTCGTCACACCGCGGTGATCCCGATTGCCGGTGACCAGGTGACCAACGACATCGCCATGGCGTTGCGCACACCGACCCAGTACGCCGAAGAAATCAAGATCCGTTACGCCTGCGCCCTGGCCAAGCTGGCCGGTGCCGGTGAAACCATCAAGGTGCCAAGCGTGGGCGACCGTCCACCGCGCGAACTGTCGCGCCAGGCATTGGCCGAAGTGGTCGAGCCGCGCTACGACGAACTGTTCACCCTGATCCAGGCTGAACTGCGTCGCAGCGGCTACGAAGATTTGATCCCGGCCGGCATCGTGCTGACCGGTGGCACCTCGAAGATGGAAGGCGCGGTCGAACTGGCCGAGGAAATCTTCCACATGCCGGTCCGCCTGGGCGTGCCCCATGGCGTGAAAGGCCTGGGCGACGTAGTGCGCAACCCGATTTATTCCACCGGTGTGGGCTTGCTGTTGTACGGGCTGCAAAAGCAGACCGACGGCATTTCCCTGTCGGGCCCGAGCAACCGCGACAGCTACAGAAGCGACGACGAAGCGAAAGCGCCGTTGTTCGAGCGGTTGCAGGCTTGGGTGAAAGGCAATTTCTAAAGATTTACCGCAACACCGTTTCAAGTAGTAGGCGAAAAAACTAGAGAAATGAAAGGAGAGGGAAAATGTTCGAACTCGTAGACAACATCCCCGCAAGCCCGGTCATCAAAGTGATCGGCGTCGGCGGTGGCGGCGGCAACGCTGTCAACCACATGGTCAAGAGCAACATTGAAGGCGTTGAATTCATCTGCGCCAACACTGACGCCCAGGCCCTCAAAAGCATCGGTGCACGCACCATCCTGCAATTGGGCACAGCCGTGACCAAGGGCCTGGGTGCCGGCGCGAATCCGGAAGTCGGCCGTCAAGCCGCCCTGGAAGACCGCGAGCGCATCGCTGAAGTGCTGCAAGGCACCAACATGGTGTTCATCACCACGGGCATGGGCGGTGGTACCGGTACCGGTGCTGCGCCGATCATTGCCGAAGTGGCCAAGGAAATGGGGATCCTGACGGTTGCCGTCGTGACCCGTCCATTCCCGTTCGAAGGTCGCAAGCGCATGCAGATCGCCGATGAAGGCATCCGTCTGCTGTCCGAAAGCGTCGACTCGTTGATCACCATTCCCAACGAGAAGCTGCTGACCATCCTCGGCAAGGACGCAAGCCTGCTGTCCGCGTTTGCCAAGGCTGACGATGTACTGGCCGGTGCCGTTCGCGGTATCTCCGACATCATCAAGCGTCCGGGCATGATCAACGTCGACTTTGCCGACGTACGTACCGTGATGAGCGAAATGGGCATGGCGATGATGGGCACTGGCTGCGCCAGCGGTCCGAACCGTGCACGTGAAGCTACCGAAGCGGCCATCCGCAACCCGTTGCTGGAAGACGTGAACCTGCAAGGCGCACGCGGCATCCTGGTGAACATCACCGCCGGTCCTGACCTGTCCCTGGGTGAGTACTCCGACGTGGGTAGCATCATCGAAGCCTTCGCTTCCGAGCACGCCATGGTCAAGGTCGGTACCGTTATCGATCCGGACATGCGCGACGAACTGCACGTGACCGTTGTTGCGACCGGCCTGGGTGCGAAAATCGAGAAGCCTGTAAAGGTCATCGACAACACCGTCCATACCAGCCACGCCAGCCAGCAAGCTGCCGCTCCAGCGCCTTCGCGCCAGGAACTGCCGTCTGTGAACTATCGTGACCTGGATCGTCCGACCGTGATGCGCAACCAGGCTCAGGCCGGTGCTGCTGCATCCCGCAGCCCGAATCCGCAAGATGACCTGGACTACCTGGACATCCCGGCTTTCCTGCGTCGTCAGGCCGATTAATGGAATGTATCAGGGCTATGAAGGTGATTGGTGTTCAGCAAAGGTCTGGTCTGCTATTATCGCCAGCCTTTGTTGATACCAGTTCGCAATTTGCGCTGAAGCGGTCCAAGCCATGATTAAACAACGCACCCTGAAGAATATTATCCGTGCCACAGGTGTAGGTCTGCACTCCGGGGAGAAGGTATACCTGACCCTCAAGCCCGCACCTGTCGACACCGGCATCGTGTTTGTTCGTGCCGACCTGGACCCTGTGGTGCAGATACCTGCTCGCGCGGAAAATGTTGGCGAAACCACGATGTCGACCACGTTGGTCAACGGTGACGTCAAAGTGGACACGGTGGAGCACTTGCTCTCGGCCATGGCCGGTCTGGGCATCGATAACGCCTACGTCGAGCTCTCCGCGTCCGAAGTCCCGATCATGGATGGCAGCGCCGGACCCTTCGTATTCTTGATTCAATCTGCCGGCCTGGAAGAACAGGACGCAGCCAAGAAGTTCATTCGCATTCTGCGGGAAGTGACAGTAGAAGACGGCGACAAGCGCGCCACCTTCGTCCCGTTCGAAGGCTTTAAAGTGAGCTTTGAGATCGATTTCGATCACCCGGTATTCCGTGACCGCACCCAAAGTGCAAGCGTGGATTTTTCCAGCACTTCGTTCGTAAAAGAAGTCAGCCGCGCCCGTACCTTTGGTTTCATGAGTGACATCGAGTACCTGCGCAAGCACAACCTCGCACTCGGCGGCAGCGTTGAAAACGCCATTGTGGTCGACGCGGATGGTGTACTGAACGAAGACGGCCTTCGCTATGAAGACGAATTCGTGAAGCACAAGATCCTCGATGCAATCGGTGACCTCTACCTGCTGGGCAATAGCCTGATAGGCGAGTTCAAAGGCTTCAAGTCTGGCCACGCCCTGAACAACCAACTGCTGCGCAAGCTGATTGCACAGACAGATGCCTGGGAAGTCGTGACCTTCGAAGATGCCAGCACCGCACCGATCTCTTACATGCGTCCCGTCGCGGCGGTGTAAGTAACAACTCTCTTTCCTTTTGTTTTTAAAGGCCGCCTTCGGGTGGCCTTTTTTTTGATCGTTCCCACGCTCTGCGTGGTAACGCCTCCTGTGACGCTTCGCGTCACGGCTTTAAAGCGCCGGCATCAACAACGCGATTACGCCCGGTATGCTTGGCCTCATACAGCGCCTGGTCGGCGTTGAGCAGTAATTCCTCCAGCGTGGTGCGGCTGTTTTTGGTCCAGGTACTGAGGCCGATGCTGACGGTAATCGGCACCGTATCCCCGCTCACTCGCGGCAGGTGTTCGACACTGCTGCGGATATGTTCAGCAATCACGCGTGCACCCTGGCTGTCGGTATGCGGCAGCACCACTGCAAATTCTTCCCCGCCATAGCGAGCAGCGAGGTCGGCCGGGCGGCGGATATTGCCCTCGATCACCTGCGCCACCGTGCGCAGTGCCTCGTCGCCACCTTGATGGCCATGTCGGTCGTTGAACGCCTTGAAGTGGTCCACGTCAATCATCAGCACCGTCAACGGCTCGGCCGAACGCTGGGCGCGGTCCCATTCCAGGCGCAGTCGCTGGTCCAGGGTACGGCGGTTGGCCAGGCCGGTGAGCGCGTCGGTGGCTGCCAGTTCTGACAGCACCTGTTCGGCACGGTGGCGCCTGCGCAATTCCATGCAGAGCATCCAGGTCAGCCACAAAAGGCCGATGCACAAAATCCCGGTGGCGCCGCTGATCACCAGTGCTGCGCGCTTCCAGGGGGCGAATATGTCATTCGTGGACAGCCCCACGACGACGATCAGCGGTAAATCGCCCACCGTTGAGAAGGTATACAGGCGGTGCTCCTCATCCACACTGGAGGTGCCGCGAAAGTTGCCGTCGCGCTCGTGCAATATGCGCGCGACGTTGGGCCGCTGGCTGAGGTCCTTGTCGATCATGTCCCGTTCCAGCAACGGCTGCTGGGCCAGCAGGATGCCTTGCCGGTTGATCAGGTTGATGGTGCTGTCGCTGCCGATATTCAGGCTGCGGAACAGTTGCTGAAAGTACGACAGGCGCATGGTGGCCACGGCCACGCCGAGGAATCGCCCATCCGGCCCGGAAACCCGGCGGCTGAATGCGATACGCCATTGGTCGTCACACACGCAGCGCGCCGTGAAGGGCCGGCTGATGAACAGGCCCAGGTCGGGATTCTGCCGATGGGCCTGGAAGTAATCGCGGTCGGCGAAGTTGGCGGATTTGGGCGTCTGCAGGGCTGAGTCGGCGATCACGTTGCCATCCTTGTCCAACAACAGGATGTCGCCTTTGTAGGGCGCCGCTTCCGAACGGTCGAACAGCACCAGGTGACGGATGCCGGCTGATACCCCAGCCAAATCAGTGCGTTCGGTGGCGGCGATCAGGCCTTTGATCGACAAGTCGTACAGCTCGACGTTGCGCAGCACGTCGGCGTCGATCAGTTGGGTGATGTTATTGGCTGTGCGCTGGGCCGCCTGCAACGTGTTGGCGTGTTCGCGAATCAGCAGCACCGCGACCACCAGCATGATCAGCAGCACCGTGACGCAACTGCCGATGATCAGCAGCAGCTCCGGACGGTGGGTGGGGCGGGGCGGGCGGGTAGTGCCTGGGCTCATCGGGCGTACTTCTGCTTCGAGGATGCCCTTAGCGTAGTTGCTGATAACGGCTTATGTGGCCTGGCTGTGAACGATGCGGTTGCGCCCGGAATGCTTGGCGTCATACAGCGCCCGATCGGCACTCAGCAGCAGCTCTTCCAGCGAGCCACGGCTGCGTTTGTCCCAGGTACTGAGCCCGACGCTGACGGTGACCGACAGCGCGTCGCCGTCCGCCGGTGGCAAGTGCTCCACCGCACTGCGGATATGTTCGGCGATGGTGCTCGCACCCTCGCCGTCGGTATCCGGCAGGATCACCGCGAACTCTTCGCCGCCGTAGCGCGCAGCCAGGTCGGCGGGGCGACGAATATTGCTGCCGATGACCCGGGCCACGTTGCGCAAGGCCTCATCGCCACCCTGGTGACCATGGCGGTCGTTGAAGGCCTTGAAGTGGTCGACATCAATCATCAGCAAGGCCAGTGGCTCGCCTGAGCGTTGCGCGCGCTCCCATTCCAGGCGCAGGCGCTGGTCGAGGGTGCGGCGGTTGGCCAGGCCGGTGAGGCCGTCGGTGGCCGCCAGTTCCGACAACACCTTCTCGGCGCGATAGCGGCGGCGCAGTTCCAGGCGCAGCATCCAGGCCAGCCACAACAGCCCCACACACAGTACGCCGGTGGCGCCACTGATCAGCAGGGCGGCGCGCTTCCAGGCGGCAAACACGTCATCGCTCGACAACGCCACCACCACAATCAGCGGCAGCGCGCCGACGCTGGTGAAGGTGTACAGCCGTTGCGCGCCACTGATGGCGGAGATGGCGCTGAAACTGCCGCTGCCTTCGCGCAGCATTCGCTTGAAGTTGGGCCGCGCGCTCAGGTCCTTGTTGATCATGTCTCTTTCGAGCAGCGGCTGCTGGGCCAACAGGATGCCGTCGTTATTCAGCAGGTTGATGCTGCTGCCGCTGCCGATGGTCAGGCTATTGAACAACTGGTCGAAATACGCCAGGCGCATGGTTGCCACCGCCACACCGGCAAACTCGCCATTGGGTCCGGGCACCCGGCGGCTGAAGGCGATGCGCCAGACTTGATCGCAGTCGCAACGAATCTTGAAGGGCCGACTGATGAACAGCCCGGCATCGGGGTTCTGCTGGTGGATCTGGAAATAGTCGCGATTGGCGAAATTACGTGGCGTGGGGGTCAGCGTGGAGGAGTCGGCGGTGACCGCGCCGGTTTTGTCCAGCAGCAGGACTTCGCCTTTGAAAGGGGCGGCCGTGGATTGGTCGAACTGCACCATATGCAGGACTTCGGCGGAAACCTGGGGCAGGTCATCGCGAGTGGTTGCGGTGATCAGGCCGTTCAGCGCCAGGTCGTAGAGCTCGACGTTGCGCAGCACATCGGCATTGATCAGTTGGGTGATATTGCTGGTGGAACGCTTGGCTGCCTGCAAGGCGCTGGCGTGTTCGCGGATCAGCAGTACGGCAACGATGACCACGATCAGCACGACAGTAAGGCCACTGCCCAGAATCAGCAAAAGCTCCGGGCGTGCAGGCAGGGTGAAGGCGCGGCGTTGACTCATGGGACTGGCTTCGGCACTCAAGATGCTGGCAGTTTAGTTCCATGCTGTGAAAAATAAGTCGTCGCCGCTAAAAGAAAGCCTGAAGGTTAAAAAACGTCAATCGGATAGTCGACGATCACGCGGTACTCATCCACGTCCCGGTCCACTGCCGCGTAGCCATTGCCGCCGCGATTGGTCGCCCATTGCAGGCGCACGGCCAGGTCCTTGGCCTTGCCGCCTTGCACCACGTACTTGAGGTCGATGTCCCGTTCCCAGTGCTTGGCGTTCTTGCCGTCGGCACTGTACCAGGATGAGTAACCACGGCTGTCCGGATCGACCGTGGTCAGGTCGGTCTTGCCGCTGATGTACGACACCGCCGAGGTCAGGCCCGGCAGGCCCAGCCCGACGAAGTCATAGGCGTACTTGAGCTTCCACGAGCGCTCGTTGGGGCCGTTGAAGTCGGAGTATTGCTGGGAGTTGTCCAGGTAGATGCTGTCGCCCTGGCTGATGTAGTCGAACGGCGTGTTGCCGTTGACCCGCTGGTAGGCGGCGGTAACGCTGTGATTGCCCACGCCCACGGTGAAATGCAGGCTGTAGGTGTTGTTGTCGATGTTGCCCAGCAAGGCTTTGCCGGTCTCCTGGGTGTGGTAGTAGTGCAGGCCCGGGTTCAGGCTGACCAGCTCGTTCAACTGCCAGGTGTAGTCCAGGTCGTAGTAGTACTGGTTCCAGATGTCCTTGAGTTCGGACGCGTACAGGTTGCTGGTCAGCCCCGGCACGCCGCTGAAGGACACGCCGGCCCAGTCCAGGTGGCGGCTGTCTTCGCCATTGGGCAATGCGCCGTAGCTGGTGCCGATGCGGCGATGGCCGCTCTGGTTGTAGAGCTTGGTGAAGCTGGCCTGGCCGCCCTCGAACATCCAGCCGTCCAGGCTGTGGTTGGTCAGGCTCACGCCGCGGAAGGTCTGGGGCAGCATGCGGGTCATGCCGCCGGCAATCACCGGATTGTTGAGGAACAGGTCGCCGGCTTTCAGTTCGGTGTCGAAGGCGCGCATTTTCAGGGTGGCGCCGGCGGTGGAGAATGAGCCGGGCGCTTTGCCGTTGCCGGAGCTTACCGGCAGGATGCTCGAGCCGTCGGTGCCGCCACCGCCGTCGAGCTTGAGGCCGAGCATGGCGTTGGCGTCCAGGCCGAAGCCGACGATGCCGGGGGTGTAGCCGGATTCGAAGATGCCGATGAAGCCCTGGCCCCATTCCTTGCTGTCATCGGTGTGAATGTCGCGACGGTCGCGGTTCATGTAGTAGTTGCGGGTGTTGATCTTGAAGCTGGAACCTTCGACGAAGCCGTCGGTGGCCGGGGTGTCTGCCGCGTGGGCAAGGGGAACGATCGTTGCAGCAATCGCGAGGAATAACGGGGTGAACGTCAGCGAGGTTTTCACCGGTGGAGCTCCTTTGGGTCAATCGAAACCGGCCAGTGTTGTTGGGGTTCCTGGCCTTTTTTCAGCGCAAAAAAAAGCCGCTGAACTCAGCGGCTTTAAGACAGATTCCCAGTGTAGAGCCCTGGAAATAAGTCGAGGGAAATCGGGGGAGAGCGGGTCGGTCTTAACCGCTGCGCTCATCGATGCGACAAATTAGCGCAGGTGAGCGGTGCGATACAGAGTG
The DNA here is from genome assembly GCF_013386835.1 of Pseudomonas sp. IPO3774. Classification (NCBI taxonomy): domain Bacteria; kingdom Pseudomonadati; phylum Pseudomonadota; class Gammaproteobacteria; order Pseudomonadales; family Pseudomonadaceae; genus Pseudomonas; species Pseudomonas sp. IPO3774. The sequence goes on from NZ_JACAQY010000017.1 coordinate 244,377, forward strand.
TAACAAGATAATGACTGTTGCCCAAATCGCAACAGTCTGGCAGTGGGGTGTGAGGGGCGGCCTGACAAGCCCTACCCAAGAATGTTAGCGTGCTTGCCATTCCCACGTAGTCGATGAGCCCGCCTTCCATGAAAAAGACCGTCCTCGCCTTCAGCCGCGTCACCCCGGAAATGATCGAACGCCTGCAACAGGATTTCGATGTCATCGCCCCCAACCCCAAGCAGGGCGACATCAACGCCCAGTTCAACGAAGCCTTGCCCCATGCCCACGGCCTGATCGGCGTAGGCCGCAAACTGGGCCGCGCGCAACTGGAAGGTGCGAGCAAACTGGAAGTGGTTTCCAGCGTGTCGGTGGGCTACGACAACTACGACTTGGCGTACTTCAATGAGCGCGGGATCATGCTCACCAACACCCCGGATGTGCTCACCGAAAGCACCGCCGACCTGGCCTTCGCCCTGCTGATGAGCAGCGCCCGCCGCGTCGCCGAGCTGGACGCCTGGACCAAGGCCGGCCAGTGGAAAGCCAGCGTCGGCGCGCCGTTGTTTGGCTGTGATGTACACGGCAAGACCCTGGGTATCGTCGGCATGGGCAACATCGGCGCGGCCGTCGCCCGTCGGGGTCGCCTGGGTTTCAATATGCCGATTCTGTACAGCGGCAACAGCCGCAAGACCGAACTGGAACAGGAACTCGGCGCGCAGTTTCGCAGCCTCGACCAGTTGCTGGCCGAAGCCGATTTCGTCTGCCTGGTGGTGCCGTTGAGCGAGAAAACCCGCCACCTGATCAGCCATCGTGAACTAGGCCTGATGAAGTCCAGTGCGATCCTGGTGAACATCTCCCGTGGCCCGGTGGTGGATGAGCCGGCGCTGATCGAAGCTCTGCAAAACCAGACCATCCGTGGTGCCGGCCTGGATGTGTACGAGCAGGAGCCGCTGTCCGAGTCGCCGCTGTTCCAGCTGAGCAATGCCGTGACCCTGCCGCACATCGGCTCGGCCACCAACGAGACCCGCGAAGCCATGGCCAACCGCGCCCTGGAAAACCTGCGCAGCGCCTTGCTGGGCGAGCGTCCGCAGGATCTGGTAAACCCGCAGGTGTGGAAGGGCTGACGACTGCTTGTTGTAGGTAGGAGCGAGCTTGCTCGCGAAAAGCGTCAACGATAACGCGGGCAGCCTGGATAAACACAGCGCCCTCAGGTTCTTCGCGAGCAAGCTCGCTCCTACAGTTTTTCGCGTGCAAGTCGATAACGGTCTATAGATCGTCATCCCTGATCCACAGAAGGTTTTTATGTCCACCACCAAAGCCCGCGCAGATTCACTCTCGCTTCTGCTCTTTACCTTGCGCAGCGGCAAGCTGATGGCGATCAACCTGCTGAAAGTCAGTGAAATCATTCCCTGCCCGCCGCTGACCAAGCTGCCGGAGTCGCACCCCCACGTCAAAGGCATCGCCACCTTGCGCGGCACAGCGTTGTCGGTGATCGACCTGAGCCGCGCCCTGGGGGAGATGCCCCTGCAAGACCCGGACGGCGGCTGCCTGATCGTCACCGACGTGAGCCGTTCCAAGCAGGGCCTGCATGTGCAGGCGGTGAGCAAGATCGTGCACTGCCTGACCACCGACATTCGCCCGCCGCCGTTTGGTTCCGGCGGTACGCGTTCGTTTATCACCGGCGTGACCCAGGTCGAAGGCGCCCTGGTGCAAGTGCTGGACATCGAGAAAGTCATCCACGGCATCGCCCCGGCGCAGATCGAAGCGGCGCCCACCGACCTGACCATGGAAGAGGCCGAAGTGCTGGGCAACGCCCGAATCCTGGTGGTGGACGACAGCCAGGTGGCCCTGCAGCAATCGGTGCACACCCTGCGCAACCTCGGCCTCACGTGCCACACCGCCCGCAGCGCCAAGGAAGCCATTGACCGTTTGCTGGAGCTGCAAGGCACCGTCGAGCAAATCAACGTGGTGGTCTCGGACATCGAAATGTCCGAAATGGACGGCTACGCCTTTACCCGCACCCTGCGGGAAACCCCGGACTTCCAGGACCTCTATGTGCTGCTGCACACCTCCCTGGACAGTGCGATGAACAGCGAAAAAGCCCGCCTGGCCGGTGCCAATGCGGTACTCACCAAGTTTTCTTCGCCGGAACTGACCAAGTGCCTGGTGGTAGCCGCCCAGACCGTGGCGCAACAGGGCCTGTGACCGATGGGTGAATATTTCCAGCTGCTGCGCCGCGACCTCACCGGCAGCCTGCCCGCCCCGCAATGGCCGGCGGATATCCAGCTGGATCATTACCGCGAAGCCATGGCCCCGGCGATCCACGCGGTATTGAGCCTGGCCCAGGAACAAGGCGGCGGACGGGTCGGCTCCCTTGAGCACTGGCGCCAGCAGTTCGTTACCGATGCCGAGTTCGACCCAAAACTGTGCCTGGTGGCAAGTAACGCCAGCGGCATCCTGGGTGTGTCCCAATGCTGGACCAGCGCCTACATCAAGAACCTGGCCATTCACCCCTGTGCCCAGGGTATGGGGTTGGGCCGTGCGTTATTGCTGCACACCTTCCAGGTGTTCAAGCAACGCGGCGAAGCGTTTGTCGACCTCAAGGTGCTGGAGTCCAACTTGCGGGCACGGCAGCTGTATGAACGTGCGGGCATGGTGTTTGTGCTTCGCGACCTTGTCCCCGAGGACTGACGGCGCTGGCGCATAACTTGCTTTGCACAGAGGCAGAACGGTGAACAGAGGCAAAAACCCGCCACCGTTCATGAGTGCCTTCTGACCTTGCCTGGTGACAGATCCTCCATGAATACCCATTTTTCCTGCGTCGGTTGCGGTAAATGCTGCACCGACCACCATGTGCCCTTGACCCTCGAAGAAGCCCGCAGTTGGGCGGCTGACGGCGGTAATGTCATCGTGCTGGTGGAAGGTTTCCTGGGCAGTGGCCTGGGGCTGCCCGAGTTGCAACGTGACCACGCACAACGCCGTTCCGCCATCGTGCCCAGCGGCAATACCGAGGCGTATGTGGCAATCACCTTTGCCGCCTATAACGCCGGGCGCTGCCGGAATCTTGACGAAGACGACCGTTGCCGCATTTACGAGCGGCGGCCGTTGGTGTGCCGCATCTACCCCATGGAGATCAATCCGCACATCCCGTTGAACCCGGCAGCCAAGGACTGCCCGCCGGAATCCTGGGAGCAGGGGCCGGCGCTGATCGTGGGGGGCGAGTTGATGGACAAGGAGCTGGCCGAGTTGATCCGCCGCTCACGCCAGGCTGACCGCGATGATATCCAGGCCAAGGAAGCCGTGTGCGGGTTGCTGGGCATCCATACCACGGCGCTCAAGGGCGATGGGTTTACCGCGTACTTGCCCGACATGGGCCTGTTTGCCCAGGCGATCGAGTTGGCGACGCAAGAAGTCGTGCAGGCCAATGAGTGGGTGTTTCATGTGTCCGGGATGGACATTGCCGAGCAACTGCTGGATGCCGGCGCCCGGATTGCCACCGAGGTGCCGGCGAACTACGCCTTCATTTCATTGCGGGCGGCTTAAGCGCTAGCGCCGCTTGCCCCAGAATTCCTCCGCCAACCGCCGCAAGTCATCCGCCAGCCCCGCCACGTCCCCTGAGCTGAGCTGGCTCTGCTGGCCAGCGCTGACCGTCACTTCCCCGGCATTGCGAATGCCGATGATGTTGCGATTGATGTCCTCGCTCACCGCACTCTGTTCTTCCACCGCCGCCGCGATCTGCTGGCTCATGGCGGTAATTCGGGTCACTCGCTGGCTGATCCCATCCAGTGCGGCAGCGGCGCGCTGGGCCTGATCGACGCTGGCCTCGACATGCTGGCTGCTTTGCGCCATCGCCTGCACCGCATCCCGGGCGCCGCCTTGCAGGGTGCTGATCATGCGCTGGATCTCATTGGTCGAATCCTGCGTACGCTGGGCCAGGCCTCGTACCTCATCGGCCACCACGGCAAACCCGCGTCCTTGCTCCCCGGCCCGCGCCGCTTCGATGGCGGCATTCAGCGCCAGCAGGTTGGTCTGTTCGGCAATCGCCCGGATCACTTCCAGTACCCCGGAAATATCGCCGCTGTGGCTTTCCAGTTGATGGATCACTGCGGTGGCCCGCGCCAGTTCCTCGGACAAACGCAGCACCGCGTCGCGGCTTTCATCCACCCGTTGATGGCCCTCGCGGGTTTCGCTGCCGGCCTGGTCAGCGGCCCTGGACGCCTGCAGCGCGTGCTCGGCGACTTGCGCCACGCTGGCGGCCATTTGATTGATCGCGGCGGCGACCTGATCCGTCTGGGTCTGTTGGCCGAGGCTGCTGGTGTGGCTGCTGTCCAGTTGTTGCACCAACGCCGCGGCATGGCCGGACAGACGTTGCGACGCATCGCCAATCCGGCCGACCACTGCGCCCACCTGGGCCTCCAGCATCTGCATGGCAAACTCGATACGCCCGAACTCGTCCTTGCGCCCGGTGTAGATCGCCTGGCTCAGCGGGTTATCGGCAATCAGCCGTGCCCGCTGGTTCAACTGTGCCAGGGGCCGTAACAAGCCATGCACACCCGCTACCCCCACGGCGCAGGCCGCCGTTCCCGCCAGCAGTTGCCAGGTCAGCGGATAAGGCGCCAGCCCAAGGCCCAATGCCCAGGTTGCGGCGCAAGCCCCCAGGACCCATGCCGACAGCTTGAAGGTCATGCCCACCACGGGCCGTGCTCGCCGAGTGCCGGCACGCAGGCGGGCATAGGCCCGTTCGGCCCGATGCACCCGCCGTGCATCGGGCTTGGTGCGCACCGATTGATACTCCACCGTCACGCCGTCCCGGGTGACCGGCGTGGCATAGGCACTGACCCAATAGTGATCGCCGTTCTTGCAGCGATTTTTCACCATACCCATCCACGAGCGACCGCTTTTCAATACCTGCCACATGTGCGCAAACGCCGCGGCCGGCATGTCCGGGTGACGCAGCAGGTTGTGCGGCGTGCCCAGCAGCTCCTCGCGGGTGTAGCCGCTGATATCGATGAAGTCCTGGTTGGCGTAGGTAATTGCGCTGGTCAGGTCGGTGGTCGAGAGGATATTGGCGTCGGGGGCAAAATCCACATTTCGACCGGTGACCGGCAGATTGATCTTCATGGAAAAGCGCGCTCGTGATTGTTGGAGGAGTCGGCAGGGCGTCGACTCTAAGCGCACCGGTTGGGCAAATACTGATCCAGCTCATGTTCCGCGCAATTAATTGGCCATTACGGTCTGGAGAGCGGCGCGTCCAGCCGGTAGGGCTCGATGATGCGTTGGTATTCGCCGCTCTGCTTCAGTTGCTCGAGGGCGTGATTGAGGGCGCTGCGCAAAGCGGTGTCGGGCTTGCGCAGTGCGATCGCCACGCCGTTACCCAGCAGTTCGGTGGAGACGTGAGGGCCGAGGAAGTCGAAAACCTGACCATCAGCGGTGTCGAGCAGCGCCTCACGGATTTCCACGGTGCCTTGCAATGTTGCATCGATGTCGCCTGCCAGCAGGCTGCGGATCAACTCGTCATTACGCCAGAATGCCTTGACGATGACCCCCTTGGGCGCCCACTTCGACAGGGCGAAGGCTTCGCGGTTGCTGCCCACCAGAACGCCCACGCGCTTGCCCTTCAGTGACCGTGGGGTCGGCTTCAACCCCGATGTCTTGCGGGCCACCAGGCGCGTGGTGATCGGATAAAGGTTATCGGTGAAATTCACCCGCTGGCGCCGTTTCAGTGTAGGGGCCATGCCCATGATCGCGTCGAATTGCCTGGCTTCAAGGGCGGGGAAGTTTTCCACAAGGACCTGGTCGACCCAGGTACACCGCACATTGAGCTGTATGCACAGGGCATTGCCCAGCTCGATGTTCAGCCCTGCAAGCTGGCCATGTTGATTGCGGCTTTGGAAGGGTGGAAATTGCGCAGCAACGGCGAAACGAATTTCATGCCGTGGTTGACCGCTGGCCGCGGTGGTGGAGAAAACGCTGGCCATCAGCGACAACAACAGCACGACACAGGTGCGTATCAGAACCACAGGGGACGTCCTTTTCCAGAAAACCAGCTTTACCACGTCCAGCCCCGAGCGAAAGAGTCGGGGCAAGCGGGTGTCATGCAAGCTTTCAAGAATTGGCCGCAGGCCTACAAGGCGAAACGTCAGTAACTGTTGTAGGCATAAATCTCCATTACGGAGGATTTATTACCGGTCAGCGCTTGCCCATCGAGCGACGGGTGCCGGGAGGCGCCATGCCCGGGCTCTTGGTGTGGCCGTTCTTGGCGCCGTTTTTGTACCACGGCTGGCTGGCGTTTTTCGCCCCGGCCAGTTCGCCCGGCTTGAACGGAAACTTGAACGCCGGGATCTCGGCCTTGGTTTCGCCTTCGACGCTGTCAGGGTTGGCCTGTTGGTCGATGTCGACCGCTTCAACAGCGGGTTGTGTCGGGGAATTCATGGAAGCTCCGGGGAGTACTGAAAATGACGCGGGCCCGACTTGCAGGCCACACCGCCGCGCAGTATACCTGCGCGCCTCGGATCTTTAACCACTGCTCGTACGAATGGTCGGACTTTACTGACGGCGCTGTCAGTTAGCAGTCACTTTGCTGACCCGGTTGGCGGGCTATAAAGAGCCTTCATTCTTCCGATCCTTTGCCCTGGCGCCTCACCCCATGCACATTCAACGAAAACCTGCCTTGATCGTGGGCGTCCTTGTGGTACTGGCCGTGGTTGCCTGGGTAGTGACCCGCCCGGCCAAGACCAAACTGACCGCATCGTCGGCGATCCCGGTGCGGGTGATCAGCGTCAAACAGCAGGACATCCCGCGGTTTGTCAGCGGCATCGGCTCGGTGCTGTCGTTGCACAGTGTGGTGATTCGCCCGCAGATCGACGGCATCCTTACCAAATTGCTGGTCAAGGAAGGTCAACTGGTGAAGGCCGGCGACCTGCTGGCGACCATTGATGACCGCTCGATCCGCGCCAGCCTGGACCAGGCCAAGGCGCAACTCGGGGAAAGCCAGGCGCAACTGCAAGTCGCGCTGGTCAACCTCAAGCGCTACAAGGAACTGAGCATCGACGACGGCGTGTCCAAGCAGACCTATGACCAGCAACAAGCCCTGGTCAACCAGCTCAAGGCCACGGCCCAAGGCAACCAGGCCGCGATTGATTCGGCCCAGGTGCAGCTTTCGTACACCCAGATTCGCTCGCCGGTTACCGGTCGCGTCGGGATTCGCACAGTGGATGAAGGCAACTTCCTGCGCATGAGCGACACCCAGGGCCTGTTCTCCGTGACCCAGATCGACCCGATTGCCGTCGAGTTCTCCCTGCCGCAACAGATGCTGCCGACCCTGCAAGGCCTGATTGCCGCGCAACTGCCCGCCGACGTCAACGCCTACATGGGCGCCGACACCGACGGCCAGACCGGCGACCTGCTGGGTGAGGGCCGCCTGAGCCTGATCGACAACCAGATCAGCGGCACCACCGGCACCATCCGCGCCAAGGCCGAGTTCAGCAACGGCGCACAGAAACTCTGGCCGGGGCAGTTGGTGACGATCCGCATCCAGACCGCCCTGCACAAAAATGCCCTGGTGGTGCCGCCTACCGTGGTGCAACGCGGCCTGGATTCGCACTTCGTGTACCGGCTCAAGGGTGACAAGGTTGAGGTGGTGCCGGTGCAGGTGCTGTACCAGAACAGCGACATGAACATCCTCCAGGGTGTGCAGGCCGGCGATGTGCTGGTCAGCGACGGCCAGTCCCGGCTCAAGGCGGGCGCCCAGGTCGATGTGCTCAAGGAGCCGCCGCAGGTGATCCAGACCGTTGATGCCAAGGTGCAGCCATGAGTGGCAGTCGTTCGCCGTCGGCCTGGTGCGTCGACCACCCGGTCGCCACCTTGCTGCTGACCTTCGCGCTGGTATTGCTCGGGATGATTGCCTTTCCACGCCTGGCCATCGCCCCACTGCCGGAAGCGGAATTTCCGACGATCCAGGTCAGCGCCACGCTGCCCGGCGCCAGCCCGGACACCATGGCCTCATCCGTGGCAACGCCGCTGGAGGTGCAATTCAGCGCCATCCCCGGCATGACCCAGATGACTTCCAGCAGTGCCTTGGGCTCCAGCCTGCTGACCCTGCAATTCACCCTCACCAAGAGCATCGACACCGCCGCCCAGGAAGTGCAGGCGGCGATCAACACCGCGTCCGGCAAACTGCCCAGCGACATGCCGAGCCTGCCGACCTGGAAGAAGGTCAACCCGGCGGACAGCCCGGTGCTGATCCTCAGCGTCAGCTCCGACAGCATGCCCAGCACCGAGCTGAGCGACTACGTGGAAACCCTGCTGGCCCGGCAGATCAGCCAGATCGACGGGGTCGGCCAGATCAACATTACCGGCCAGCAACGCCCGGCCATCCGGGTGCAGGCGTCGGCCGATAAACTCGCGGCCATCGGCCTGACCCTGGCGGACGTGCGCCTGGCGATCCAGCAATCGAGCCTGAACCTGGCCAAGGGCGCGATCTACGGCGAAAACAGCGTGTCGACCCTCTCGACCAACGACCAGTTGTTCCACCCCGAGGATTACGCCCAACTGATCGTGTCCTACAAGGACGGGGCACCTGTACAGCTGCGGGATATCGCCAAAGTCATCAACGGCTCGGAAAACGCCTACGTGCAGGCCTGGTCCGGCGACACCCCAGGGGTCAACCTGGTGATCTCCCGCCAGCCCGGCGCGAATATCGTCGAGACCGTGGACCGCATTCAAGCCGAACTGCCGCGCCTGCAAGCCATGCTGCCGGCCTCGGTGCAGGTCAGCGTGTTGACCGACCGCACCAAGACCATCCGCGCGTCCCTGCATGAAGTGGAAGTGACCCTGCTGATCGCCATCCTGCTGGTGGTGGCGGTGATGGCGCTGTTCCTGCGCCAGCTGTCTGCCACGTTGATCGTGTCCAGCGTGCTCGGCGTGTCGCTGGTAGCCAGTTTTGCCCTGATGTACCTGATGGGCTTCAGCCTGAACAACCTGACCCTGGTGGCGATCGTGATCGCCGTGGGGTTTGTGGTGGACGATGCGATCGTGGTGGTGGAGAACATTCACCGCCACCTGGAAGCGGGCCTCGACAAGCGCGAAGCCGCGATCAAGGGCGCGGGTGAAATCGGTTTTACCGTGGTCTCCATCAGCTTCTCGCTGGTGGCGGCGTTTATCCCGCTGCTGTTCATGGGCGGTGTCGTGGGGCGGTTGTTCAAGGAGTTTGCACTGACAGCCACCTCCACCATCCTGATTTCGGTGGTGGTCTCGCTGACCCTGGCGCCGACCCTGGCCGCGTTGTTCATGCGCGCACCAACCCATCATGCCCACGACAAACCCGGTTTCAGCGAACGCCTGCTGGCCGGCTATGCGCGCAATCTGCGCCGCGCCCTGGCCCATCAACGCACCATGGCCGCGATCTTCATGGTGACCCTGGCCCTGGCCGTGGTCGGCTACGTGTTTATCCCCAAGGGTTTCTTTCCGGTACAAGACACCGGCTTCGTCCTCGGCACCAGCGAAGCGGCGGCCGACGTGTCGTTCCCGGACATGGTCGCCAAGCACAAGGCAATCGCCGAGATCGTCAAGGATGACCCGGCGGTGGAAGCGTTCTCCCATTCGGTGGGTGTTACCGGCAGCAACCAGACCATCGCCAACGGCCGGTTCTGGATTGCCTTGAAAGATCGCGGGGATCGCGACGTGTCGGCCAGCCAGTTTATCGACCGGATCCGCCCGAAACTGGCGAAAGTGCCGGGCATCGTCCTGTACCTGCGGGCCGGCCAGGACATCAACTTGAGCTCCGGCCCCAGCCGCGCCCAGTACCAGTACGTGCTCAAGAGCAATGACGGCCCGACCCTGAATACCTGGACCCAGCGCCTCACCGAAAAACTGCGGGCCAACCCGGCGTTCCGCGACCTGTCCAACGACTTGCAGCTGGGCGGCAGCATCACCCACATCAGCATCGACCGTCAGGCCGCCGCGCGGTTTGGCCTCACCGCCACCGATGTGGACCAGGCACTGTACGACGCCTTCGGCCAGCGCCAGATCAACGAATTCCAGACCGAGATCAACCAGTACCAGGTGGTGCTGGAACTGGACACCCAGCAACGCGGCAAGGCCGAAAGCCTGAACTACTTCTACCTGCGCTCGCCGCTGACCAACGAGATGGTGCCGCTGTCGGCGGTGGCCAAGGTCGACCCGCCCACCGTCGGGCCCTTGTCCATCAGCCATGACGGCATGTTCCCGGCGGCCAACCTGTCGTTCAACCTGGCACCGGGCGTCGCGTTGGGCGATGCGGTGATCCTGCTCAACCAGGCGAAGAATGAAATCGGCATGCCGACCACCATCATCGGCAACTTCCAGGGCGCGGCCCAGGCGTTCCAGAGTTCATTGGCCAGCCAGCCCTGGCTGATCCTCGCGGCACTGGTGGCGGTCTACATTATCCTGGGTGTGCTGTACGAGAGCTTCGTGCACCCGCTGACGATCATCTCCACCTTGCCATCGGCGGGGTTGGGGGCGCTGATCATGCTGTCACTGATGGGCCAGGACTTTTCGATCATGGCGTTGATCGGCCTGGTGCTGCTGATCGGGATCGTGAAGAAGAACGGTATCCTGATGATCGACTTCGCCCTGGACGCCCAGCGCGTACGCGGCCTGCCGCCCGAGGAAGCGATTTATGAGGCGTGTGTCACGCGGTTCCGGCCGATCATCATGACCACCCTGGCCGCCCTGCTGGGTGCGGTGCCGCTGATGCTGGGCTCCGGCCCCGGCGCGGAAATGCGCCAGCCGCTGGGTATCGCGGTGGTGGGCGGGTTACTGGTGAGCCAGGCGCTGACGCTGTTCACCACACCGGTCATATACTTGTACCTCGAGAAGTTTTTCCACAGACCCAAACCAGCTCCCCAGCTGGCAATCACACACTGAGGCTGAGGCCCCGTCCTGGAACAAAAGGCTCATGCGTGTACTGATTATTGAAGACGAAGAAAAAACCGCCGACTACCTGCACCGCGGCCTGACGGAGCAAGGCTATACCGTCGACGTCGCCCGTGAAGGCGTCGAAGGGTTGCACCTGGCCCTGGAGAACGATTACGCGGTCATCGTGCTCGACGTGATGCTGCCCGGCCTGGATGGCTTTGGTGTTTTGCGCGCGCTGCGGGCGCGCAAGCAGACGCCGGTGATCATGCTCACCGCCCGCGAGCGCGTGGAAGACCGTATTCGCGGCCTGCGCGAAGGCGCGGATGATTACCTCGGCAAGCCGTTCTCGTTCCTCGAACTGGTGGCGCGCCTGCAAGCCCTGACCCGTCGCAGTGGCGGGCATGAGCCGGTGCAGGTGACCATCGCCGACCTGTGGATCGACCTGATCAGCCGCAAGGCCAGTCGCAATGGCGTTCGCCTGGACCTGACCGCCAAGGAGTTCTCGCTGCTCAGCGTATTGGCCCGGCGCCAGGGTGAAATCCTGTCCAAGACCTCGATTGCGGAAATGGTCTGGGACATCAATTTCGACAGTGACGCCAATGTGGTGGAAGTAGCGATCAAACGCCTGCGGGCCAAGCTCGACGGGCCGTTCGAACAGAAACTGCTGCACACCATCCGTGGCATGGGTTACGTGCTGGAGAACCGCAGTGTCGGCTAACTCCATCGCCCTGCGCCTGAGCGGCATGTTCACCCTGGTGGCGCTGCTGATCTTCCTGTTGATCGGCGGCGCGCTGTACCAGCAGGTGGACAAAGGCCTGGGCCTGCTGCCGGGGGCCGAGCTGGATGCGCGCTACAGCGTGCTGGAGTCTTCGGTCAATCGCTTCGGTACGCCGGACCATTGGGCGAAGATCACCGCCAAGCTCAAGTTGTTGGGAGAGGAAGACAAGCGCATTCGCTTCTGGGTGGTGAGCAGCGACCCGACCTACGAATACGGCAACCCGGACGCGCAGATTCGCGCCTTTGCCGCCGGCCCGACCGGCAAGCGCGACTTGCGCCTGCCGGGCCATGCCTATCCGTTCAAAGTATTGGTCAGCCAGTTTCCAGCCAAGGAGCAGCGCCCGCCGCTGCGTTTCCTGATCGCGGTCGACACCGAGAACTTCCGCGCCACCCAGCATCAACTGCTGGTGGCGCTGATCGGCCTGGCGTTTGTCGGCGTGCTGCTGGCCTCGCTGCTGGGGTTCTGGGTGGCGCGCATCGGTCTCAAGCCGCTGATCAAACTGTCGGACGAGGCGCAGAAACTTGCACCGCCGAAACTCTCCGGGCGCCTGCAATTGTCGCCATTGCCGCCGGAGCTGAAGCAGTTCGTCAACTCCTTCAACTCGACCCTCGACCGGGTGGAACAGGCCTATTCGCGCCTGGAGTCATTCAACGCCGATGTGGCCCATGAGCTGCGCTCGCCGCTGACCAACCTGATCGGCCAGACCCAGGTGGCGCTGACCCGTGGGCGTTCGGCCGAGCATTATTTCGAGGTGCTGCAATCGAACCTCGAAGAGCTGGAACGGCTGCGCTCGATCATCAATGACATGCTGTTCCTGGCCAGTGCAGACCAGGGCAGCAAGGCCACCAAGCTGATCACCAGTTCGCTGGCGGATGAAGTGGCGACCACCCTGGATTACCTGGACTTTATCCTCGAGGACGCCCAGGTGCAGGTGCGTGTGACCGGCGATGCCCAGGTGCAGATCGAGAAGGCGCACTTGCGCCGGGCGTTGATCAACCTGTTGAGCAATGCGGTGCAGCATACGGCGCCTGGCCAGGTGATCGAGGTGAAGATCGAAGTGCTGGAGGACCACGTGGCGATCGGGGTGACCAACCCGGGCGATGAGATTGCCAGCGAGCATCTGCCCCGGTTGTTCGAGCGGTTCTATCGGGTGGACGCGTCCCGCAGCAATAGTGGGGCGAATCACGGGTTGGGACTGGCGATCGTCAAGGCGATCGCGTTGATGCACGGCGGAGATGTGTTTGTGCGCAGCGAGGGCGGCGGCAACACCTTTGGCATTACGCTGCCGGTGTAGCGGCCGCCCCCCCTCAGTTACTCAGTCGTACCCCGCCCAAACTGCCACTTAGCTCATAGGCCGCCAGTTCCGCCTGATGCGCGGCCATGATTTCCGGCAGGGAACTGCGCAGGTATTCCACCCACGTCTTGATCTTCGCATCCAGGTATTGGCGCGACGGGTAGATGGCGTACAGGTTGAGCTCCTGGGAGCGGTAGTTGGGCATCACCCGCACCAGGGTGCCGTTGCGCAGCCCTTCAATCGCCGCATACACCGGCAACAGGCCAACGCCCATGCCGCTGGTGATCGCGGTCTTCATCGCATCGGCCGAGTTCACCAGGAACGGTGAGCTGTTGATCGCCACACTTTCCTGGCCTTCCGGGCCATTGAACGACCATTTATCCAGCTGAATCACCGGGCTGACCAGGCGCAGGCACGCGTGGTTGAGCAGGTCGCTGGGCCGTTGCGCGCAGCCGTTGGCCTTGACGTAGGCCGGCGAGGCACAGGCGATGCTGTAAGTTATCCCCAGGCGCTGCGAGACAAACCCCGAATCCGGCAGCTCGCTGGCGAGCACGATGGACACGTCGTAACCCTCATCCAGCAGGTCCGGCACGCGGTTGGCCATGGTCAGGTCAAAGGTCACGTCCGGGTGGGTGCGGCGGTAGCGGGCAATCGCATCGATCACGAAGTGCTGGCCGATGCCGGTCATGGTGTGCACTTTCAGCTGCCCGGCGGGGCGGGCGTGGGCGTCGCTGGCTTCGGCCTCGGCTTCCTCGACGTACGCCAGGATCTGCTCGCAACGCAGCAAATAGCGCTTGCCGGCCTCGGTCAGGGCGATGCGGCGGGTGGTGCGGTTGAGCAAACGGGTTTGCAGATGGGCCTCAAGGTTGGAGACCGCGCGCGAGACGTTGGCCGTGGTGGTATCCAGCTGCACGGCGGCGGCGGTGAAGCTGCCGGCTTCGGCCACACAACTGAAGGCGCGCATGTTTTGCAAGGTGTCCATTAAGGTGCTCTCAGGGGAGATGGCAAATTGTGACACGAAGTTGCAGGATCCAGTGATCCCTACGAACGGATTATCGCCTGAACGGTAACAAAGATTCACAAGAATCCCACCTTATCGCCATCCGGCCCGCCCCTTAGAATTGCGCCACCTTCCCCGCAACACCCTCTCAGGAATTCGCAGCAGTGCCGCGTCGCATCAGCAGAGAGCTGAAGACTCTCAGTGTTTGGGCCTTATCGTTAGCAATCAGCGGCTGCATCGGAACCGGAGGAATTGCCCCTCAAGGCCAGTCACTCGTCGCCAATTCATTGGCCACCGACGAGGCGATCAAAAGCGCCGCTCAGGACGCCCACTGGCCCACCGCGCAATGGTGGCAAGCCTACGGCGACCCGCAACTCAACCACTGGATCGACCTCGCCGTGCAAGGCAGCCCGAGCATGGCCATGGCCGCTGCACGTGTGCGTGAAGCCCGGGCCATGGCCGGGATCGCCGAGTCGGCCGAGTCGTTGCAGATCAATGGTGATGCCACGCTCAAGCGCCATAACTGGCCCAGCGACCAATTCTACGGCCCGGGCGCGCTGGACAATTCCACCACCTGGGACAACAACGCGTCCCTGGGCTTGAGCTATGCCCTCGACCTCTGGGGCCGTGAAAGAAACGCCACCGAGCGCGCCGTGGACATGGCCCACATGAGCGCCGCCGAAGCGCGCCAGGCGCAGCTCGAATTGCAGAACAACGTGGTGCGCGCCTATATCCAGCTGTCGTTGCACTTCGCCCAGCGCGATATCGTGGCCGCCACCCTGGCCCAGCAACAACAGATTCTCGACCTTGCGCAAAAGCGTTTGAATGGTGGGATCGGCACCCACTTCGAAGTCAGCCAGGCTGAGACGCCGCTTCCGGAAACCCATCGCCAGCTGGACGCCCTGGATGAACAGATCGCCCTGAGTCGCAACCAGTTGGCCGCGCTGGCGGGCAAAGGGCCGGGGGCGGGCGCGCAGTTGCAGCGGCCCACCTTGTCCCTGGCCGCGCCGCTGAAACTGCCGTCGAGCTTGCCGGCCGAACTGCTCGGCCAGCGCCCGGACGTGGTCGCCAGCCGCTGGCAAGTGGCGGCCCAGGCCCGTGGCATTGATGTGGCCCACGCCGGTTTCTACCCCAACGTCGACCTGGTGGGCAGCCTCGGCTACGTCGCCACCGGCGGCGGAATGCTGAGTTTCCTGACCGGCAAGAAACTCAACTACACCGCCGGCCCTGCCATCAGCCTGCCGATCTTCGACGGTGGCCGCCTGCGCTCGCAACTGGGTGAAGCCAGCGCCGGCTACGACATCGCCGTCGCGCACTACAACCAGACCCTGGTCAACGCGCTCAAGGGCATCAGCGACCAGTTGATCCGCCGCGAGTCGATGGACAAGCAGCAAGCCTTCGCCGCCGAATCGGTGGCCTCGGCGCAGAAAACCTATGACATCGCGATGATCGCCTACCAGCGCGGCCTCACCGACTACCTCAACGTGCTGAATGCCCAGAGCCTGTTGTTCCGCCAGCAGCAGGTGCAGCAGCAGGTCCAGGCTGCACGTCTGAGTGCCCACGCCGAACTGGTGACCGCGTTGGGCGGTGGCCTCGGTGCCGGCAGCGACGTGCCTCAGGACAGCCAGACCTTACCGAGCAAGACCCCGGCGGCCCTCGCCGTGTTTGATCACTGAGTAGGATGCGATGACTCCCTTGCCTGCACCGCTGCGCTGGTTGCACTCGCTTGAGTGGCGCCGCGGTTTCTTCGATTGGGCACGCAGTGATGGCGTGACCTGGGTCTATATCTTCAAGGTGCTGATCGCGGCCTTCCTGACGTTGTGGCTGGCCATGCGCCTGGAATTGCCGCAACCGCGTACCGCGATGATCACGGTGTTTATCGTGATGCAGCCGCAAAGCGGCCAGGTGTTCGCCAAGAGTTTCTACCGCTTCCTGGGCACCCTGGCGGGCTCGGCGGTGATGGTGTTCCTGATCGCGTTGTTTGCGCAGAACACTGAACTGTTCCTCGGTTCGCTGGCGATCTGGGTCGGCATCTGCACTGCTGGCGCGACCCGCAATCGCAACTTTCGCGCCTACGGTTTTGTGCTGGCCGGCTACACCGCGGCGATGGTTGGCTTGCCGGCCCTGGCCCATCCCGACGGCGCGTTTATGGCGGCGGTGTGGCGAGTCCTGGAAATCTCGTTGGGGATTGTCTGCTCCACGCTGGTCAGCGCCGCGATCCTGCCGCAAACCTCCAGCGCTGCGATGCGCAACGCCCTGTACCAGCGCTTCGGTGTGTTCGCGCTGTTCGTCACCGACGGCCTGCGCGGTCGCAGCGAGCGCGAAGGCTTTGAACGCAGCAACGTGCGCTTTATCGCCGAAGCCGTGGGCCTGGAAGGGCTGCGCAGCATCACCGTGTTCGAAGACCCGCACATGCGTCGGCGCAATGGCCGGCTGACGCGCTTGAACAGCGAGTTCATGGGCATCACCACGCGCTTCAACGCCTTGCACCAATTGCTCGAGCGCCTGCGCAGCCAGGAGGCCGATCACGTGGTGGCTGCGATCAAGCCGGGCCTGCAAGACCTGGCGGAACTGCTCGACGGTTTTTCCGGCCGTGCGCTCACCAGCCCCGATGCGGCGCGCCTGGCCAATCAGTTGAACGCCTACAAGGAAGGCCTGCCCGCCAAGGTGCGCAGTCTGCGCACCCGCTTCCAGGAAAGCGCCCCCAGCGACGCCGAACTGTTGGACTTTCACACCGCCTATGAGCTGCTGTACCGCTTCGTCGACGACTTGCACAACTACGCCCAGACCCACGCCTCCCTGGCGGATCACAGCCACGAGCGCGAACACTGGGACGAACCCTACACCCCAAAAACCAACTGGCTGGCCTGCGCCGCCTCGGGGATTCGCGCCTCGTTTATCCTGATCGTGCTCGGCAGTTACTGGGTGGCCACGGCCTGGCCCAGTGGCGCGACCATGACCCTGATCGCCGCGGCGACGGTGGGTTTGTCGGCCGCCACCCCCAACCCCAAGCGCATGGCCTTTCAAATGGCTTGCGGCACCTTGATCGGGGCGCTGGTGGGCTTTGTCGAAATGTTCTTCGTGTTCCCCTGGATCGACGGTTTCCCGCTGCTGTGCGTGATGCTCGCGCCGGTGATCATCTTCGGTTCGTTCCTGGCTTCGCGCCCGCAGTACGCGGGAGTCGGCGTCGGGTTGCTGATCTTCTTCAGCACCGGCTCGGTGCCGGACAACCTCACGATCTACAACCCCTATACCTTCATCAACGACTACATCGCCATGGTCATCGGCATGCTGGTGTGTGCGGCGGCGGGCGCGATCATCCTGCCGCCCAACAGCCGCTGGTTGTGGCGTCGGCTGGAGCAGGACTTGCGCGAGCAAGTGGTGTTCGCCATCAGCGGCAAACTCAAGGGCCTGGCGTCGGGTTTCGAAAGCCGCACCCGCGACCTGCTGCACCAGGCCTACGGCTTTGCCGCCGGGCAACCCCAGGTGCAACGCAACCTGCTGCGCTGGATGTTCGTGGTGCTGGAAGTCGGCCACGCAATCATCGAATTGCGCAAGGAACAGGCGATCCTGCCGGTGCACCCGGCGTATGCCGAATCCCAGCCGTGGCGCCAGGCGATCCGGGTGATGGGCCGCTCGTTGGTGCGGCTGTTCCTGCAACCCAGCGCCAGCAACCTGGAGCGCAGCCTGGTCGCCGTGGACCACGCCATCAGCCGGGTGCAGGCCACCGACGAACCCTTCGCCCCGCACTTCGACACCTCGGCCCTGCGCCGGGTGAAAAGCTACCTGCACTTTATCCGCACCTCATTGCTGGACCCGCAATCACCCCTGGCTGCCCTCAAGCCCGAAGGACCCGCCCATGCCTCGTGAAATCGCCTTCCACGGCGTCTACATGCCCACCATGACCCTGATGTTTCTGATCGCGGCGGGCCTGGCCTGGGCCCTTGACCGGTTCCTGGCCGGCTTTGACCTGTACCGTTTTTTCTGGCACCCGGCGCTGCTGCGCCTGAGCCTGTTCGCTTGCTTGTTCGGCGCCCTGGCGCTGACCGTCTACCGTTGAGAATGCCCCGATGAAAAAGTTTTTCAGCCTGCTCGCGACCTTGCTGGTACTGGCCCTGGCGATCTGGATTGGCCGCACGTTGTGGGTGCACTACATGGAAACTCCCTGGACCCGCGATGGCCGGGTGCGCGCCGACATCATCAACGTCGCCGCCGACGTCACCGGCGAAGTGGTCAACGTTCCGGTGCGTGACAACCAGTTGGTGAAAAAGGGCGACCTGCTGATGCAGATCGACCCCGAGCATTACCAGATTGCGGTCAAGCAGGCGCAATCCCTGGTGGCTTCCCGCAAGGCCACCTGGGAGATGCGCAAGGTCAACGCCCACCGCCGCGCCGACCTCGACGCCCTGGTGATCTCCAAGGAAAACCGCGACGACGCCAGTAACATCGCCGACTCGGCCCTGGCCGACTACCAACATGCCCTGGCCCAGCTTGAAGCGGCGCAACTGAACCTCAAGCGCACCCAGGTGGTGGCGGCGGTCGACGGCTACGTCACCAACCTCAACGTGCACCGTGGCGACTACGCGCGTATTGGCGAGGCGAAGATGGCGGTGGTGGATATGAACTCGTTCTGGGTGTACGGCTTCTTCGAAGAAACCAAGCTGCCCCACGTCAAAGTCGGGGACAAGGCCGACATGCAGTTGATGAGCGGCGAAACCCTCAAGGGCCACGTGGAAAGCATTTCGCGCGGCATCTACGACCGGGACAACCCGGAGAGCCGCGAGTTGATCGCCGATGTGAACCCGACGTTCAACTGGGTGCGCCTGGCCCAGCGGGTGCCGGTGCGGATTCATATCGATGAAGTGCCGGAAGGTGTGCTGTTGGCGGCGGGGATCACCTGCACCGTGATCGTCAACCAAACACAGAACTGAATGTGGGAGCGGGCTTGCTCGCGAAGGCAGTGTGTCAGTCAACGAAAATATCGACTGATCCACCGCATTCGCGAGCAAGCCCGCTCCTACATTTTTACCGTGTCAGGCCTGTAGAAACGTCTCGTGCAAATGGCGCCACAGCAGGGCGCCACTGGCCTGCTTTTCAAACACCACGGTCGATCGCCGATCGGTTTGGGCACCGCTGCCATCCACCTGCTGCTCGCGATAACTCACCGTCGCGCCACGGGCATGTCGGTCAATCCCGGCAAACTCGCTGAGGCTGATCCTGAACCCGGGCCGCTTGCCGCCAGCCTGGCTGAACAGCTGGTTGAGCAGTGCAAAATCCAGTTGTTTGCCCGCCGGGGTGATCATGGAAAAGTCCGGCGAAAAACGCCTCAGCAAAATCTCCAGTGTTCCCTCGGGGGCTGTGCCGGCAAACCATTGCTCGATCTCGACATGGGCCTGGATCACTTCATCAAAAAAATCGCGGTAGTCAATCATCGTGTGGGCTCGCTGGCAGGGTGAAGCAGTGTCCGTACCTTGGACGCATCCAGGCACAGTACGGCAAATAATGGAAACAGGGTCAACGCCGCGGCAATCGCGAAGGTGACGGTGAACGAGTCCAGCGCAGCCAGCACCCCACTGAGCACGGCGGCACCGAGGCAAAAACTCAATTGCCGATTGATGTTCCACAAGGCGCTGGCATGCCCCATGCGCTCGGCCGGAATGTCGAGAAAGGCCAGGGTTTGCGCGGTGCTGCTGCACAGGCTGCCACCCAGGCCCATCAGGAGGTAGGCGAGCACCACGACAACCGGGTGCGGCTCGATCAGCAACAGGATGCCGAGGGCTTGCAGCAGCATGCCCGCCAGCAGCAGCGGCCTCGGCCCGCAGCAATTGAACAGTTTTTTGCTCAAGGCAATCGCCAGCCCCGAGGCCAGCGCCCACGGCAGCATCAGCGCGCCGATGTGGCTGGCGGTAAAGCCGAGGCCGTGCAGATAAAGAATCGCCACCAGGCTGGTGCCGATAAACACCCCCGGGATGAACAGGTAAACCAGCATCGCGACCCGCAGCATCGGGCGGCGAGCCTGGCCCAATACGTGACCGAGCTCCAGCGCCGGGCGTGTGGACGCGGGCGTGTCTGCCACCAGCCAGCGCAAGGTCAGCATCACGGTGATCAGCGCCAGCGGCAGGTTGGCGAAAAAGATCCAGCGCCACGACACGCTGTCCACCACCAGGCCGCCCAATGCTGGCGACAACGCCGGAATCAGCAGCGCCACCAGCATGACCCTGGCTGTCAGTTGGCTGCGTTCTGCCGGCGGAAAATGCCGATAGGCCAAGGCTTGCCCCACCGGAATCAACAAGCCGCCACCCAAGCCCTGCAACAGGCGCCAGCCGATCAGCGCTTCAATCGAGGCGGCCTGGCCCACCAGCACCGAGGCTACGCCGAACAGCAACAGGCTGACGGCAATCAACCGGCGCTCACCCAACAGCGCCGCCAGCCAAACACTCAGGGGAATGACGACGGTCAGGCCGAGCATGTAGGCGTTGCCGATCCATGCCAGTTGCGTGACCGAGGCGTGCAACTCGCGGGCGATGTCCGGGTAAGCGATGGTGGCGACAAACATGTTCACCAGGTCGAGGGCGAAGCCCAGTAGAAAGATCCAGGTGACTTTCGAGCGGTAGGTCATTGCGCAGTTCCTGCTGTGGATGGCGGCAGGGTAGGCGGGTGCGGGCACTTGGGAAACAGCGGTTTGACTGTTAGTTTGTCAAAAATATTTTGACAAAGGAGTGCGTGACCAATGGTCAGTCTGGATCGTTTCGACACCTTCAAGGCCGTGGTCGAGGCCGGTTCGTTGACGGCAGCCGCTGATGTCCTCGGGCAGACGCGAGCGGTGGTGAGCTTCAACCTCAAGCGCCTGGAAGCCGAGCTGGGCGTGACCCTGCTGACCCGCAGTACTCGGCAACTGGCAATGACCGATGCGGGCGAACGCTTTTACCTGCGCTGCACGCGCATGCTGGAAGAGGCACGGCTGGCGGTCGAGGAAGCCCGTTCGGAACACAGCCAGCTCAAAGGCACATTGCGGATCACCACCACCGTCGAATACGGATTGGCGGTGGTGGTGCCGGCAGTGGAAACCTTTCGCGGCCTGCACCCGGAATTGAACATCCAGTTATCCACCTCCTCCAGCCACGCCGACCTGATCTCCGAGCGCTTCGATGTGGCTATTCGATTGGGGCGGATGCTCGACTCCAATCATCGGGCGGTGCAGCTGTCGAGCTACGAAATCCTCGCTGTGGCTGCACCGGGGTTTGCCGGGGTCGCCACGCTGGAAGAACTGGAGCAACTGCCCAAGCTGGGGCACGGGCGGCTGACGGAGTTGACGGTGCTCGACCCGGCCGGCCATGAGCACCTGTACCGTCCAGGCCCCGGCAAGGCTTCACTGGTTGCCGACAGTGCCGCCATTCTCCAGGCGTTTGCCGTGCGCGGGCATGGCGTGGCGATCCTGCCCCAGTGGCTGGTGCAGGAAGACCTGGATGCGGGGCGTTTGGTGCGGTTGCTGCCGGGGTATCGATTTGCGCCGCAGGGGGTGTACGCGTTGTACCCGGATACCCGGCATTTGCCCCTGAAAGTGCGGGCCTTCATTGATTTCATGAAAGGCTGATCAGCCGAGAAACCGTGTGGCGAGGGAGCTTGCTCCCGCTGGGGGGCGAAGCACCCCTGAAAAGGTCAGCGCATTCTTTCAGGAAACTTGGGCGGATGGTTTTGGGGCTGCTGCGCAGCCCAGCGGGAGCAAGCTCCCTCGCCACGGGGAGGCGGGGGCTCTTAGAGCTGGCCGCTCAGGCCAAAGCGTTTTTTCAAGACAGTCTCCAGCAAGCCCTTGGGCAACAGCGCCGCCATCCACGGCAGTGCCCGGCAACCATTACCCGAGCGCAACAGGCGCGGCGGCGTGCCCTGTTGCACGGCCTTGAGCACGTCTGCCGCAAACTGGCTGGCGGGCGTAGGCCGATCCTGGGAGGCCTTGGCCCGGGCGCGGATGCTTTCGCGCAGTGGCCACCAGGGCGACTTTTCATTGATCAACAGTTCGGCCTGGGTGCCGGCGTTTTTTGCAAAACTTGTATCGATGGCGCCTGGCTGCACTTCCATCACCCGCACGTCAAACGGTGCGAGCTCCATGCGCAACGCATCACTCAAGGCATGCACTGCGGCTTTCGAGGCACAGTACGCACCGGCGAACGGTGTGACCAACACGCCGGACACGCTGCCGATATTCACCACCAACCCTTTACGGCGACGCAGGGCCGGGAACAGCGCCTGAGTCACGCCGACCACTGAGAATACGTTGGTCTCGAATTGCTGCTGCATCGCCTGGGTGCCGCCGTCGAGCAACGGGCCCATGGCGCCATAGCCGGCGTTGTTGATCAGCACATCCAGCTCGCCGACCTGCCCGGCCAACTGCGCCAGTGCAGCGCTGTCGTTGACGTCCAGTTGCACCGCGTTAAAGCCGGCGCTGGCAAGTGCCGCCACATCCTCGCTGCGCCGGGCGCTGGCCCACACGTCAAAGCCGGCTTGCTTGAAGGCGTCCGCCAGGGCACGGCCAATGCCACTGGAGCACCCGGTGATCAGTACGTTGGGCATGGATCAGTCCTTTGTCGTTATCAGTCAGAGAAGCTGCCTTGCAAATGCTCGGCACGAAATTCCAGGGTTTGCGGGCGGTAGCCGGGGCGCAGCGGCGGCACTGGCAGGCAGTCTTCCCAGGTGGCGCCGGCCTGCAGTTCGCCGGGGCCGCGATAGCGCGGGGCAGCGTACACGTTGTCTGCCAGGTTGACCGTATCGCCCGGCGCATACGCGGCGATGCGCCAACGCAGTTCGGTCAGCGGTACGTTGTTGCCGTTGTTCAAGGTGAGCTTGAGCGGGCGGTCTGCCGGGCATTCTTTCGGCGCGTAGACGGTACGCAGTTCCAGGCGTGCCAATTGCTGGGCCTCGCGGTTGTCCAGCCACACCACCCATACCGCCACCAGGCCCAGGCCGACGGCGGCCGCGAGGGAAACCGGCAACGCCCTGGCGGGGTAGCGCAGCAAGAGGATCAGCCAGGTGATAATCAGCAAGACACCAAAGAACATGGCAACAACCTCGAAAACGGAACGGGCATCCTAACCAAGCGTAGGTGGAGTTGACCATCTTCGGGTTCCCCGGCCCCAAAGAAAAAGCCCCCGGCCCACCGGCTGCGGATAGGGGACGCAGTCGGTGGGGCGGGGGCTTGTTGTGCTGCTCTGTTTACTGCGCGATGGTTTTTACCGACACGCCACGCTCGATTGGCGTGGATCGACCGTAGATATCTTCAAAGCGTTCGATATCGTCTTCACCCAGGTAGCTGCCGGACTGCACCTCGATAATCTCCAATGGAATCTTGCCCGGGTTACGCAAACGGTGCACCGAGGCAATCGGGATGTAGGTGGACTGGTTTTCGGTGAGCAGGAACACGTTCTCGTCACAGGTGACTTCGGCGGTGCCGCTGACCACGATCCAGTGTTCGGCGCGGTGGTGGTGCATCTGCAACGACAGGCACGCGCCCGGTTTCACCGAGATGTGCTTGACCTGGAAGCGCCCGCCCATATCCACCGAGTCGTACGAGCCCCATGGACGGTAGACCTCGCAGTGGTTCTGGGTTTCGCTGCGGCCCTGCTCGTTGAGGGTGTTGACCATCTGCTTGACGCCCTGGACCTTGTCCTTGTGGGCAATCATCATCGCGTCCTTGGTTTCCACCACCACGATGTTTTCCAGGCCAATCACCGACACCAGCTTGCCGTTGCCGTGGATCATGCAGTTCTTGCTGTCCTGGATCACCACGTCGCCCTTGCTGACGTTACCGTTGGCGTCTTTTTCATTCACGTCCCACAGCGATGCCCAGCAACCCACGTCGCTCCAGCCGGCAGTCAACGGCACCACGCAGGCCAGTTGGGTTTTTTCCATCACGGCGTAGTCGATGGAATTGTCCGGGCAGCAGGCGAAGGTGGATTCGTCGATGTCGATGGTGTCGGCGGTTTGGTTGCTGCGTTCCAGGGTCAGCAGGCAGGTGTCGTAGATGTCCGGGTCGTGTTTTTTCAGCTCTTCGAGGAAGCGGCTGGCACGGAACAGGAACATGCCGCTGTTCCAGAAATAACCACCGCTCTTGACGAATTCGGCGGCGCGTTTTTCATCGGGTTTTTCCACGAACTGTTGCACGCGGCTGACGCCTTCGGGCAGCAGCGAATCGTTGGTCGACTTGATATAGCCGTAGCCGGTCTCCGGACGGGTGGCCGGCACACCGAACAGCACCATTTCGCCACGCTCAGCCGCCACAGTGGCCAGGGCCAGGGCGCGTTGCAGGGCTTTCTGGTCATCCAGCACGTGGTCGGCGGGCAGCACCAGCATCAGTTCGTCGCGGCCTTCGTTGACCAGCATCATCGCCGTCAGGGCCACGGCCGGCGCGGTATTGCGGCCGAACGGCTCCATCAGGATGCGCTGGGTTTCCAGTTTGCGGGCAGCCAGTTGCTCGTTGACGATAAAGCGGTGGTCCTTGTTGCACACCACGATGGGCGCGTCCATGCCGTCGAACACCAGGCGCTCCAGGGTTTGCTGGAACAAGGTGTGCTCGCCGGTCAGGGCCAGGAACTGCTTGGGAAACTGTTTACGCGAAAGCGGCCAAAGACGTGAGCCGCTACCACCGGAAAGGATTACTGGGATCATGGTGTTTCTCCTTGAATCAAATTTGGTTAGAGCCTGTGGGAGCCGGGCTTGCCCGCGATGGCATCACCTCGGTGTACCTGATACACCGAGTTGTCCGCATCGCAGGCAAGCCAGCTCCCACAAGGGGCAGCGTCAATCTGAAAATCTAATCAGCGGGTCGACACAGGGCGTTTCACCCACACTGGCGACAGGTTGGCGCCGGTGCCGGTGACGTACAGCACTGCGGCCTCACCGCGTTCCAGAGCTACCGGCTTCACGTCGCCGACTTTTTTATCGCCTTCATACAGCGCCAGGCTGACCTTCACCGGGTTGATCTCGCGCTCGCCACGGCCCTTGGCGGCCACGGCCTGGACCACGTCGGTCTTGCCATCGGCGGTTTTCAGGGTCAGCGACTTGTCACTGAGGTTCTGCACGCGCACCAGGGATTTCTGCTTGTTCTTGAACGGCGGTTCTTCGATCAGTTGCGGTTGGCCGCTGCCGCTGCTGACCAGGGTGTAGTAGTGGTCGGCGGCGAGCTTGACCGGCAGGGTCTGGCTGCCGACCTTGGCGCTGTAGTCACCGCCCGGCATGAAGCTGAAGTCACTGCTGGCCAGCGGTGCAACCTCGTTGAGGTTGGTGCTGCCGACGGTGGCGCTGACTTCCTGGTTGCTGGCGTTGTACACCCGCACAAAGCTCGAGCCTTTTGGCGCGACGGGACCGTAGAGGGCGGCGTCGCCACCGGCGAAGGCGGACATCGAAACAACGCTCATGCCGGCGACGAGGGCAAAAGTCTTTGCGAGGTTAGTAGTGAAAGTCATGTGAGTTACCTCTCTTTCAGTTTTGCGCCCGGTCGGGCGTCTCGGAGTTCATGTTTTTAACGGTGGGGGTGTTGATAGCCATGTTCTGTTGGCGCATACCGGCTTGTTTGAGCTGCGCAACCCACTGCGGGTCGGCATCACCGATTTCGTTGTTCACAGGCAGATAACGCTCGGGAAACTCCCAGATCAGCACCTGTGGCGGGCTGTTCTTGAAGTCGTCGCTTTTCAGGTAGCTGAGCATCGGCAGGATCGGGCCGTGGCCGTCTTCGGAGTAGTTGATGACGTCGCTGCCCAGGGCTTGCTTCAGCGCGCCGACAAAGTTCCAGTTCGGGTTGGCGCTGTAGCTGGTGCCCACCAGGGCCACCGGGGTTTCACTGTCGGTGAACAGCGCATCGTCGCCTTTGGTTTCAGCCAGGTGCGTCACGCGTTTTTGCAGTGGCTCCTTGGGCGGCATCAGGTTTTCGAACAGCGGGTCCAGCGGCAGGAACAGGCGCAGGTCGCCCTTGTGTGGCTCGGTCTTCTCGGCTTCGGTGACAAAGCGTTGAGGCTCGCCGCTCAGGGGCGTTTTGTTGGCAATTGTCTTGGCCAATTCTTTGGCCGCCACTTCAGCGCCGTCCGGGGTCCAGTGGGTGTCGGTGCGCAGGAACACTTGCTGGCCGTGCAGCTTGGCCTGTTGCAGCGGGCCCATCAGGTCAGGGGCGACGATCTTGTCGGCGGCCATGCGGGCATGGAAGTCCTGGTACAGACCGGCGCGGATGCTCGCCGGCTGCACTTCACCCAGGTGTTCCGGGTACAGCCGCACCTTGGCTGGCACGATCGCCATCACCAGTTGGATACCCTGGGCCTTGAGCTTCTGGCGCACGCCTTCCACCAAGGCGTAGTTGCCTTGCAGGTTCTGGTCTTCGTTGACGATCGGGTTGAATTCCTCGTCGCTGTACAACCAGTGGTCGCGGCCAATCACCACGCCAGGGCGGCCTTCGTTGAACAGCTTGTAGTCCAGCGCTGCCCAGAGGTTGGTGCCCAGGCGCTTGATCGGGAACTGGTCGTCGTAGTGGGTCTCGACAGCCTTGGTCCAGCGGCCGTTGAGCACGGTGGCGTCGGCGTTGGTGCTGAAGCCCAGGAAACTGCGCATCGACCAGGCGCCCAACGCCAGCAGCACGGCGAGGAACAAGGCGATGTAGAGGACGCGTAATGAACGGGTCATGGTCGGCTCCCTCAGAACTGGAAGTAAAGGAACGGCGAGAAGCTCTGCGCCGAAAGTTTGAGAATCGACGCCACGAACAGCAGCAGTACTGCGGCGCGCATGGCGTAGCGTGGCCAGGTGGCGCTCCAGTAGGCCGGTTGCACGGTGGCCTCGGTGCCCACGGTGTAGCCGGGCTCATGGATGCTGCCCGGGTTGTCGCCCGGTACGGCCTTGATCAAGCCCGGTTGCGCAGTCGCCGGGCCATCGGCCTGGGTGTTCACCGCAGGCTTGGTTTTTTCCGGTGGGCGGTTGCTGTAGAAGTCCCGCAGGCCGAAGAACGCCAGGGTTGCGTACGCCACCACCAGGGTTGCCACTTGCAGGCCGGTGAGGCTGGCGCGGTTGAGTTCCGACAGCGACCACTCGCCGAAGCTGAACATCGCGCCGTACATACGGCCGGCGACGTGCAGGTTTTCCGAGCGGAAGATCACCCAGCCCATCACCACCAGCAGGAAGGTGAAGGCCCAGCGCACAACGTTGAAACTGCGCGGTGCGGTGTTGAGGCCGATGGCTTTTTCAATCGCCAGCCACATGCCGTGCCAGGCGCCCCACACGATGTAGGTGATGTTCGCACCGTGCCACAGGCCACCGAGGAGCATGGTCAGGAACAGGTTGCGGTAGGTGGTCAGCGTGCCTTTACGGTTGCCGCCCAGGGTGATGTACAGGTAGTCACGCAGCCAGGTGGACAGGCTGATGTGCCAGCGCCGCCAGAACTCGGTGATCGACTGGCTGATGTACGGCTGCTTGAAGTTTTCCATGAAGCGAAAACCCATCATCAAGCCCAGGCCGATGGCCATGTCGCTGTAGCCGGAGAAGTCGAAGTACAGCTGCGCGGTGTACGCCAGTGCGCCGAGCCAGGCGTCACCCGTCGTAGGGTTTTGCAGGGCGAAGCAATGATCGGCGACCACCGCCAGGGTGTCGGCGATAAACACCTTCTTGATGAAACCCTGCATGAACCGCGTGCAGCCCTCGGAGAATTTATCGAGGGTGTGGGTGCGGTTGTTGAACTGGTCGGCCAGGTCGCGAAAGCGCAACACCGGGCCGGCAATCAGGTGCGGGAAGATCGCCACGAACGCCGCAAAGTCGATCAGGTTGCGGGTGGCCGGGGTGTCGCCGCGGTACACGTCGATGATGTAGCTGATGGACTCGAAGATGTAGAACGAGATCCCGATCGGCAACAGCACGTGAGTCAGGATGAAAGGCTCAAGGCCGGCCGACTTCATCATCAGGTTGATGCTGTCGACGCCGAAGTTGGCGTACTTGAAGTAGCCGAGGATGCACAGGTCGACCGCCACGCCCAACAGCAGCCAGCGCTGGGCCGGCTTGGTGCGCACGCCTGCCGCGCCGACCTTGAGGCCGATCCAGTAGTTCCACAGCGTCACGGCGGCGAACAGCGCCAGGAAGTCCACTCGCCACCAGGCGTAGAACACATAACTGGCAACCAGCAGCAGCAGATTGCGATAGCGTTGCCCGCTCAGGTAGTACAAGCCGAGGAAGATCGGCAAGAACAGGAACAGGAACACATTGGACGAGAAAACCATCCCGATCTCTCCATGTTTAACCAACAGTCAAGGGCCAACGGCCCCCCCAAACCCCCCACCGAAAACGGAGAGGGGCGGTATTACATTCCCACTGACGAAACCGGCTCAAAATGTGGGAGCGGGCTTGCTCGCGAATGCGGTGTGTCATTCAACACAGAGGGCGACTGATACACCGCCTTCGCGAGCAAGCCCGCTCCCACATTTGAAGTGCGTTTCGTCAGCTGCCTTTGTTGCCTTTCTCGTGCGCCGGGTCGTAGACCTTGGTCAGGTCACCCCCCAGGCGGAACGTCTTGAACGGCTGCATCCCGTGCTTGCGCTCGATCACATCCGGGGCGCAGGTGTAGAGGGTGCAGAAGGGCTCAAGCCAGGCAAATTTCATGTCTTCCTTGAGGTCCTTCATGTCCTGTTCCTTGCCGTTCTTCTGCTCGAAGATCTCCGGGTCTTTCACCCCGGCCAGCACCTTGTCACCCAGGCGTTTCAACGCGCCGTTGTTCTCCTGGCGCAGGTCCACACCGTTCACCAGGGCAAAACTGGCGATCATCGCCAGCGGCGGCAGGGCGTAGTTGTGGTACGACAGGGCCCGTTGCTGACGCTTCAATTCGTTGGGCAGGAAGCCTTGGGCATCCACCTGGTTGGCGCCGACCTTGTATTCCTTCACGGCCCAGTCAAACAGGTCGCGGCGGTTCACGGCGACGGAGGTCGCCATCACCGACCAGGCAGCCCAGTAGGAGTGGTTGTTGGTTTTATCCAGCGGCAGGTTGTCCCAGTCGCTCACCACCTGGTCGGCCATTTTGCTGAACCAGGCTTCGATCAACTGCGACTCCTGCTGGTGGTTGGCCAGCGGATGAGAGTCGGAGAACTTCAGGCGCACATAGGCCGACGCCATGCTGCCCAGTGCCCATTTGCGCATGGACTTGCCGGTGTGGTTGAAGTCCTTGGACATCAATGCATCGGCCTTGGCCCAGCTCGTGAGCCAGTTCAGCGTGCATTCCAACTGCTCCGGACGGCCGTCGCGCATGAATTGCATCACACGCTTGCTGGTGTCTTTTTCCAGCTTGGTGATGTCGGCGGTGCTGTCGCGAAAGGCTTTTTCGGACTGCACATTCAGGGTGGAACGAGCCTTGTCCGAACCTTCGTACTTGCTGCGAAACTGCAGCGAGCCGGTGTACGGCGCGGGCATGGCGTCGCAGTCATTCTTGAAGTCGCCGGTCTTGAATGCTTCCACCGGGGCGAAATAACCCTGGGGCGGACGCAGTGGTGCGGCGGCGTTGACTTGGCCGGCAAACATCGCCAGGCCCAGCAGCGTTGGAATCAATAACTTCTGCATAAGTAACCTCATTGCCCCGTTGAAGCAGTCTGTTGACCACCGGCGGGGAATACGTTGCGTGTGCAAATTTTCGCTTCGACTTTCTGCGCGGCCTGGCCCGCTTCAGGGCCCTGCACTTCCACGGCCAGCAGGTTTTGCGTGGCCCAGTCTTCATCGGTGCGCAGTTCAAAGGCGAAACGCCCGTCTGTATCGGATGTTTCGGGTTTCTCGATCTTGATGTCCTCGTGGCGCCCGTTCATGTACCAGAGGGTGGCTTGCAGGGTTTTCACCGATGGGTCGGCGAAGCGGATGTCGACCTGGTGACTGCTGTTGCGCAGGTCTTTGTTCGAACTGTTCACCAGCAATTCGTTCTTGCCGGGTTTCAGCGTGGTGCTGGCGCTCATCTGGGCGGTCTTGCCTTCACAGCCGTTGTCCAGCAGCGACATCATCTGGCGGTAGATGGTCTCCTGGTCCAGGCGATACAGCGGCGAGAATTCCCAGATCAGGATCTTCGGCGGGGTCTTCTGGAATTCTTCGCTGCCCAGGTACTGGATCATCGAGCCTTCCAGGCCACCACCGGGGAAGGCGACGTTAAGGATGTCGGCACCGATTTCCTGTTCCAGGAAGCCGGCGAAATTGTAGTTCTTGCCACTGTGGCTGGTACCCACGAGGGTGATCTGCGGGTTGCCGGAATCACCGAACAGGTCGCCGTCTGCCGCTTCGCCCTTGGGCTCGGTGGTGAACTGGTCCATGTACTGGATCGCGTAGCTGGTGCCGCACAGTTGCCCGGCCATGTTGTGCAGGGTGCCCGTCTTGCCCATGCGCCCGGACCGTTTGGTCTCGAATTCGCGCTGCGGGATGCCGGCAAATTCAGGCATCGCCCGCACTTTCGCGCCGACGATTTTGGCGGTGCGCTGGGCGCCGTATGGCGTCCAGTGTTGGTCGCCGCGGAAGTAGAAATCGTGGGCCGGCAACTCGTCCGGCAGTTGCTCGTTGGTCAGCGGCGACAGGTCCGGCACGACGTAGCCCATCTTGGCGAAGCGCCCGAGCATGGTCTTGTAATTGCCCAGGGCCTTGTCGAAATCGAACCTGGCTTTCTCTTCAGGGTTGAGCTTGTTGCGGTTCACCAAACCACGGGTCGGCTGGTAGACCACCACCAGTTCCACGCCCTTGCTCTTGAACGCATCGTGCAGCTGCTGCATGCGTTTGTAGCCGGCGGGGCTGGTGTCGAATTCGGTGCGCAGGTCTTCCTGGGTCCGGAACAGCCAATCGCCCTGGGCTTGCACCAGGGTGGTGAAGTTCTGCTGGTAGCGCGTGGTGTAGTTCTTCGCGTCGTGGGCGGCTGGGCACAGGCTGCAGCACGGTTCGGCGGTGAAGGTTGGCGCCTTGATTTCGTCGGCGCGCACGCCCTGGCTGGCCGCGAGCAGGCCGAGGGTCAAACCCGAAAGGCTGAGCAGTTTGATCATGTGTGGGTGCATAAAGGTCATCCTCAGTCCTGCATTTCGGTCTGGCGTTCGACAGGGTCGATCAGCACGGCTTTCTTCTGGCGTACCAGCAAGTCGAGGATCTCTTCCTGGCGATCGCCAAGAACGCCCGAGAAGCTGATGCCACTGGATTTGGTCGGCGCAAGCATCGATACGCGGTACAGCTCGACGCTCAGCGGCGAGTCGATGGACAGCGGCCCGCTGCCGTTGGCGGCCAGTTCACCGCCGACCACGATCAGCGAGACCTTGGTGTCGAACGGGTCGAGGGCGATGTCGCGGTCGGTGTCGGTCAAATCCTTGATGTGGCCGTACACGCCGGTCAGCCCGTTGGCCATGGCAATGTTCTCGTACAGGCGAATGTTCACGCTGTTACGCACGCGGATGCCGTGGCGACGGTTGCTGATCACCTTGTTGCCCCACAGCAGGTTATCGCCGCTCTCATAGAGGGTGATGCCGTCGGTGTGGTTGCGGTAGATCTCGTTGTCGGCGATCAGGTTGTTGACGCTGTTACGGTCGATCACCAGGCCCGAGAGCTTGTTGTCGAAGCTGCGGTTGTTGAAGATGAAGCTGTCGTTCACTTCCCGGGAAATGATGATGCCGTGCTTCTTCTTCGTGCCGTAGACGGTGTTGTCGGTGATGATCAGGCCGTGTGAACGGTCGTGGGGGTCAATGCCGTAGACGATGTTGTCTTTGTAGGTATTGCCCTTGAGCACAAAGCCGGTGGTTTCGTAGCAGTAGAAGCCGTACCACATGTCCGAGAACTCGGAGTCGACGATCCAGCCCGTCGGCTCGGGGCGCTTGAGCACCTTGGCCATGTTCGGCGTGTATTGGGAAATACTCACGCCATACGACTTACTGTTGGCGTAGCCGAAACTGGCCATCTTGCTGTTGGCTATGTAGGTCTCGGTGCCGCCCCAGGCCAGCAGGAACGGGCGGAATTCCTTGGGCGACTGGAAGGTCGCCGGGCCGTTGGTCTTCTCGCGCCAGCCGGTGATTCTGGTGTCACGTACGAACAACTGGCCGTCGTTGATCAGGAACGAACCGGCTTCCTGGGACAGGCGCAGCTCTTGAGTCTGCTTGTCGATTTCGAGGATGCCTTTACGGCCCACCACGATCGGCAACTTGGCCAGGAACACCCCCGGCGAGGTTTCGCTGAAGTACTGCTTGGGCACTTTCTTCAGCAGGTCCTTGAGGTTCATGTAGCCGTCGTCGACAAAGATCGCCTGGGGAATGCCGTGCTGGCGCACTACCCATTCGGCCATCTTGTTGTCGCCGCCGATGAAGTCCTTCAGGGCGTCTTCCTGCATCATCCGGCGGATGCTGATTTTGCCTGGCTTGGTACGCACAATCTTTTTCGCGATATTGGCCGCGGTGTAGCCGGACACGTCCGGCAGCGCAGGCTTGGCCATCTCCAGCGGCTCGGTCGGCGGGCTGGAGATGGTGTAGGTCTTGGCCTGTTGCAGCTCTTTGGCGATGGTCGGCGCTTTGTCGGCGAAGGCCGAGGCGCTGGCCAGCAGCATGGCCGCGACGAGCAGTCTTTGAGACTTCATTGCGCAGGCTCCCATCAGAACTTCCAGATCACGTCGACAAAGGCGCGATGCATGTACGAGTCGACCTGGCTGCCATAGGCGTCGCCCGGCTTGAACACGCCTGCACGGAAGCGCACCAGGGCCGACGGCTCGTCGATCGACTGGCTGAGCCCGGCCGGCAGCAGGCCTTTCTTGAAGTACTTGGTGACCACCAGGTCCATCTCCTGGCCGAGATCTTTCTTGCCGTCTTCAAGCGGCAGGGACGTGCTGGACAGGATCGCGCCGGTCACGTCATCGGTGTTGTTCTGCACGGCATCGATGCCGTTGCTGCCCACCGGCTTGTTGCCGTCTACGCGCCAGAACTTGTGGTACACAAGGCTTGCGTCATAGTCCTCGCGCAGCTGCCAGGACCCGAACAGGCTCATGGACTGCATGTTGTTCATCTCGCCGCGAAACGCTTCACCGAAGCGGTGGACGCGGGATTGGGTACCGGTCCAGTTCGAACGGTTGCTTTGCAGGCCGTTCTGCTCGTATTCGGCACTGGCGCGGGAGTAGGCGGCGCCCACTTGCCACTGCGGGTCGAGGCGCAGGCGTACACCCAAATCGGTGGCCCAGCCATTCACGTCATCGCTGCGCTTGGCGTTGGCCGGGCGGGTGCCGTCGGCGTTCAAGGCGTTGACCGTGTCGCGGTCGCCCTGCATGCCGGTGACGCTCGCCCAGTAGTTGACGGTGTTGGTGTTGCGCCAGTTGTAGGCGTCGCTGTTGGCTTCGATGCCGAGCCAGGTCAGGTCGCCGTTCTCGCGCTTGTCCAGCGAGTCGGTGGCCACGCCCGGTTCCGGGTAGTCGAGCTTGCCGTCATCATGGGTGTGGTGAGCGCGCAGGCCGATCCACTGGCCTGGCGTCCACTGGTAGGCGGCGTCGGCGTACAGGTGCTGACGGTCCTTGTCCTTGGGCGACAGTTCCTTGAGGTCGGTGCGGTATTCGCTGAAGCGCTCGGCGACGCCGACATTGGCCTTGAGCAAGGTGGTGTCGAAGGTCCAGTTCAGCGCTTCGATATTGGTGTCGCGCCATTGGCCGTCGTCATTGCGCAGGCGTTGGCGACCGAGCTTGAGGATCTCGCCGGGGTAGGGCGTGAAGCCGCCATAGGCGACCCAGAACTCGCGCATCGCCAGGTAGTTCTTCTTGCTCTTGCGGTCGTCATTGCTGGTCTGTTGAGTGGCGTCATCCGAGGACTGTTGCAGGGTGTCGGTCTCGATGATGTCGCTGGAGGTCACGGCCTGGCCCATGGCGTAGGCGCTCCAGTTGCCGCTTTCTCCGTAGATCCACGGGCGCAGGTCAAGGCCGATGCCGTTGACGTCGCCGCCTTTCTGGGTGCCCAGGTCGCGGTCATCTTCGGACTGGCCGGTGACTTTGACTTCCAGGCCGAAGTTCTTGGCTTCGGTCAGCGCCGCCAGGGTCGGGCACGACCACAGTAGGGCGAAGGTCAGGCCGATACCGGCCTTGACGAATGGGTTGAGCTTCATAGGGATTCCTCGCCGTCTTCTTCTTGCAGGGCGTGCAATTGCAGCGTGCTTTGGGCCAGGGTGCCGCGCACGGCCAGCTCCTGTTGCACCAGGCGTTGGCCTTCGGCGCGTTGTTCCGGGGTCAGCGGCGCTTCGAGCTGGGTCGCCAGGTCGTTGGCTTCCGGCGTGTCCTGGGCCTTGGCCAACTGGCTGAAGACATAGGCGTTAAGCGGGTCGGGCTTGGTGCCCTTGCCTTGGGAAAACAGCTGGGCAATCGCGAAGTCGGCGCTGTTCTGGCCGTTGCGCGCAGCGGTCAACAGATGGTCCAGGGCCTTTTGCGAATAGACCTTGCCCAGGTAGCCACGGCGGTAGATCTGGCCGAGGTAGTAGTCGGCGGCGACTTCGCGGCCGACGGCTTTCTGGAAGTGTTCTTCGGCGGCCTTGGCGTCAGCCGGGACCCACTTGCCTTCGTAGTAGAGCTTGCCCAGCAACAGTTCGGCGCGGGGCTGGTCGGCGGCGCGGCCGTTGTCGAGGTACTTCATCATCTGGTCGACGTCGCCCAGTTCCGGGAAGTCGTAGAGCAGTTGCGCCAGGCTGACCCAGGAGGCCGGGTAGCCGGGGGCGATTTTTTCCAGCAGGGCCTGGGCGGTTTTTTCGTCGGTCTTGCCCAGGCTTGCATCACCCAGTACACGAGCCACGCTGTCGACCCGTTGGGCGGTGACGGTGCCGCGGCTGTAGCCGGCTTCCATCTGCTTGAGCAGTTCGGCCTGTTTTTCCGGCTCGGCTTTTTTCTGGTAGACCGTGGCCAGCTCGACGTAGCAGATATCGGTGGTGTTCAGCGCCGCCTTGCAGATGCTTTCCACTTCATCCAGGTGCTGGTCGTAGGTGTCCTGGGTGCGATACAGCAGCACCTGGGCGAGACCGGCTTCCGGGTAACCCGAGGCGCGCCATTTGCTGATCTGCTGCTGGGCGTTGATGTTCGGGAAACTGTGCGGGTATTGCAGGTAGAGCATTGCCAGCGGGATCAGGGTGTTGCCTTCGCCATTGGCAAAGGCTTTTTTCAGCAGGCCTTCGGCTTCATGGTGTTCGGCTTCGGTCGCGCCGGGCTTGGCCACCAGCAGGCGGCCCAGGCGTGCCTGGGCACGGGGCGAGGTATCGGCAGCCGCGCGGTACGTCGCTTCGGCCTGCTTGATTTGCTCGGGGTCGCGGGTGCCGACCTGGATATCCGCCAGGCCCACTTGGGCCTCGCTGTAGCCCAAATCCGCGAGCTGCTGGTAGTTCTGCTGGGCAGTGACGGTGTCGCCACGTTTCAGCGCTTCATTGGCCAGGCGTTGGTCGGGCAGGCCGGCGCAACCGGCGAGGCTGACCGCAACAGCCAGCAACGCCGCAGTTCCCATGTGGGAGCGGGCTTGCTCGCGAAGGGGCCCTGTCAGTTGATGCATGTGTTGGCTGACACACTGCTTTCGCGAGCAAGCCCGCTCCCACAGGGATTGCGGTGTTTTTGAGAGAGTCATCACAGGCATGTCCTCTGCTTACAGACCGTTGGCCATGGCTTTGTCGATCAGCCAGTTCAGGGACGGGCCGCGATCGCTGGTCACTTCAACCGGGCGACCGGCGTAGGTGCTGTCCAGCGGGGCGTCGGGTTTGATCTGCACGCGGATGTCGGAGGACATTTCGCTGCTGTTCAGGCTGGTGCTGCTGACGATGGTGCCGGTGCGTACCTGCTCTTCATCCGCTACCTGGAAGTTCACGCGGGTGCCCGGGCGAACGTCGGCAAACTGGCGATAGGAGAAACGTGCATCAACGTTGGCCTGGCTGCCGCGTGGCACCAGTTGGAAGATCACGTCGCCCTTGCTGGCGTACTGACCGTCGGCGACCAGTTGCTGGGCCACGACGCAGTCGCACGGGGAGGTGAGGGTGCCGGTCATTTGCTTGCCGAACAGCTCTTCGACCTTGGCCGGTTGCAGCTGGTCTTCGTCCAGATGGCCCTTGAGTACGTCGAGCATGCTTGTGCTGAAGGTTGCCAATGGCGCGCCTTTGGCGGCGACCGCATCGCCTTTGATCAGGCTTTGCACGGTGCCATCGCGGGGCATGGTCACG
Source organism: Pseudomonas sp. IPO3774 (assembly GCF_013386835.1). Classification (NCBI taxonomy): domain Bacteria; kingdom Pseudomonadati; phylum Pseudomonadota; class Gammaproteobacteria; order Pseudomonadales; family Pseudomonadaceae; genus Pseudomonas; species Pseudomonas sp. IPO3774. The sequence continues at coordinate 280,482 of NZ_JACAQY010000017.1, forward strand.
TTCATCCCGGGCACGCTCACCAGGCCGGAGGTGGCGTGGCTGACGAAGTACATGCCGTACACCGATTTGACCACGAAGCCGAATGCCGCCAGGCCCACCACGAAGATCCCGAGGCTGAAAGTCACCGCCCGCAGGCGGCCACCGACGCTCATGTTGCTGCCGCCGTCCTTGACCTTGCGCGCCTTGGTGAAGTTGTCGCGTTGCAGGGTTGCCAGCACGTCACCCATGGTCACGATGTCACCGGCCAGGTGCGAGGTGATCAGGTGGCGCAGGGTGGAGATGTCTTGTGCATCGAGGTTCTGGAACTGGCAACCGGTGCGGCCGGTCTGGCGGTCGTAGGAGCGAATCTGCAGCTCGACGTCCATCGCCAGGCCCAGGTTGTCGATCACGAACTGCAAGCGACCCTTGTGCACATCGCCGACTTTCAGCGGCTGCTGCGGGGCGTTGAAGGCCAGGCCGCCGGCTGACAGGTCGATCACCCGCACTTCCATCGGTGTTTGATCGGCGCCGAAGAAGCGCAGCTTGGCCGGGATTTTGACCCGGGCGTGTTGGCGCTGGGCTTCGGATTCGTGGACAACGTTGGCGTTTACTGGGCTATTCATGGTGTTTAGTTCCTAGTTAATTCAGGCTTGGCAGGGTCAAACCATCATCAGCAACACGGCGACGAAAATGCTGCCGGCGGAGAAGGTCATGGTCCGAGACGACCAGGTGTTGAACCAACGTTGAAAGCTGGCCAAATCGCGGGTCAGTTTGGTGTCCTGGCGGGTCCAGGACTGTTGATCAAGGCGGAAGAACACGTAGATCTTCACCAGCGCGCCCATGATCTGGTTGTAATAGAGAATCACCGGGTAAGCCGGGCCGATCTTGTGGCCGGAGCACGACAGCAGCAGGGTCAGAATCAGGCGGGTGATGCCGATCCACAGCAGGTAGGCGAGGATGAACGCGCCGCCGTATTTGAAGGTGGCGATGATCGCCACGGTCAGCCCCAGCAGGGAGGTCCACATCGACACGCGTTGATCAAACAGCACGATGCTGGTGAACAGGCCCAGGCGACGCATACCCAGGCCCAGGGCACGTGAGTTCTGGCGCAGGTTGTTGCCGTACCAGCGGAACATCAGTTTGCGGCTGGCCTTGATAAAGCTCTTTTCCGGCGGGTGTTCCACGGTGTGGATCGCGGCGTCCGGTACGTAGAAAGTGTCGTAGCCCAGGCGCATCAGGCTGAACCAGCTGGACTTGTCGTCACCGGTCAAAAACTTGAAGCGGCCCAGGCGCCAGTGTTGCAGCGAGTCGCTTTCCACATCGGCAATGAAGCCCGGGTCGGTGACCACGTTGGCGCGGAATACCGACATGCGGCCGGTCATGGTCAGCACGCGTTTGGACAGGGCCATGGAGCACATGTTGATGTGGCGCTGGGCGAAGCGCAGCTTGTGCCACTCGCTCATGATGTAGCCGCCGCGCACTTCGCAGAACTCGTTGGTGGTCAGGCCGCCGACATTGCCGAACAGCTGGAACCACGGCACGGTCTTGCGCACTACGCCCTCGGCGAGCACGGTGTCGCCATCGATCACGGCCACTACGGCGCGGTTGTCCGGCAGGTGGCGGGAGATGGCGCGAAAACCGAAGGCCAGGCCGTCACGCTTGCCGGTACCGGCGATGCGCACGAAGTCCAGCTTGACGTGGTCGGGCGGGTTCATCCTGGCCCACAGGCTCTTGACCAGCAGCTCATCGGACATTTCCACCAGGGAGCAGACCACGGTGGTAGGGAAGCCACATTCGATGGCCTCGCGGATCACCGAGCTGTAGACCTGGGCCGTGGTCAGCGCGTCGATCCGAAAGCTGGTAACCATCAGGAATACGTGGGACGGGTCTGCTGCCTTGCCCAGCTTGCGCACTTTGCGCCGCAGGTGCGGGTAGACCACGTACAGGAACAGCATGCCGCGAAAGAAATGCGTAGCACCCATCGAGTAGCGCCAGATACCGACGGCGCCAATCAGGAAAATAAAATTCTTCGACTCTGAGTCGAACGTACTCGCCGGCAACAGCAGGGCGAGTCCCATCAGCAGGCTCAGGAAAAACAGCCAGCCGGCAGATTGGAGGAGTACGTGTTTTAACTTGGACATAGGCGTCATTCCGCAGGTGAAGGAGGCTTCAAGCAGCAAGCGCCGGGGATCAGGACGCTTGCCGCTTGAAACTTGCCGTTGCTGTTACCAGCAAATGCCTTCGGTACGGCCGCTCACGCTGGTGGCCTTGGACATGAAGCCCACCAGGTCGACCACTTGCTTGCCGTGGGGTGCGTTGTGCGCCAGGGCACGGAACTTCTCATCGCGGTTGCCCAGGATGATCACGTCGGAGTTGTTGATCACTTCGTCGAAGTCCGAGTTGAGCAGGGACGACACGTGAGGGATCTTGCCTTCGATGTAGTCCTTGTTGGCGCCGTGCACGCGAGCGTATTCGACGTTGCTGTCGTAGATGCTCAGGTCGAAACCCTTGCCGATCAGCATCTCTGCCAGTTCCACCAGCGGGCTTTCGCGCAGGTCATCGGTGCCGGCCTTGAAGCTCAGGCCCAGCAGGGCGACTTTGCGTTTGTCGTGGCTGGAAACGATGTCGAAAGCGTTTTGCACCTGGGACTCGTTGCTGCGCATCAGCGAGTTGAGCAGCGGCGCATCCACGTCGAGGGAGCCGGCGCGGTACGTCAGGGCGCGCACGTCCTTGGGCAGGCAGGAACCGCCGAAGGCAAAGCCCGGGCGCATGTAGTACTGGGACAGGTTGAGGGTCTTGTCCTGGCAGACCACTTCCATCACTTCGCGACCGTCGACACCTACCGCCTTGGCGATGTTGCCGATCTCGTTGGCGAAGGTCACTTTGGTCGCATGCCAGACGTTGCAGGTGTACTTGATCATCTCGGCGACGGCGATGTCCTTGCGGATGATCGGCGCGTCGAGTTCTTCGTACAGCGACTGCAGGACATCGCCGGAAGCGGTGTCGAATTCACCGATGACGGTCATCGGCGGCAGGTCGTAGTCGGCGATGGCGGTGCTTTCACGCAGGAACTCAGGGTTTACGGCGACGCCGAAGTCGACGCCGGCTTTCTTGCCCGAGCAGTCTTCGAGAATCGGAATCACCACATTGGCCACGGTACCTGGCAGCACGGTGCTGCGGACCACGATGGTGTGACGGGAGGTCTTGTCACGCAGGACAAAACCGATCTCGCGGCACACCGATTCGATGTAGTTGAGTTCCAGGTCGCCGTTCTTCTTGCTCGGCGTGCCGACGCAAATCATCGACAGGTCGGTATCACGGATTGCCTCGGCGAAATTGGTGGTGCCGCGCAGTCGGCCGGTTTGAACGCCCTGGCTTAACAGCTCGCCCAGACCCGGTTCAACGATGGGGGATTTACCCGCGTTGATCAGGTCGATCTTTTCCTTGGAGATGTCTACGCCAACGACCTCATGGCCCCGTGCAGACAGGCAACCGGCACATACCGCGCCGACGTAACCCAAACCAAATATGCTGATGCGCATCGCATTTACCTCATTGTTAATCGTGCCACTAGATGGCCGGAGTTCATGTTTTGAAGCGTCACCCAGGCACTGGGAAGTGCGACGAATAAACGTCGGTATATCCAGTGCAGGCATACTAAAAGTCGAGTGACTAACTAATGCACTCAAGTTGTGCGCAACTTGGCCTTATTGTTGGGGCTTGCCCTGAAATGCAGCCAGCCTTCCTGGGGAAGGGCCTGGCGCCAGTGCCGCAAGGCGTTGACAGGGGCTTTGAGCCCTTATATATCAACGGCTTGGGTTGTCTCACTGACCCATACAGGTGAGCTCAGCCTTGGCCTTTTCGGAGAAAGTAGTGAAACCTTTGCGTCCGCCTTCAACTAATCAGTTGATGATTTGACCATTGAGTCAAAGTCATATGACAACTTTGCTACTTCCCTTGGTCGCCACGTAAGTCATCTCTTACATCTTCAGAGATAATCGTTACCGGTGGTATGAGCGGTGCTTTAGGACATAGTTCCTGTCCACTCATCCTGTTTCCGGAAATTTCTTGAAATATTAGGAAAGATGGCACTAGTACTATTCTGATAGCACTTGCTATTTAGGCCAGTAGTTGCGGGGAGTTTCGAGGGGTAAATAGTTTTGTGCCACTACTGTTTTAAAAAAGTGGTGCCACTACGAAAAAAATTGACGAATGTCGAGTGAAATAAATGTTAGGGAATCTGAAGAATTATTTTTGACGCCAAATAAATGACGAATTCGGAATTGGAATGCAAACAAAATGTGGGAGCGGGCTTGCTCGCGAAAGCGGCGTGTCAGGCAATAAAGGCATCGACTGAACCACCGCTTTCGCGAGCAAGCCCGCTCCCACATTTGGATCTTCGTTGTCAGGTTATTCCGGGGCGTGATCCCGCAGGAACACCAGGTTATCCGGCTTCGACTGCTCCGCATTGAAGCGATAACCCTGCACGTCAAACTCCTTGAGTCGGGCCGGGTCGTTGATGCGTTCTTCAATCACAAAGCGGCTCATCATGCCCCGGGCCTTCTTGGCGTAGAAGCTGATGATCTTGTACTGGCCGTTTTTCAGATCCTTGAACTCGGTGTTGATGATCCGCGCTTTCAATGCCGGGCGTTTGACTGCCGAGAAGTACTCGTTGGACGCGAGGTTGAGCAGCACGTCATCGCCTTGTTCGGCCAGGGCTTCGTTGAGCCACTCGCTGATGCGGGTGCCCCAGAAAGCGTACAGGTCCTTGCCACGGGCGTTGGGCAGTTTGGTGCCCATTTCGAGGCGGTACGGCATCATCAGGTCCAGCGGCCGCAGCAGGCCGTACAGGCCGGAGAGCATGCGCAGGTGGTCCTGGGCGTAGGTGAAGTCGGCGTCCTTGAGGGTTTCGGCGTTGAGGCCGGTGTAGACGTCGCCCTTGAATGCCAGCAGGGCTTGTTTGGCGTTGGCGGGGGTGAAGGCGGGGGTCCAGCTGCCGAAGCGTGCGGCGTTGAGGCCGCCGATTTTGTCGGAGACGTGCATCAGTTCGCTGATTTGCGCCGGGCTGAGTTCGCGCAGTTGTTCGATCAGCTCCTGGGAGTGGTCGAGGTATTGCGGCTGGGTGAAGCGCGGGGTGACCGGCTTTGACTCGAAATCGAGGGTTTTGGCGGGGGAAATCACCGTCAGCATGAAGTCGTCTCCTTTAATCGTGGGGGGATTCTAGGGGGTAGGGCGGTTTGACTCCACCTATGATGGTGATAGATAGCTGTGCGGTCGTTGGGGGGCATATCCGTTTCTGCGGTTACGGCGGCTTATGGTTTCGCTNNGTGAGCCGCTGTAAGAGCGGAACCAATACAAGCCATCACTCAAATAACGCATATACACACCAACCCAATAGCGCCCCCACACGATCGGCTATAGTGCCCGACGACTCTGGAAAGGGAGACCCTTCGTGCGAATTGCGCTTTTACTGTCAGCCTGGCTCATCTGCCTGGGCGCCCAAGCCGCCCCCGTGGATGTCGCAACCCTGGACCGCGGCACCTGGCCCGAACGCCTCAGCAGCCCCGCCCTGTTCGACGTCGCCTCACGCGCAGAAATCCTGATGTTCGCCCACACCCTGCTCGCCAGCGAATCCCTCGACGAGCCCGCCCTCAAGCAGCGCCTGGGCCTGAAGATCATCAATCAGGCCTCGATCGACGACCTGCGCCGTCAACTCTGGCAACGGCTACTGGAAAACTACACCTTCGCCCAACAAAGCTGCGAACAGGACGCCTCCTTCTGCTACCTGGTGGAAAACATGGACGACCTGCGCGAACAAGCCGCCAAATTCGAAGTCAGCGACAACTCCTTCTATATAGGCTGGGCTGGCCCCAGCCGCGCATTTCACGAGCGCTACCTGGATGAACAGTTGCGCAAGGCCGCCCTGTTCCCCCAGATCAGCAGCGAAATCGCGCGCTTCGGCGACCACGAGCGCAACGGCGACGAACTCAACGACCGGATGTTCCTGCTGACCTTCGACAGCGGACCGTCCCCGGTCAGCGGCAATACCGACTGGCTCGCCGACTACCTGCGCAAACAGAAAATGCACAGCCTCTTCTTCGTGCTGGGCAACAGCCTGCAAACCCGCGTCGAGAAAAGCTCGGCCACCGATGTGCAGGCGCTGTACCAGGGCCAGTGCGTTGGCATCCAGGGCTGGCAGTACCGCTCCCATAGCCACTGGGTCGACTGGCAGTCGTCCATCACCCGCAGCGCCTCCCTGGCGCAAAACCTGATGCCGGAAAACTACCTGCCGCTGTTCCGCCCGCCGTACGGTCAGCGCCGGTCCGACAGCCAGGGATTTTTCCAGTCACAAGGGCTGCAAGTGGCCTTGTGGGACATCGACTCGGAAGACGAACCCGGCAAGCTCAAGGCTGATGAGTCGGCGAACCGCGTGCTCACACTGATGCTGTTGTGGCGGCGCGGGGTGATCGTCTTCCACGACACCCAGGACAAGGCGCGCATCGCTTTACCCTGGCTTTTACACGCCACGGCAGAAAGTGGACTCGGCTGGCAGGATTGCCGCGAAGCGTTTCGCTGAAAAAGCACGAAAAGCCCGGCCCTGTTGGGGCTGAGGTTTTTCAGGGGGGATTTTGGGAGGTATTTCGATACAGGCGGACTTCCGACTTTAACGGTGCAATGCCGGCGCGCCTAGTGCTATTCGTCATCCTGAAAAATAAACTTCAAAAAAGCGTCAAAGTGCTTTTTCCCGTCATGTGTTTTGCGGTATTACGAAGACAGACAGCCGAAACCTGCAACACAGGTGGCGTCTTCCAAGACACCTCTTGTGTGCACCGCACTTGACGCCCCTCAAGTGCGTTCGACGGTCGAATCGAGGCGCAGCACTGTCGCGGTATTGCGTCGACTGGCTCCCACAAAGGTGACCGAGTATGGATGATCATGGACGTAACCCTTCTTCCGACCAGCCAATCCTTTATGTGCTTGATACCAACGTACTGATTCACGATCCAAACGCACTGCTCAACTTCGAAGAACACCACGTCGCCATCCCGATGATCGTGCTTGAGGAGCTCGACAAACTCAAAAGCGGGCACCACAGCGTTGCCGCCGAATGCCGCCAGGCCATCCGCCTGATCGACAAGACCCTCGGCGAAGCCTCCCCCGACGACGTCGAGGTGGGCGTACCGATCCAGCGTGGCAAAAGCGGGCCCAAGGGCTTGCTGTCGATTCTGATGAACAAGCGCAGCGAGCCCAACAGCTTGCTGCCGGAGAATCTGAACGACAACAAAATCATCAACCAATTGATCGACCTGCACGCACGCGACAAGGACCTGCGCCTGGTGCTGGTGACCAAAGACATCAATATGCGCCTCAAGGCACGAGCGTGTGGGATCGCTGCCGAGGACTACAGTACCGACCAACTGGTTGACGACGTGTCAATGCTGTCTCGTGGTTATCACACCATGACCGGCTCGTTCTGGGATCGCGTCAGCAAGGTCGAAACCCGTCAGGACCATGGCCGCACCTGGCACCAGGTACAGCTGATCGACAACCTGCCGGCTGTGCACATCAACGAATTCATCATCGACGAACAGGGTTTTGTGGGCTGGATCAAAGAGATCCAGGTCGACAAGCTGCTGATCCTCGACCTGCATCAGGAACCCCTGTTGCACCAGGAAGCCTGGGGCCTGAAACCGCGTGATATCTACCAGAGCCTGGCGCTGTATGCCTTGCTTGATCCGGACATCCACCTGGTCAACCTGACCGGCGCCGCAGGTTCGGGGAAAACCATCCTCGCCCTGGCTGCCGCCATCGAACAGACCATGGTTACCAAACGCTATCGCCGCATCATCGCCACCCGCAGCGTGCAGGGCCTGGACCAGGAAATCGGTTTCCTGCCCGGCACCGAAGCGGAAAAAATGGAGCCGTGGCTGGGGGCGATCACCGACAACCTCGAAGCCTTGCACATGGATGACGAAAACACCCATGGCAGCGTCGATTACATCCTCAGCAAAGTGCCGTTGCAGTTCAAATCCCTCAACTACATTCGAGGTCGCAGCTTCCAGCAGAGCCTGATTTTGATCGATGAATGCCAGAACCTCACGCCGCACCAGATGAAAACCATCATCACCCGTGCCGGCGCCGGTTCCAAAGTGGTGTGCCTGGGCAACCTGGCACAGATCGACACCCCTTACCTGTCCGCGACCAGCTCCGGGCTGACTTACCTGACGGAACGCTTCAAGGACTTCCCGAACGGCGTGCACATCGCCTTGCAAGGTGTCCCTCGTTCGATTCTGGCCGAATACGCCGAATCTCACCTGTAACCACGGTCAATGTGGGAGCTGGCTTGCCTGCGATAGCATCACCTCGGTGTAACTGACATACCGAGGTGCCTGCATCGCGGGCAAGCCCGACTCCCACAAAAGCCAGCTCCCACATTTGATCGGCGTTGGGTTTACAATCGGAGCTCCTGATCAGGAGTATCCCTGTGCTGACTCATCTCGATTCCCAAGGTCGCGCCCACATGGTCGACGTCACTGAAAAAGCCGTGACGTTCCGTGAAGCCGTGGCCGAAGCGCGGGTGCGCATGTTGCCCGAGACCCTGAAAATGATTGTCGACGGCGCCCACCCCAAGGGCGACGTGTTTGCCGTGGCCCGTATCGCCGGGATCCAGGCCGCAAAAAAAACCAGTGATCTGATTCCCCTGTGCCACCCGTTGATGCTCACCGGGGTCAAGGTCGAGCTCAGTGCCGATGGCCTGGACGCGGTGCGCATCGTCGCCCGCTGCAAACTCTCCGGGCAGACCGGCGTGGAGATGGAAGCGTTGACCGCGGCCAGTGTTGCCGCCCTGACGATCTACGACATGTGCAAGGCCGTGGACCGTGGCATGACCATCGAAACCATTCGGCTGCTGGAGAAACTCGGCGGCAAGAGCGGGCATTTCAAGGCGGACCAGGCATGAGCATCAACGTACTGTTTTTTGCGCGCTACAGCGAAGCGATTGGCCTGGACTCCCTGGAGATGGAAGGTGACTTCGCGACGGTCGACGCTGTACGCCAGGCATTGGCCGGTGACCCGGAATTCGCAGTGCTCAATGAGGCCAGCCTGATGTGCGCTCGTAACCAGGAACTGTGCGACCTTGAAGAGCCGCTGCAAGCTGGCGACGAAGTGGCATTCTTCCCGCCCGTGACCGGAGGCTGACCATGGCGATTCGGGTGCAGGCCGAGGCGTTTGATCCCGGTGCTGAAGTCAACGCGATGCATGCGGCCAATGTGGGCGTAGGCGCGGTGGTGAGTTTTGTCGGCTATGTGCGTGACTTCAATGATGGCCTGGATGTGGCGGGGATGTTCCTTGAGCACTATCCGGGCATGACTGAAAAAGCCCTCGGCAAAATTGCCGTGGAGGCTGAACAGCGTTGGCCACTGCTCAAGCTGGAAGTGCTGCACCGCATTGGCGCCCTGGAGCCGGGTGAGCCGATCGTGTTTGTTGCGGCGGCCAGTGCCCATCGTCAGGCGGCGTTCGATGCCTGCGCCTTTGTGATGGACTACCTGAAGACCCGGGCGCCGTTCTGGAAGAAGGAAAACACCAGCGAAGGGCCACGCTGGGTGGAAGGGCGCGACAGCGATCACGCAGCCGCTGACCGCTGGAAATAACGTGTGGCGAGGGAGCTCCCTCCCCACAGCAAGCTCCCCCGCCACACAGGTCAGGTCGAGGCGTGCAGCCGGTGTGGAGAAAGCATCGCTTCGGTCAACCCGAACGCCGCCAATGCATCCGGCAAAGGCTTGCCGCGCACCAGCGCCGCACTGGCCTGGCCCATCGCCGGAGACGTCTGGATCCCGTAGCCGCCCTGAGCCGCAATCCAGAATAATCCCTCCACCTGTGGATCGAACCCGCAGACCAGATCACCATCGCTGACGAAACTGCGCAGCCCGGCCCAGGTCCGCGCAGGCCGGCGGATGCTCAGGGTGGTGGCTTCCTCGATGTGATAGATGCCCGTGGCGATGTCCAGCTCTTCCGGTTGCACATCGTGGGGCTCCACCGGGTCGGCATTGGCCGGTGAGCCGAGGAACATGCCGGCGTCGGGTTTCATATAGAACGAACCGTCGAGGGCCGCCAGCTCCGGCCATGCGTGGATGTTCAGCTCGGCGGGTGGAGAGAAGACGAACGCGCTGCGACGTTTGGGTTGCAGGCCGATTTTCTGTGCACCGGCCAACTCGCCGATATGGTCGGCCCAGGCGCCGGCGGCGTTGATGATCACCGGGGCGCTGAAGTGTTGTTGGGCCGTGCGCACTTGCCACAGTCCCTGACCGTCACGGGTTAGTTTCTGCACCTCACTGTCGGTGTGGATTTCTCCGCCATTGCGCCGAATGCCGCGCAGGTAACCTTGATAGAGCGCATCGGTATCGATGTCACACACGGTCGGGTCGTAGATCCCGCCATGGACTTTTTCCCGGCGCAGGATCGGCATCATGGCCATCGACTCCTCGACGTCGAGCAGTCGCGTTTCTGGCACAAGGGCTTTGGCACTCAGGTACTGGCGCTGCAACTCACCGGGGTCGCCAATCAAGTCCACCAGCAATTCGCCCCGTGGGGTGAGCAAGGGGTGTTCGGCAAAGCCTGCGGGCGGCTGATCGAAGAAGGCGCGGCTGCCCAGCGTCAGCGCGCGGACCTGGGGCGTACCATAGGCGGCGATGTACAGGGCGGCGGAACGGCCGGTGGAGTGGTAACCCGGCATCGACTCGCGTTCCAGCACGATGACGCGGGCATGGTGTGACAGCCAGTAGCCGGCGGATGCGCCGGCGATGCCACCGCCGATGATGAGGTAGTCGGCCTGGTTCATGTGTTCCTCCTGGATTTGAAAATGCTGAAACCAAATGTGCAGGCTTGCTTGCTCCTCCACAAGCCCGCTTTCACATTTATATTCAGCCTGGCGATAAAGCAGGAAATCGCTATTTCCTTTTGACCTGAAAATTCCGGAAAAACTGTTATTTCTAAGGAAATTCTGAAAAAGA